>CBDVDV010000061.1:0-17965 GCA_965372835.1 uncultured bacterium | reverse complement strand
ACTTGCCAAAGGGACCGGGCGGGTCCTGGTGACGCCCGTTGCGCGCCTCCCCATCGGCAATGAGTGTATGCGGGCTGTGCTTCTCGACGGCGGAACGGAGCATATGCAGTTCTGATTTCGTTTCCTGAAACAGCTCCTCGACCCAATACAGGTTGCAGTCTGCGACCTGCTCGAGGTAGTGACACGCCCCCTCCGCGGTATACCCGTCATTCGCATCGACGAGAATACGCGCGTCCGGGAAGTGCTCACGAACAAGACGCGTGACCTCGATGTCCCGCTTATGGCCGTCTGCTCGGTCCATCATCCGGAAGCCGCGACCGATCTTTAACTTGAAGTGCGTGTGCCCTAAAGACGCATCCTGGCGACACGCATCGAGAATGGCCTCCACGCCCGGTGCTTCGCCTGACGAGTCGAGGTCGTCGAAGTAGATGGCGCCGCTGTATACGGGAACACTCCGCCCTGCGACGGCACCGAGCATTCTCCACACAGGTTGACCCAGGATCTTGCCTGCAAGGTCATGCAGTGCTCGGTCAAGTATCTGGGCCGCCGGAATGACTCCCGTGTCCAGATCAAAAAGCTCGGACAGGGAGCGACCGACGAAACGCTGCACCGCCTCTTCCGGGCCTTCGCAGATTCCCCAACCGGAAGCCCCTTGGTCGGTCAGGACCACACGCGCAGTGAGAGTCGCATGCTGGCCGTGGGGGCCTCTTTGTGCATTGAAGCCGATCGGCCTTGGATAGTGACGTTCCACAACATGAGTTTCGATCCCGTCAATGGTGTGTTTGCTGAAGGGCGTCATGATGTCCTGACCTTTCCACTACTATTGGCATCGATCAGCATTTCCTCGTTCCACGAGGCCACGGCGTCGGTGGGCTCGGCCCACGGGACAGGGTCGAGGGGCTCGGCCTGCTCGTTAAGCCACCTGCTCCACGACCCGGCATCCTTGCCGAGCTTCAGACCGGAAATGGCGGCGAGTTCGGCGTGAGCGTGCGTCGCCAGCGGGGCCCGCACGTCATCGAGGTATCGAACAAGGATGCGGTACCCGTCGGCGCTCCCGCAGCGCGCCAGTGCCCTGCCGATCACCAGCTCGAGATGGGCGCTCCGCTCCTCCAACCAGTCGACCTGGTAGCCGGAGAAGGACTCCCTGCCGTGGAACGGGGCATACCCGTGGAGCTTGTCGAGAATGGGGATTGCGCGCGGATCGCCGAGCCGCTCAGCGCCGAAGCAGACCGCATCAACGTAGTAGTACTGACTTCGGTAGCGGTCCATCACGTCCTCGTCCGTGGCGGAGGCCAGCAGGTCCACGATCCGCTGCCAGACGGGAAGCGCGCGATCGTCCCGGGCCATCCCCAGAGAGTAGGTCAGGCAGGCCGTACGGGGAGCGGCGCCTTGGTTCGGCGGGAGGCCGACATGGCGGATCTTCGCCTTGCGTTCCGGCAGGCGCCCGGCCGAGAGTTCCTCCTCGATCGCCGAGACCAACACGGGCACACCCGCGTCCGAGCCCAGCCCGGCCAGCGCCTGGGCCAGCAGCACCTGGCGTGGCCCGGCGGCCTCCGCGAGGGCCCGCTCGAGCACGGGGACGACCCGAGGACCGGCGCACATTAGATCGACGATCGGAACCCGGCCGCGGAAGTGCTCTCCGACCTCCTGGTCGGAGTACGAGTGAAGTGGCTTGTCGCCATCGAGCGACTCGACCAGAGATTCCAGCTCCTCATCGGTGTATTCGAGCGGCGCGAGCTCCCGGCTAAGCACCGAGTCGGGCAGCACCCCCGCCTTGACCAGATTGCCCTGCAGGGCCCTGACGTCCAGTTCTCGCGGCGAAGTACCCGCCCGCAGCGCCGCCACGGCGGCCAGCCCCGCGACACCCCCCAGGTTTTCCAGGTCGGGCTGCATTCGCGGCGCCGCTATCGCGTCGTGGGTCGCCGAGAAAGCCTTTCCGACTACCAGGACGTTCTCGAGACCCTTCGGCAGAAGGGCACGATAGGGGATCTCGATCTCCAGGTTCGGCGGTTGAAGCCCCATGCGGAGCCAGTCGGAGGTGTGCTGGCCCTTGATGTCGCAGTTGCTGAAGGCTACGTACGCGACGTCCGGCCAGCAACGCCGGCGCAGCTGGTCGGTGAGGGTCATCACGACATCGCCGGTCACGTGACGGCTTTCGCGCGGCGCCAGATAGACCCCGTGGTCGTGGTCGCCCTCCTCACGCCGCCGCCGTTCGGCGAGGATCATTCGTGTGTAATCCTCTACGTCTGTGATGTCCACCATGCTGGTTTTGATGTTGCGAAAGCGGCCAGGCTTGGCAGACCCCGCCATGGAGCCGTACATCACCAGGTGCTCGCGGCTCGACCCAAGGACGCAGTCGGCGCCGGCAAAGGCCGCCACGTCGCCGTCACCGGTGGCGTCGATCACCACCCTCCCCAGCACCGCCACCGGGCCAGTGGGCGTCGCGACCACGACGCCGCGGACAGTACGCCCGTCGACTATCGTGCCGATGACCACCGAGTTCAGGAGCATCGATACACCTGCCTCCTCGGCCATGTCCATGAGGACACATATCCTGGCCTCGATGTTCCATGTCGGCATGATGCCCTCGGGCCTGCGCAGCCCGAGCCGGTCATGCATCTCGTCCAGCCGGTCCATGAGCTCGCCGACGAATCCCATGCGTCGGGGGAACCAGTACATATCGATGCCACCGTAGGTCCCGGTGCCGCCGAGCCCGGGGTTCATGTCCACCAGCGTAGTCTGCACCCCCTCACGCGCCGCCGCGATCGCGGCGACGGCCCCGCTCGACCCACCACCCACCACCAGCACGTCTGCCGTATGCAGAACAGACACCGGCGGAGATGTGACGGCGCATTCGTCGTAAGAGCGACCGGGCGTGGGCTGGTCCGGCTCGCGAATCACCATGCGTGTCTCGTCCGGGGTAGCCGACCCAGCGGATGCGGGACCCGACGTGGCAGGCTCGACGGCGCCACCGACTGCAACGGCTTCCTCCCAGTGCTCGCGAATGACCCGGGCCAGCGCGCCACCAGCGCGAGCGGACCCGACTGGGGTGCGCAGCTGCGCGAGCACGCTTTCTGGCGCGCGCACCGAATCGTTCAGGCACCAGATGCCAGCGAACGGCCCGGTGAACGAGGATGCCGCACAACCGTCCAGAGACTCATCGACCGTGACGTTCCGGAACAGCTCGCCCCAGCCAGCGACGGCCTCGGTCATTCGGGGCGAATACCGACCATGCACTTCGTAGGAGGACATTCCCGTGAAGGCCTTCGAGAATGCCGGCAGGCTCGAACAGAGGTACATGGCAAGAGCGGCCGTCCTCCGCCGCGCCTGCGCCTCCCTTCTTGTCAAATCCAGAGCGCTCGTGGCCCCGCCCATGACGGCCACTTCGTGCTCGAGCAGGACATGTTGCGGCCCGCGATACCCACGATGGACGATGACCCTGTCCCCGGCCAGTCCGAGGCCCGAGGGCACATCCAGCACGCAGCCATCGAGCCCTTCGACGCTGTCAAACTCGATCGTTCGGGCAACGGTCATCGGACCGTGGGGGGACTCCTCGAACTCGGCCCCGGCCAGCCTGGCCACGATCGCCGTCGTCGAGGCATCGAGGATGGCGTTGCAGGTGATGACCTGCCGGCCGCACTTGTTGGCGACCACCAACCCTCGCAATACACCGTCCTCGGCACACACCCCGACGGGCCGGGAGGCATAGACAAGCTTGACGCCCGCATCCAGGAGCCGGTCCTCCACGCGTATCTTGATGGCGTCCATCCGGAGCGGAAACTCCCCATCCGCCGCCGATGCCCCGCTGGCCTCGATGCAGTCGGTGATCAGCGGCGGCAGCGGGAAGACCCCGTCCCCGACAGGCGCGGGGATCCAGGGCCTGAGCGTGGCCGTAATCTCCCGTCCCAGGTACGTGCGCGCCTCCACGAGGGCGACCCGTCGACCGGCCCGGCCCAAGGCGAGCGCCGTCTCCATGCCGCCCAGCGATCCGCCGACCACGACGAGGTCGCAGTCGTGCAGGATCGGCAGCGCCGGCCTATCATACGAGACGTTCACGCAAGATTCCCCTGCAGTGCTACTGCTGTATATCTTCGCATCTCTGGCGCATTCGGGCCAAAACGGACGATGACCGGCAGTTGCCTGGCAGTGCCCGGTCGGTGTGACAATACCGTCGTTGGGGGCCAGCTGCAAGCCCGACCCTGGCAGCGCGCGTGAGACTGACAGGGCATCCACCAATCCGGCGTGGCTGGTACCGGCACGGTGCACACGGAAGCGTCTTTAATGTAACTGCGCAAATCATCCTCATGAATCAGTCTAACAACCGGCTCGTACTCTATCGGCAGTGGGCTGACTTCCTTGAGAAAGAAGGCCATCGGATTGACGCTTCTGGAGGGCTCGGTTTCAGCCTCGGGTCAAGAAACGGCAGAGGCGAGCGCTTCCGATGGGTGCCGCTGACGGCGAAAGGAGCCAGCAGGTCACTGCGCAGAGCCGAAAAGGAGGAGCTGACCTTTCCACTACTCTGTAACGTTGGAGAATCCGGCGAGACAACACCGTTTTCTCCAGTGCTACTCCGCTTCCAGCCGGTACTCGTAGAGACGGGAGGCCACGTCCCGGGTGGCTTGGATCGTCTCGGCGTAGGGGGTGTCGCAGATATCGACCAGACCGATCTGGTAGTTTTCGCCGTCTCCCCGGCCGGTTGTCGCCTGGTCGCCGTACTGGAACCAGTGGGTGCCCACGATGGACAGGTTCCCGAGCGCGCTTCGAACGTACCGCCTATAGGCCTCGCCGCGGCGGGCCTGGTTCTCCACTGGCTGCAACCCGGTGTGGAACATGCCTCGGTCCAGCGCCCCGAAGTGGAACTCCCCGATAATCACGGGCTTCTCAACACCCTCGGGCAGGCGGACGCCCTGGACGTCGGGCCTGTAGATGTTGAAACTGACCACGTCGCAGTACCGGGCAGCCGACCGCACGGCCTCGTCGTTGACCTCCCACCCGTAGCCGAATCGGCAGCCCAGGTAGAGTTTGCTCGGCGCGACCCCAGCGAGGGCGTCCCGTATGGTGCGGAAGTAGGTGTCGGCGGCCTTGCTGTAGAAAGCGGCGAGGTCGTCGTGGGCCTTGCTCGCATCGGGGGGCTCGCGGCTTTCGAGCAGGTCGTTCCATGAGGTGTGCCGGCTGCCCCAGGCCCGGTTAAGTGCATCGATGCCCTCGTACTTAGCCTGCAAGTCGTCAACGAAAGCCTTCTTGGCTGCCTGACCGAGCGGCGAGGCCAGGGCGGCGAGCGCCAGTGACACCTCGTCGCCCCAACTCAGTTCGTTGTCCACGAAGTAGCCGATGCACCAGGGGTCGGCGGCGGAACTCTCCTTCTCGCCGGCGAGTCGGCGCTCGACGGACTCCTTGAAGGTGGGGTCGAACACATCGGGGAACTTGCGCCAGAACCCCTCGCTGCCCTCGAGTGCTCTCCCGCCGGTGGTGATGGAGACGACATAGGGCGTCCGGCGGAGTTGGTAGACGGCCTCGTCAGACCAATTGCCCACCGTGTTCAGGCCCCAACTGCGGAGGCGACGGTGCGTCACCTCAGCGAACTCCTGCTGCCAGTCCTCTCCGTACTTGCGGAGGAGGTTGGCTCCGGTGAAGTTGTACGTCTCGTACCGTTTGCCCTGGTAGTATCCCCTGGGTGCCCAGCCCCCACTGCCGCAGAACCGGGCAAAGGGGGAGTCGGGCCCCGGCAGGTCCTTGAACCAGTGCTTTCGGTCGGTGATTTGGAGTCGTGCCCCCATGCGTGGTCACCACGTCGACGCCGTGCGACCAGAAGAGCCGACCCTCGGGGTCAACCAGCCACCACTTCCCCCGGTGCTTCTCGACCCGGAAGTGACCGGTGGCCTCGAGTTGAGGGCCTTTCAGCCAGCCGCCCAACCTGTTCCAGTCGCCGGGACCGGGATTCCGAGACAGGTCCTGCGCTTCCTCCTCCTTCCGTTTGGCGAAGTCCTGCAGTGACGTGGTTTTCCCCGGCCAGTCCTTGTACCTGAACTGGCCGTACTCGTCGATGAAGGGGAAGAACTCGCTCTCTTCCATCGACATCCAGCGAGGGACGTCGAACGGGCCCTCGGCGCGGATGTTGTCCACCTCGAAGACGTGGTCCTCCGAAGGTCGGGCGACGAAGACGAAGATGCGGCTAGCTCTCGCAGGGTCCAGGCCGTCTGCGCCCACGATCCCTCCGGGGAAGCCCCGCATGCCGAAGAGCCTGTCCCCCAGGCCCGTGGGCGACTGTCTGGTGAGCGTGAGTTCGAGGACCTTCTGCTCGCCCGGCTCCAGCCGGACCGAGTTCATCAGCGAGTTCTTGACGCCGTCTCCGCCCGGACTGTCCAGCCGGCAGAAGACCTGCACCCGGTTGGCGCCCACGTTGCTGACGTCGAGTGTCAGGTACTCGAAGGGCGACAGGTCCCACCGGCCGCGAGGAGCGTTGAGCGTGACCCCGGGCCAGGGGAGGTCGTGACCGGTCGCTAAGCGGAGGGCAGCGCCCTCCTCCCTACGAGAGAGCGTGACCTCGGCGTCCCGGGCCTCGACCGTGCCCAGGTCGAAGTCTCGGTCGAAGTTGAAGAGCATCTGCTCCGCTGCTGCCTGAGCGGCTAAGAGAACAGAGACCGCCACCATCGACCCCAAGCACCCCCAGAGCAGCGTGTGTCCCAGTATCACCGTTGCGATCCTCCTCCGCCCAGGCCGGCTGACGTAGACCATCTCTCCCTGACGACCAGGGAGGCTACTGCCTTCCATCACCGTATCTCGCCCTCAGTGGGGACCTGACTGGCGCCGACGGGGGTGTCAGTCTGAGGGCTGGTCGGCGCGGGCCTGGGCGGATTTCTCCACCCCGCGCTCCCAGAGCAGGACGATGGCCGGCACCATGATGGGTCGGACGATGAAGGTGTCCAGCAGGATGCCCGCGGCCACCGCGAAGCCCAACTCCACCACCACGGCCAGCGAGCCGGCCATCATCGAGCAGAAGGCCCCGGCCATGATCAGGCCGCAACTGGAGATGACCCCGCCCGTCCGCACCACTGCCTCCCGCACCCCCTCGACCAGGCCCCGCTTGGCCACCTCCTCCTTGATGCGGGTCATGATGAAGATGTTGTAGTCGACACCCACGGCGATGAGCAGCACGAACATGAAAAACTGCACCTTCCAGTCCAGCCCCGCGTACCCGAACCACACCACGAAGACCAGCATCGCCACCCCCAGGGTGGCCAAGTAGTTCAGCACCAGCGTGGCCAAGAGGTACAGCGGCGCCGCCAACTCTCGGAGTGTGGGTATCAGGATGACCCCCACACCCACCAGTACCAGCACCGCCACCCGGTAGAAATCGCGGTGGGTGATCTGCTTGATGTCGTTGATGACGGCCGTGGCCCCGGCGAAGTGCGCTGTGGTCCGGGCCAAGCCCACCTCCCGCAGCATGACCGGCAGCCTCCGCTTGAGCACCTCGACGAAATCCGTAGCCGACCGGGAGTAGCCCGGCTCCCGCAGGAGCACGTCCAACCTGCTCACCTGTCCGTCGGGGGAGATGTAAAAACCCAGGGCCTGGCGCAGCACCGGGAGGGTCTCGATCTCCGCGCGGGTCAGGCTCGCAGCCGCCAACTCCAGTTCCGTCATCTCGGGTGACAACCTCCAGGAGGTCGGCGATCCCATTCCCAGGAACCGACCGACACGCTCGCCCCACTCGGCGAGTCTGCGGTCCTGGGCCAGCAGGTACCCCAGGTCATTGGGCCGCCCCAGCGGCCGAGCCGCCGAGCGCACCTCGCTGACCAGGTCGAACTGCTGGAGCCTCTCGGAAAGCGCTGCGAGTTTCTGCCGACTCTCCGGGGCCCAGAAGTCGCCGGGCGCCCGGAGCACCACCGTGAGCGGAAAGGCTTCCCCGGTGCCGAAGTACCGGCCAAGCAACTCGTAGCCACGCACACTCTCGGCCTCCCGGGGAAGTTCGCTGAACAGGTCGTAGGAGGGTTCCATGGTAAGGCCCAGCGCCACCAGAGGAGCGAAGCCCAGCAAGGTCACCAGCAACACCCGCCCGGGGCGACGACAGACCAGCGAAGCCACCCACTCCCACAGGCCGGCCCGAGCGCTCGGGCCCCCACCGGCCAGCGCCTGCTGCTGCCGGCGAACACCCCGGCCGTACATCGCCCGGCCCAGCAGGATGCAGAGCGAGGGGGCAAAGGTCAGGGCCGCCAACAGTGTCACCCCCAGCCCCATGGCGACGGCCGGGCCGGTGGTGCGAAAGCCCCGGAAGTCGGCGAACCACATCAGGGCCAGGCCGATCATGTCGGTGGCCGAACTGGCGGCGATGGCCTTACCGACGGAGCCCAGGGCCCGGCGGGCGCCCTCGCCGTAAGAACGCCCGTCCAGCTGCTCACCGGCCGAGCGGCCCTGCTGCAAGCGAAAGAGTTCCTCGCGGTAGCGGGAAATCAGGAAGAGGCAGTAGTCCGTCCCCGCGCCGAACAGCACCACCACCAGGATGATCTCGGTGATGGGGAGGATGTCTGCCCCCGCCTGGGCCACCAGGGCCAGCAGGGACTTGGAGACCAGCAGCGACACGGCCACCGTCGCCAGAGGCACCACCGGTGCGATGGGTGAGCGGTACACCAGCACCAGGATGGTGAGCACCAGCACCACCGTCACCACGGTGGTCCGGTCCAGGCTCTCACTGACGGCGAAGCCGTAATCCCGTCCCAGGGCCGCCTCGCCGGTGATATGCACGGTCAGGTGCCCAGGAGCCTGCTTCAGATGCTCGCCGATGCGCTCGACCGCTCGCTGAGTGGGGCTGGTGGTGAAGAGGGTGTCAAACTGCACTACCACCAGCGTGGCCCGACCGTCCTGGCTGTCGAGTTTGCCTCGCAGATAGGGGGTCTTGGCCGCGGAAAGTACGCCGACGACCTCGGTGGGTGAGTCAGATGAAAGGAGCCAGCGACTCAGGTCGTGTACGTACTGATAGTCGGCGAGCGACAGCCCCTTCAGATTGACGATGACGATGACGGCAGTGCTGCGGGCGCGGTCCCCGGGAAAGCCCTCCTCGAGGAGCCGACGGGCCTTGACACTGTCCGCGGAGGAGGGCAGAAACCGGGCCTGGTCCTCCACCAGGACCTCGGACAGCGGTGGCGTGGCCAGGCGCAAGCCCACCGCCAGCGCCGGCCAGACCACCAGAAACAGCCACCACCACCGCCCCACACACCGGCCTAAACGATCAAACATGTCCCTCGCAGTCCTGCGACTCGACTGAGGCCGTCCAAGTCGCCCCGACCTTCTCTTGTAGGGTCAGACTCCTTCATCGCACAGCCGACTCCGCCAAAGCAGCGGTGGCTGCGTCGGCCGGGCCGGAGCCCTGCGCCGCCGACCTCACAGGCTACCCGACCCCGCCGTTACTGTCAACGCGGCCGCTCATAGCCGCCAGCCGGGGGTCACGCCCCGGCCAAGTACGGCCCCAGCGTACCGCTCGGCTCTGGCGGCCCCTTCCATTCTCCTTTGACAGCGCCGACCGCCCACCGCAGAATAGGCACGCCCGGAGAAGAGCACTGTCGGCGCCCTTCGACAGGCTCAGGGCGGCCTGAGCACGTCGAAGGCCGCAGGTCGTGTTGGCCGGTCGGCGAATATGGGAGGGGATCAGCAGTGAGGCTGGGAACCCATCTATTGGCCGGCTGGGCGGTGGCCAACGGCGTGGATCTCCTGCCCGGGAGGGGGCTCGACGCCCGCGGGCGTCGCCTGGCGGTGCTGGCCTCGCTGGTCCCCCTTCTTGATGGCATCCACGTCTTCTATAACCAGCGTCGCTTCCAGGAAATCCACCACGAGTACACCTGCAGCCTGCCCGTTGGTGCGCTGGTGGTGCTGGCCCTGGTCCCGTTGGCCAGCCGGGGGCGAAGGCTCCGGACGGCGCTGGCCTGCGCTCTGGCCTTCACCTTCAATGCCGTCATCGACATGTTTACCACCAACTGGCCGGTCAGGCTGTTCTTCCCGCTGAGCGACTTTCGCTGGGCGGTGGGGGGGCTGTTGAGTGACTTCCGCATCTACCAGGTTATCGGTACCGCGTGCGACGTGTTCTTCATCGGTCTGGCTGTGGCCATCTACGTGCGCTGGCGGCGGACGCCTTTCGAACTGTTCGGTCGGCGGGCGGACGCTCTGGTCATCGACTTCGTTGGGCTGCCCTGGCGACATCGGTGCGTGGAGTGTGGCCGCCCAGCCACTTACCGCTGCCGGGAGTGCGGGGCAACGGTCTGTGGCTACCACGTCCGCCTGCCCGGCTTGCGTCCCTACTGCCAGTCCTGCTACCCGGACCGGCGACACACGCGCAGGGAATGAACGGAGGTGTTGCCAAGGGCGCGCGCGTGCTTATTCGGCTGAGGTGTCGTCGTCGAGGATGAGTTGGGCCAGGCGGAGTTCGAAGATCGCTTCCTTGAGGTCGCCCTGGAAGTGATGGATGCCGGAGAGGAATCCTGAGACCAGTTCCCGCATGTCCATCTCCGGTGTCACCTGACAAGACATGGACTTGCCGACCAGCAGTTCCACCATCTCCGGGGGCTCGCCCTGGTGGAGCGATTCCACCGTCTTGGTAAGGACGGGTCCCGAGGCGGCGGTCTTCGACAGGCTCAGACCGTGCCCAGCCGGTCGAGGAACGCCGGCCGGGCAGTGGAGGTAGCGGACCACGCCGCCGGCGAAGCCTTCGGCCACGGTCGCCGACCACCCCGCCCGGCAAAAGCGCAGGAACCGCTCCTTGTCGTGCCCGCAGTCAGCCGGGCCCAGGGCCTTGATCTCGGCCAGGTCGGCCCGCAACTTGCGCAGGGCCTCGACCAGGGAGTCACTGTCGCAGATGCGCAGGCTCACGTCCAGTCCGAAGAGGCCTTCCAACTCCCGGACCACGTAATCTGCGGGTACACAGTCGCCCACCACCGCCAGGACCTCTTCGTCGATGTAGATGGGGATGAGGTTGCGTTCCAGGACGAAATCGATGGGCTCCCAGAGCAGTTCCAGAGCCACCGAGGGGTCGAAGGTGGGCTCGACCAGGGGCAGTTCGAAGTACTGAGCCATGAGGCTGGCCAGGCGCTGGCTGCTGAGGAGGCCCATACGGGTGACCACGGTGGCCACCGAGTCGGTGGTCCGCTCCTTCTCCCTGAGGATCTGCGATATCTGGGCCGGGGTGAGCCCGCAGGCGTCGATGAGCATGCCCATCAGGGTGGTCTCAAAGGTCGTCAACTTCGCCATGGCACCTTGCCCTCCTCGCCTGCCGCACCGGCTCTACTTGAGACGTATCGCCTGGCCGCTTTCAGCCGACCTGTACACCGCCTCCAGAATGGTGGTCACCACCACGCCCTGCTCCCCGGTGATCAGGGGCTGACGTCCCCGGCGGACGCAGTCCACGAAGTGGCGGACCTCCCGGAGGTAGGCGCTCTCCCTGTCCTTGGGTACCTGCGGGGCAATGTCCACTACCACGCCTCGCTCTTCGGTGGCGATGACCAGAGGATTCAGTGTGGCCCCGCCCTTGCTCCCGACCAGTTCGAAGACCATCCTACTCTCCACCACGTTGGCGTGCCAACTGGCCTCCAGAAGCAGCGTGGCCCCGTTATCAAAACGGACGAGCCCGGCGGCAAAATCTTCAACGTCAATGACCCCCTTGAGGTTGGGCGTGCCCCAGCCGCCGAGGGCCTTGCGCACGTCGGTCACGCTCTGGTGTGTGGTGCCCAGGACGGTCACCGGCTTGGGGAAGCCCATGAAGTAGAGCGCCAGGTCCAGGGCGTGTACGCCGATGTCGATGAGGGCGCCGCCTCCGGCCAGGGCCTTGGTGGTGAACCAACTGCCGGCACCGGGGATGCCTCGGCGACGCAGGTACCCGGCCCGGGCGTAGAAGATATCGCCGAGTTTGCCCTGGTCGATGAACTTCTTCAGGGTCTGGCTTTGGTTGCGGAAGCGGCCCTGGTGGGCGACCATGAGGATGCGCTTGGCCTTCCTGGCCGCCTTGACCATGGCCTGGGCGTCGGCGGCGGTGGTGGCCATAGGCTTCTCGCAAAGCACGTGCAGCCCCCGCCTCAAGGCGGCGATGGCCATCGGGGCGTGGTAGACGTTGGGGGTGCAGATGCTGATGGCGTCCAGGTCTTCCTCAAGCAGGCGCTTGTAGTCGGTAAAGACCTTGGGCACGTCGAACTCATCGGCCAGGGCTCGGGCCCGCTCACCAACCAGGTCACAGATGCCCACCAACTTCACCCCGGCGAGCTGCCCGTAGTTGGCTACGTGCGCCTGACGGGCGATCCCGCCCGCACCCACCACTGCGACTTTCACTGTGCGTGCCATTGTCTGTCGCTGCTCCTTCCCGGGGCTGTGGCGGAGGGACCCCCGAGCCGCGGCCGTCGCCACCCGGGGGCCCCACATAGTCTCTATCGGCGATGTGCCTACTCCGGCTTCATCTCCTCTATGCGCTGCATAAGGTCGCTGTAAAGGGGAAAATGGACACAGAGGTCGCGGACCTCCCCGGCGACGCTCCGATGGCGGCTCGTATCCTCGGGGTGCCGAAGCACGTCGTCGATCCACTCGGCGATGAGGCCCATCTCGGCTTCGGCCATCCCTCGGGTGGTAACGGCGGGGGTGCCCAGGCGGACGCCACTGGTTTCGGAGGCCGGGCGGGTATCGTAAGGAATGAGGTTCTTGTTCACGGTCATGCCCGCAGCGTGCAGTATGGTCTCGGCCTGGTCGCCGGTCAAGCCCACGGCGCCCACGTCCAGGAGCATGAGGTGATTGTCGGTGCCGCCGGAGACCAGGCGCTGGTCGAGCGAGACCAGAGCCGTGGCCAGGCTCTGCGCGTTGGCCACCACCCGCTTCTGGTACTCAGCGAACTCGGGCCGCAGCGCCTCGCCCAGGGCCACGGCCTTGGCGGCGATAACGTGCATGAGCGGCCCGCCCTGGATCCCCGGAAAGACCTGATCGTCGACGGCCTTGGCAAACTTCTTGCGGCACAGGATCATCCCCCCGCGTGGCCCCCGCAGGGTCTTGTGGGTGGTGGTGGTGACCAGGTCGGCCTGGGGGACGGGGTTGGGATGGAGCCCCACGGCCACCAGCCCGGCGATGTGGGCCATATCCACCATGAAGGGGATGTCCATCTCGCGGGCGATCTCACCCAGGCGCTCGAAGTCGATGAGGCGCGAATAGGCGCTGGCCCCGGCCACCAGGAGGTCCGGGTTCTGTTGGTGGGCCAGTTTGCGCAGGTACTCGTAGTCGATGCGCTCGGAGTCGCGGTCCACACCGTAACTGATGATGTTATAGAGGCGCCCACTGAAGTTGGCCTTGTGCCCGTGAGTGAGATGGCCGCCGTGGGCCAGGTCCATGGCCATGATGGTGTCGCCAGGCGAGAGCAGAGCGAAGTAAACAGCCATATTGGCCTGCGAGCCGGAATGGGGTTGGACGTTGACGTGCTCGGCCCCGAAGAGGCGCCTGGCCCGCTCCACAGCCAGCCGCTCGGCCACGTCCACCTCCTGGCAGCCGCCGTAGTAGCGCTTGTCGGGATAGCCCTCAGCGTACTTGTTGGTCAGCACCGAGCCCTGGGCCTCGAGGACGGCGACCGAGGTGAAGTTCTCGCTGGCGATGAGTTCCAGGTTCTGCTGCTGACGGTGGGTTTCCGCGCAGATCGCCCGGAACACTTCCGGGTCCTGCTCGCGCAGGTGACCCAGGTTCACCATCGTGGTACAGCCGTACTCGTCCGTGTGCCGACAGATGGCCGAGAGATCCATCACCCCTCCCCCTGGCTCCGGTTACGTTTGCTTGCCGAGTGTCCTGCCCGGCCCCTTGGCCGGCGACCGTCCCCGCGCAACTGCAGCCGCAGGTATGCCTGTATGAAAGGCTCCAGGTCGCCATCCAGTACCGCCTGGACGTTGCCCACTTCCAGACCCGTCCGGTGGTCCTTGACCAGGGTGTAGGGCTGCATCACGTAGGAACGGATCTGGTTGCCCCAGGCAATCTGCCCCTTTTCGTCGTGGGCCTGGGCGGAGGCAGCTTCCCGTTCAGCTTTCTTGAGTTGGTAGAGTTTGGCCTTGAGCATCTTCAGGGCCGTAGCCCGGTTGCGATGCTGGCTCCGGTCGCTCTGGCACTGGACCACGATGCCCGTGGGCAGGTGAGTGATGCGCACCGCCGAATCGGTCTTGTTGACGTGTTGGCCGCCCGGGCCACTGCTTCGGTAGGTGTCGGTCCTCAGGTCCTCGTCCCGAAGGTCGACTTCCACGTCCTCCTCGAACAGCGGGGTGACGTCCGCCGCGGCGAAGGAGGTGTGGCGACGGCCGCTGGCATCGAAGGGCGACCGGCGCACCAGCCGGTGCACGCCCATCTCTCCCTTCAGGTACCCGAAGGCGTCGGCGCCCCTGACCGAGAGGGTTACACTTTTGAGGCCGGCCGCCTCGTTGGGAGTGAGTTCCTCCACCTGGGCCTTGTAGCCCGCCCGCTCGAAGTAGCGGCTGTACATGCGAAGCAGCATCTCGGCCCAGTCGCAACTCTCCGTGCCCCCGGCCCCGGCCTGAATCTGGAAGTAGGCCCCACGGTGGTCGTCGGGCCCCGAGAGGACGGTGCGGAGTTCCAGTTCCTCGATGCGCCGGCGAACTTCCGCCAACTCCTGGGCGATTTCGGGGAGCAGTTCGGGGTCACCCTCGCTCTGGGTCAAGGTGAGGAGTTCCCGGGCTTCGGCGAGACGCTCGCCGAGTTCCCGGGCAGGTTCGACGGCCGACTTGAGCGCTTTGAGTTGCTGCACCCGGCGTCGGGCCCGCTCCTGGTCGTCCCAGAAACCCGGTTTGGACATCTCTTTTTCGATCCGGGCTAAGGTCTTCCCCTTGGCGGCGAGGTCAAAGACAGTCTCCCAGTTCACCGAGCCGTTTGCCCAACTCGTGAACTTCCGCCGCCACCCCCTCGATACGCTTGATCGTCGAAGCCATTGGAACACCCCTGCGTGAGCCTGCACTTCCCATTACCTTGAGCATACCGCCCTCAAGACGGACTGTCAAGGCTGCTGCCCGCGGCGCGAGCCCGGTCCTTGGGTCAGTGTCCGCCCTGGGCTGAGGGCTGCGTGCGCCCTTGCCGGGCCCGCTCGTACAGCACGATGCCCGCGGCCACGGTGACGTTGAGCGAATGGGCGCCTCCATACTGGGGGACCGAGACGACGGCGTCACAGAGCCCTTTGACGTCGGCCGACAGACCGGCGCTTTCGTTTCCGAAGAGTATGACACAGGGCCCCGACAGGTCAGCGTCCCAGCAGGCAATCGTCGCCTGCGCCGAAGTCCCCATAACCCGGACGGACTTTTCCTTCAGCCTTTCCAAGTACTCGACCAGGTGAGCCGCGATAGTCACAGGCACGCGGAACACCGAGCCGGTGCTGGAGCGAACACTGGCCCGGGAGTACGGGTCGGCGGAATCCTGACTGAAAACCGCGCCCGGCAGCCCCCACGCATCCACGGTTCGGATAAGGACGCCGACGTTCCGCGGGTCCTGGATGCTTTCGCCGACCAACACACAGACGTCACCCTCGATCGACTCGCCCACGTCGGGGAACGTGGGCCGCTTGACCACCGCCAGCGTCCTGACGGCGGTCTCGTAGCCCAGCCCAAGAATCCGGAAGAAGACGCCCCTGGTCACTACGCAGCACTCAACCCCCGCGTCGCGAGCCCGTCGGAGCAGAGACGCTTCCTCGGCCTCCACCGGGTGCAGGAAAAAGACTTTCTCGACACAAACTGGCGACTCGAGTGCCTGGGACACGAGCCTGCCTCCGTCGGCAAAGAACGAGGAGGCCCCCCGTCCAGCCACCTGACTCAGGCTCTGCCGCGCGGCCACGACGGCTGGGTGCTTGATGCTGGAGATGACTTCACTCCGGGCGTACAGGTTTTCTTTTCCCATTTCGCGCCCTTGGACCAGTGGGTAGTGGACGTCGGCATCTTAGGTCGGGACAGTGGATCGTCAGCGAGGTTCCAGTTCAGCCTTGAGCATGGCTACCACCTGGGCCACCCGCTCGGGCGCCCGGGCCACGGCCACTCCCTCCGAGTCAGCCTCCCGCCGCAGTTTGACCTCGACTTCCCCGCGCCCGAGTGCCCGCTTACCCACGGTGACCCGGACGGGGATGCCGATGAGGTCGGCGTCGTTGAACTTCACCCCCGGACTCGTGTTCCGGTCGTCGAAGACTACCTCCAGACCGGCCTCTTGAAGTTGTTCGTAAAGGCTCTCGGCCGTGGCCATGACCTGGTCGTCGTCGGTGTTGACGGCAAGGAGGAGCACCTCGTAGGGGGCGATGGAGATGGGGAAGATGATGCCATGCTCGTCCCGGCTGGTCTCCACGGCCGCGGCGATGGTTCGGCTGACCCCGATGCCGTAGCAGCCCATCACAATGAGGTGTGATTCCCCGTTCTCATCCAGATAGGTGGCTCCCATGGCACCTGAGTACTTGGTACCCAACTGGTAGACGTGACCCAGCACGGTGCCGTGGGAGAGGGCGAGAGGGCCCCGGCAGCGAGGGCAGGGGTCGCCCTCACGGGCGGTGCGAATGTCGGTCACCTGCTCGGGCTCGAAGTCGCGACCGGGGTTGACGTTGACGAGGTGGGCGTCAGCGGCGTTGGCGCCGGTGACCACGTTGCGCAGGGCCATCACCTGGGGGTCGGCAATAGTGCGCTCCTTGAGACCGACCGGACCGGTGAAGCCCACGGGCGCACCGCTGACCCGCTCGATGGTCTGAGCGTCCGCCATTTCCAGGTGCCTCGCGCCGAGGGCGCGCGCCAGTTTCTTCTCGTTCAGGTCGTGGTCCCCACGGACCAGGGCGAGCACCACTTCGCCGTCAGCGACGTACACCAGCGTCTTGACCAGCCGATCGGGCGTCACCTTGAGGAACTCGCTCACCTGCTCGATGGTGGTCATGCCCGGGGTCTCGACCAACTTACGCTCGCCGGGCTCCTCTTCTGAAACAGACTCGGCAGGTGCGACCTCGGCCCGCTCGCTGTCGGCGGCGTAGTCGCAGGAGCGGCAACTGACGACGACGTCCTCGCCGGCCTCGGTGAGCACCACGAACTCGTGGTTGACGCCGCCACCGATGGCCCCGGGGTCGGCCTCCACCACCACGTAGTTCAGCCCACAGCGGTCGAAGATTCGGCAGTAGGCATCGCACATCTGCTGGTAGGAGCGCTCCAGGCTTTCCTGGTCGGGGTTGAAGGAGTAGGCGTCCTTCATCAGGAACTCCCGGCTGCGGATGACGCCGAAGCGGGGCCGCATCTCGTCGCGGAACTTCACCTGAATCTGGTAGAAGTTGACCGGCAGTTGCCGGTAGGAGTTGATGTGGGCGCGCACCAAGTCGGTGATGACCTCCTCGTGGGTGGGACCCAGGACGTTGGCCTTGCCGTGACGGTCCACCGCGGTGAGCAGGTCGTCCCCGTAGTCCTCGGCCCGGCCGCTTTGCTCCCACAACTCCATGGGTTGGATGATGGGGAGCAGCACCTCCAGGGCCCCGGCCCGGTCCATCTCCTCACGGATGATCTGGGCCGCCTTCCGTAGCGACCGCCAACCCAGAGGCAGGTAGGAGTAGGCACCGGCCGAGACCATGCGGATGAGTCCGGCGCGAAGCATGAGGACGTGGCTGGCCACCTCCGCATCGGCAGGCTTCTCCCTCAGCGTGGGAATGAACGTCTGGGTCCAGCGCATCGATGTCCTCGCAATAAGAGTCGCAGATCAGCACTCAAGGGTCGGCGATCAGAGCCCGGAGACCACCCGGACCCGCCCCAGCCTCCCGTCTTCCGCCTCTACTTTTGCCCGTAGCGCTCCCAGTAGAGGACCTCGTCCAGGGGCTTCTTCTGTTTCGGCTGGTCGTCGTAGACACCCTTACCGATGGGGAGCATGATGATGAGCCTCTTCTCAGGCGGCACCCCCAGCACCTCCTTGGCCCAGGCCTCCTTGGGCGTGAGTGTCCCTTCGATCCAGCGCGAGCCGTAGCCCA
>CBDVDV010000060.1:0-18007 GCA_965372835.1 uncultured bacterium | reverse complement strand
ACGCCGCTGAGGAACTCGTGCTGCGGGCCAAGAACATCGAGCGCGAAGCCCGCGCCCGCCGACAGCGCGAGGAGAAGCGCGAACGGGAGATCGAGTGGGTGTCAGACGACGCCCACCACCTCTTCCGCCAGTCCCAGGAGTTGAGGGAGCAGGGCAAGCCCGACGCCGCTGAGGAACTCGCGCTGCGGGCCAAGAAGGTCGAGCGCGAAGCCCGCGCCCGCAGGAAGCGCGAAGCGGAGGCCCGCGAGCACGCTGAGCGTATAGACCGGCGGTTCACCTCCGACGAAGCCCACCAGCTCTACGCCAAGGGGCTGGCGCTCCAGCGAGAGGGCAAGCGCGATGCCGCCGCCGAGCTGTTTGAGAAGGCGGAGAGAACCGAGATGCGGGCTCGCCAGCGAGCGGAACGCCGGGAACAGGCTGAGCGCGAAGAGCGACCGGCGGACACCGCGAAGCTTCACGCTGAAATCATCGAGCTCCGTCAGGACGTCCGGCGGCTCCAGCAGCAGGTCGAGGAGCTGACCGCCCTGGTCCGCAGGCTCGTGAGGGAATGACGCCCACGAGGTGAACCGGACAGGCGAGGCCCCGCTGCTGTTACCGTCGCTGGAGAACCGGAAACGGAGCAATCTGAGGCGACGGAGCCGGGTCAGGGGGCCGACGGCCGCAACTTGATTCTGATCCCAGAATGCGCCAAAGAAGCTGAAGACATACATTCGGAGCAAAGAGCGACTCGCCCATAGGAACCGAGGGGAGGACACACCACATGGCGCCTCTCGTCACGAAAGTCTCAGGACGGGCACGACAGCGACCCGCAGCGCGTAGCTGTCACGACAACGTCGTCACCGCCTTGGTTGGTCTGGTGTTCGCGTCCCTGATGCTGCCGGTAGCCGTTCTCGCCGCCGAGCCTGTCCCAGACAGCTCTGGAGCGACGGGCTCCCTGAGGACGGCAGGTGTTCGCCAAGGCATCTGTGTCGTCCTGGGGCTGCAGGAGCAGGACGGAGGGCGTTCATTGACCGACCTGGCCGACGGGACGGAGTTGCTCATCTACTTCCAGTCGCCCAGCCTCGATGGCGTTGCCGCCGTCAGAAAGACTGCCGAGTCCGCCGGCTTGCTGGGCACCAGGATATTCGTCAACCGTGGCGACTGGCAGGCGATCCACCTGGCGGACAACTTGGCGGACGCCGTGCTCGTAGGCCCTGAGGCGGCCGGCGCCGTGCCCGAGGATGAGGTCCTGCGCGTGTTGCACCCAGGCGCCAGGGCCGTGTTCGGCGACAGGGAGATCGTCAAGCCCCTGCAGCCGGGCGTGGAGGGCTGGAGCCATCCTTACCACGGGCCGGACAACAATCCCATGTCAGCGGACCAGATCGCTCGGGCCCCCTACCATACCCAGTTCCTTGCCGGGCCCAAGTTCTCCTGCATGCCCCAGGTAACCGTTGGGGCTGGGGGGAGGCTGTTCAAGGCATTCGGCCACATCTCCCACAAGGCCAACCAGGTACCCGTGCTCAACACGCTCATGTGCATCAACGCCTACAACGGGACGATCCTGTGGCAGCGCCCGCTCAGAGAGGGCTTCATGATCCACCGCAACACGATGATCGCCACCCCCGAGACCCTGTACCTGGCCGACGATGAGTCCTGCAAGCTGCTAGACGCGGCCACCGGCGAGCTGAAGAGCGAGATCGCAATCGAGGAGGGCATGGGGGACGGCTCCGTGTGGAAATGGATGGCGCTGGAGGACGGCGTCCTCTACGCACTCGTGGGCGGGGAAGAGGTGCAGATCAACACACGCCGCTCCAATCGGCGCGGGCTCGGGCACTGGGGCTGGGGCATGTGGGAGGGCCACGACTACGAGGACCCGCGGACCAACTTCGGGTTCGGCCGAACGCTCGTTGCCTTCGAGCCTGACAGCGGGAAGCTCCTGTGGCACCACGGCACCGAGGAGTTCCTGGACAGCCGGGGAGTGTGCATGAAGAACGGACGCATCTACTACTACAGCCCCGGCAGGCTCCTGGGCTGCCTGGACGCCGGCGCCGGGCAGGTCTTGTGGGAGACGTCGGACATCGCCTTGATGCGGGCGATTGGGCCGGACGGCCCCGCTCAGCACTTTAAGACCGGGTACGCCACTTCAACTTATGTCAAGTGCAACGATCAGTACCTGCTCTTCGCCGGCCCCCAGCGCAGCCGACTCGTCGCGGTCTCCGCGGCGGACGGAAAGCTGCTCTGGCAGAAGGAAGACGGCAACTTCCAGCTCGTACTCCGCGAGGACGGCCTCTACGCTGCGGGCAGCGAGTTCTCCGCGAGACTCGACTACGAGACGGGTGAGGAGCAGGCGCGCTTCGACGCCAGGCATAGCTGCACGCGGGCGACCGGCAGCGCGGATGCCATCTTCTATCGCGCCTGGGAGGGCACGCTGCGCCTCGACATCGCCTCGGAGACGATGCAGCACATTTCGCTGATGCGGCCCCCCTGCCAGGACGGCGTGCTGATCTCCGACGGCATGCTCTTCTGGGGGCCGTGGATGTGCGGGTGCAACCTTTCGCTCTACGGTCATATCGGTCTGGCGCCGGCCGGTGGCTCGGCGCCAGCTGCCGGGCCGCGCCTGGAACCGGGGAGGGGCGATCCGGCGGCGGTAGCGCAGTTCGCTGCCGACCCCGGGGACTGGCCTTGCCTGCGGGGCGACAGCCGCCGGACGTTCATCACCAGCGTACCGGTCGCCCCGGGAAGGAGCCGGCTCTGGCAGTCGCGACCGAGGTCCTGCGACCTGCCGACGGCGCCCGTGACCGGGGGTGACACCGTCTTCGTTGCGAACCGCAACGGCATCGTGCGCGCGCTGGACGCCGCCAGCGGGGAGCTGCGATGGAAGGCCTATACGGGCGGCGCGGTCTACTTCCCGCCGGCCGTCTGGGAGGGACGGGTCTACGTCGGCTCGGCCGACGGCTGGGTCTATGCCTACGAGGCGGCCACGGGGCGGCAACTGTGGCGGTTCCGCGTTGCGCCGCATCCCCGGCTTATCCCCGTCTTCGACCGGCTCACGTCCACATGGCCCGTGGCAGGCGGCGTAGTCGTGGAGGACGGCGTCCTCTACGCCGCGGCCGGCATAGCCAGCTACGATGGCACGCACGTCTACGCGCTGGACGCCGTCACGGGCGAGGTCAAGTGGTACAACGGCACTTCGGGCGAGATGTCCGCCAGTGCGAAGAGCGGCATCAGTCTGCAGGGCAGCCTCTACCTGGCTGACGGCGAGCTTCGGTTCGGTGGAGGCAACGTCTACGAGACGGCGCGCTACGATCTGCGGACGGGCAAGTGCCTCAACGATCCGCTGCACGGCACCCAGTCGCCCTATCGGTCGGCGTTCTATCCCTACTACCCGCAGTATGGGCAGTACGTCCGGTTCGAGCACACGTTCGACGACGGCAACACGCTCAGCTACGACGCCAGCTACGAAGGCAGTCGGCACGCGGACCTGGCCCTGCTGGCTCCCTTCCCGCCCGGCACGCCGGAGGATGCGGTGGCGCGCCGCCGGATCGCTCTGAAGCCCGAGATGGTCAGGCGGGAGGCCCTCTGGCAGAAGTCCGACCTGCTGTTCCGCAGCTTCATCCTGGCGCCCGACGCGCTGCTGGCCACCGGCCAGATTGGCTATGAAGGGAGCTTCTTCCTTGCCGCCATCGACGTCAAGGACGGAAATGAGTTCTGGCGCATGCCCCTACCGGCGGCGCCCGTGAAGGACGGCACGGCCGTCGACCACAGGGGTCGCATTTTTGTGTCCCTGACGGACGGCCAGGTGCTCTGCTTCGCGCCGACCCAGGTAGCTGACGCCACGAGTGAGGACGAGGAATGAAGGTCCGACTGGCGATCGGCTTGTTGATCCTGCTTCAGGTTGCCGCCCCGCCGGTCCGCGCCTGCGATGTTCCGGTGTTTCGCTTCGCGTTCGACAACTGGGCGGTCGAGCCTTACCGAGCAGTCGTGTTCCACCGCGGTCCACTGGCCCCCCACCATTTGGAGGCCGTCGCCGCTTGAGGGAATGGCGACCACGGAGATCGGCACGAAGCGGCTCACGGTTCGCACAGTCGACCTAGGGGCCGATCCCGACGGTTCGCTGCGGGATCTCTGGGAATCGCAGGGCCAGCGGTGCCCTGGAGCACGGCCATCCGCATCCTCGGGGACGACGCCCACGACTACAGCGGCTACTCGGTGTCTTCTGCGGTCGACGTGGGTGAGGAGGCCACCGTGGGCTCGGAAGTTGGCCGCTTGAGCGTGCTGACCGCCATGGCCGCTCAGCGCTCGGCCAAGGAGGGCAGGATCGTCACCATCGAGGAGATCGCAGCCGACGAGAAGGAGCACGAACAATGGCATGATGCCGTTTCGCCATCGTGGGCACCGGCGGCTGGTGCTGTATCCATTGAATCACAGACTCCGGGCGCGCACGGCGATGACGCTTGGTGAAGATTGCGCCCAGGGGTGCTGGGCGGCACAGGCGGCGATCGAAGCCCGGACGGGCTCGATGAGGCGACGCGGGGGCCGTCACCCCGGGCGCCTGAAGAGCGCGCCCGGGGGAGGCCAGGCCGGTGAGTGGTCATCAGGGACGTGCCTCCCTCACCGGCCGTTGGCACGGCTTTTCCTGCGACTTCTGCGCCCTCAGCGCGAGGGTGTCTCCGCCTCATGAACGAGACACCCCTGCGCCTTCACTCTTCCAACAGAAGGAAGATGATCTCTTCAGCCAAAGCGATGAGGGCGTCAGCCTGGGCTTCCGGGATCTTGCTGCCCCGCTGGGCCTCCACAGCGTTGATGAAGGCTTCCAGGGTGTTGATGGCCCCTACATCGTTGTTCTGGTTGACGTCGTCCAGCGCGTTCAGTGCAGCCTCCAACTTGGCATCCAGGCTGTTATCGATCCCCTGATGGAGGTTCAGGGCCTCCACCTGGTCGATGAGCGCGAGGATAGCTTCTTCTGGTGTAAGGACAACAGGCTGCCACAGACAGGCGTGGTACTCGCCGCTTACCGTCTCCGCTAGGCCGACAACCTGGCCTGAGTCGTTGATGGCCCAAGCGAAGCTCCACGCCCCTCCTAAGGTGCCCAGGTCGACCATAAGATCGTTTGCGCCGTCACCGTCGTCATCCCGGTGCGAGAGGTGATCGCCATGCCGCGCTGAGGCGCAGGGAGCCAGGGCAGAGACCGAAGGCGACGAGCCCCGTACTCCCAAGTGGGTGACCGCCGCCGGCGCGAGTCCATCATGGCTAGGCGAGGCCAGCCCAGACAATGGACGCTGGAAGACTGCAAGCGGGGGGGCCTGAGACAAAGAAGGTGGGGCGAGGAGCTGGGGGCAGCAGCCTAGCCTCAGAGCCAAAGGGCGCCAAAGATGCTGAAGATGCCCAATCAAGGTAGCCCTTTGGAGCCGATGAGCGAAACACACACCTGGGATCAGGCTCAGGAGGGCTGACGGCGGAACCTGTCGAAGTCTTCAGAGAACGCCTGCGGACTCGCCAAGACAGGCCGGAAGCTATGAAGGTCGGCCAAGTCGACACACAGCCTCTCCTCACCGTCATCTACTAGCCATCTGGTGGGCGGCGGGTGTCGAGAATCCGGCCATAACACCTCGTGTCTCAGAATGGGGTCATCAAGGGTAGCAACGAAGTTCCGCATTGCTGACCGGTAAGAGGGCGCCGGCGCCGCAATACCGTGCCCTCTGAGCAACTCGGTACGAGGAAAGCGGAACACCAACCGGAGCGGGGGGCAGTCAGCCAGACGCTGCAAGTTACTTAGCTTCGACACGATGACCTTGCACGGATCATATCCTAACTGGGCCGGGCTTCCATATTGGACCGAGATGACATGTCGATTGCGTCGACGGGCAGTGTGGCTTTGGGTGATCCGCAGGGCCCTGCAAAGGCTGGGAGGGCTGAGCCCCGTCCGGCGACCAAAATGGACCGCGCCCATCACTGTGGGCGCAAAAGCCCCCGGCCCCCACTGCGGGCGATTCCAATCCTGAAGCTCATCGCACAGGACAAGAAGAACCGCGACCGGCTCGTCCCTCCAGCTGATCACCTCGGTATCCAGATTGTGCTTCGCAATCGCCGCGAGCGCTTCGGACCAGGCCTGTGTGAGGGAGCGGTCTGGTTGAAACGACTTGAAACTGTGAAGTAACGCACGGACATACTCGTAGCTAAGTATCCCGTGGTTGTAGCTGCATGCAAGAGAGACTTCCAGACCCAGCTCGTTCGTAGCCCTTTCGTTCACGCTGGCAAGGAACATGGATATCTCCTCACCGAGCTTCCCGCGTAGTTCGCGTCCGATATCGACTCTGGCAGGGACCATGTACTTGACACACACGGGTATGTACGGCGCCGCATAGTGGCCAATATCGTGGAAAAGGGACGCAAGCATCCAAGAGCCCAGACGATGCCGGACGAGCAAAGGGCGAGTCCTATCACGTCTCAGGGCACCTACCTTGTCAAGGAGTAACCCCAGCGAAGCCACATTGATGGCGTGATAAAGGTGATCCCGGTATTCGCCCAAAGCGGAGAGCATGACTTCCGGAGCCAAACTCGCCGTAAGGTGGTGCGCAATCCTGAGCTGACGCGGGAGCCGGCCTTTAGCATATGCCACTTCCGCAACGATGTGGAGCAGGAGCGCCTCGGTACGTTCTGTCACATGCGTCGTTCCAGGGCTGCGGTGGTCGAGTCGCGAAGCAACTGCGCGGAACCTCTGAGCAAGCATGCTCAGGAGGAGGCCTGCGATAGCAGGGCGTCGCTTTCCGGCACCTATCTCATCTGGCACGCCCCGGCGTAGCGCGGGAACGCTGGAATAGTGCTGCAGCCAGAGCGCGATGCTGCAAGTCGACACGGGGGTCTCGGGGTCCACCCAGTTACGGAGCATATCAGGGACGACATCCTGGTCCTTCAGGAGCGTGCGGAGGTAGTTCGGTGTGAGGTCCGGCTCCTGTACGCCCGCGCGACGGCGACAAAGGAGGCCTCTGAAAAAACGCAGACACCAGCGTGGGAAGCCAAATGCCGAGCAAGACAAGAGGCACTCGAGTAGCACAGTATGCCTCCGCGGTTCCTCGTCGATCACCATCGCGCCGGCGTGCCGAAGAACCTGCGCTAGCCCGTGCCGGTACCTCGCCCTTAGGCCGTGCTCGATGGTGGGGACCAGGTTGGTAAACAAGACGCTGTCCGCCAGCTTGAGCAGTGGGATGACGGCCTCAAGCTCGAGAGAGGAATGTACCGACCGGGTGCCCAGTGTGGCTCGAAGAAAAGCAGCGCACCACGCGGCAAGTGACTGCCTATCAGTCCAGACTGCCGAAGCGGCCCTGAGAACCTCGATGGTCGAGCGCTTATCGACCCCATCTTGACGGCGTGCAAATCGCTGTTGAATAGAGCGGTAATTACCGTTGACAGCTCTCTCTGCCGCCCGAGGGCCCATCATTGCCAGGCACGCCAGGACCTTGGCCTTAGCGGGCGATGTGTCTAGCTCCAGGAACTCAGGCGGACGGCAGAAAAGTCTTCTCATCCCTTCAACCTCAAGCCGGGCGCTGCTTTGCTGCACTCGCCGCTATGATTGCTATCACTTGATCCACTGAGCTCGAGTCGGGATCAGTAGCCTTTTCGATTATCTCTGGCCTGCCGACCCCTGCCATTTCAAGTTCACGAGCAAGCGTGCCCTGGGCGCGGGCAGTAGGAAAGACCATGCGCGTGCCACTGTAGTCCTTTCGCAGTATACAGTGTCCCTGAGCGACACCGAGCTCCCGCGCGCGAGCCAAGGGCATCTCGCCCTCCCGAATCCACTTCGCCAAGGCCACCCCTTCCGACAGTAGCTCAACCGACCTGATCGGCGGCAACATAATGTCAATGACTATAATCTGTGGCTCGTACCGACAAAGACACTCCCACAAGCCAGCTGCAGTCTCGGAGAAATGGATGCACAGGTCGGGCAGCTCAAAACACGCAAGCTTCATGATCTCTTCGAGTAAACGCGGGTCGTCCTCGAGCCAAGCCGCAAATGGTTCGTTCTGCTCCACTACTATGCCCTCCGAGGTAGCCTCAGCTCCAACGTATTAACAAAACTGGTGCCCTTGACCTTGTCCACATATTCCCCTGAGGGTTCACTAGTAAACGACCAGTACCTCCCCAGTTTCTTCATGATCGTCTCGATCAGGTACATGCCCAGACCAGTGCCGGGCAGATGCCGGACCTTAATGCCGCGATACAACAACTTGGTTAGCAATGGCCTCTCGTCCTCGAGCACGCCATAGCCCCAATTGCTGACGGTGAACACTGTATCTGGAACGGTAGGGTCTTCTTTAATGGTGATGGTCACAGTGCGTGTCTTGAAGGAATACTTGAAAGCGTTGCCGATGGAGTTTGAGACCAAGAGGCGAAGGTATCTCTCGGGGACCCACAGCTCGTAGCTGGATGCGCCGCCAGCGTGCAGGTCCCACTGGATTCCATGCCGTGTCTTGCCGAGCTTGGCCGCGCGGCGAGCCCGCTCAAGGAGGTCCACCAATACACTTGCCGGGGGCTCCTTCTCTTGCTGTAACCTAACTATCTCGATGGCAAGGTTAGCTCTCTCGGAGACATCCGCCAGCGCGCTCTGAAGGTTGCGATACGAGCTATCCTGGGCGAGACCTGAACCAACGGCCAGGTTCTTGAGCGCGGTGTGTGCGGTCTCGATAGCTGGTTTGAGACTGTGGCCGAGGAGGTGGAGATTGTGGACCTGTTCTGCAAAGTACGTCGAGTCGGCAATGCGCTTCGAGAGGCCAGTGCAGATCCGTCGGACGGATTCGAGACACAACCCCGAGGGCGGCTCCAACCGAGGTTTGTAGCTGCACTGTGATGCGTCACGTCCATGCAGCCAGAAAACATCCTGGCCGTAGGTCGTTGGGATCGTGTGAACAACCATGGCGGCGCGGTCGGACCAACCCAACTGGGCCTGCAAAGCGCGTAGAGTAGGAAGGATCTCACACATGGCATTGGGCTCTGCATCGATGGGCCCCGTGGTAGACAAGAGGAAACCGGAGCGAGGAACACGGCCGACGAACTCTATGGGCGGAACTTGGACCTCCTCGTTGGACGGCGTGACTGGACCGTCTGAACTCGCAACGAGAGAGAGTTCACCGCTAGTTCGAGGCGAAGCGTTCAGGTAGTACACCTCCTCAAATGCCCAGAAGTCGCGCATTCGGCAAAGCAACTGTGGGATGACCGTACGTACTTCGGTGGCAGACAACTCTCTGGCAGCTTCCAGCCGTCCGAACAATTCGTCTTGGAAAGCTTCCTCTCGGAGGCGCCTTTCTTTCGCATAGCGTTCCTGGGCGCTTCGTTCCAGGATGTCAGCGCTCGAGCGCAAGGTCCTGATCTTGGGCTCAATGAGATCAGGAGTGGCAAACCAGGAACATTCCTCCTTGCTCTCTTGCTCCTCCCAAAGGCGCACATCGAGGGTCCCTGCTAACTCGGACACTTGCTCCGTGTCGCATATGGGGAAGCGTTCCATGAGGACACGTGGCGCCACGGAGGCAACGGTCGCGAGCGCGGCGGCTCGTTCCCGGGGCGTGTCAGCACCAGTAAGGAGCACCATCTGTCCGGTAATCACGAGCCCAACGAGGTGGTTGTGGACTAGGATAGGGAAGGAGACCTCAGTGAACCCCGCCCAGCACGTGTGCATGTGAAAAACGACCCGGTCGGACCACAGGGCAGTCGCGGTCCTGACGCCGCGTTCCCGGCAAAGAGAAAGGAGTTCGGCGAACCGGGCGTTGTCGGACTGATAGCAGGGACTAAGCTGCGGCAAGAGACTCGTGTAAAGGTGGCAAGTAGACCAAGACATGTTGCTTGACGACTCGGACGAAGCAGCAAGAGCAGGACGAGCAAAACACTTGACACATACCGGCCTACGCGCAGCTTGAGCATCAGTCACCGTGTCATGCTGCAGGGCGGCGAATGGGCAGTCGTTCGACTGCAAGATAGAGGACACTTCTCTCACCGCAGCGCGATGAATGAACTCTCGAAGCTTGGCACAGAAAGGATTATACCGGGGCGGCACAGGGCCAGCGTCGGAACTGAAGGCCTCAATGGGCTGCAGGTGCCAGTTTGCAGACTCGGTGTGGTCGCCCCAACAATAGAAATCGAGGACGGTGAGGGCACCGCGCAGTTCCCTGCCGAAACCGTCTAGTGTTCGTCTCAGCTCTTCGAGGTCAATGGACGCAGAGAAACTGATGTCCGGGGTGCGGCGGATCTCGTCTAGTGCAAACTGTGCAACGGCATACTGGTCATCGAAAGCATCGGGAGAGTCGACATAACGTAAGCGGAAAGTAGTTATCGGAGTCCAGGATTTCAGCTGGGGGACGATACGTGCTTCGTACTTCCTGGGAAAAATCACTGCGCGTCGAGGTGCGACACAGCGGGGATTGAGGCACCGAAGAACGTTCTCCGTGTTAGAGGGATGGCCGACAGCCAACGCCTCTGAGGGGAGGCTAATGGCCACCTTGCCTACCGGCATGTCCGGGGAATCCATCAGTTGAGTGCAGACTTCGCAGAGCACATGGGGCTTGCGCTCCGTACCCACCCCGCCCTCCCGTCTCCCCCCCCGAGTACACCGCGGCGCCAAGTCCATCGGGCGTTGTCCCGCAACGGCGGGCGTTCGCGGCAGAGGCGACAGTATCGCTCGCCAGCAACTAAGGGCAGCAGCACCGCCGGCCTGCGAACTTCAACCTACTCTTGGTGGACCCAGTTGTCAAGGAGTTTTCGGCACGCGCGGCTCAGCGGGCAGCGAACGCAGATTCAGCGATTAGGATGAGATGCGCGTCCGGTGAGTGTCCCGAAATCGGACAGCTGGGGCAGGCGCGGAGGGCCTGAGAGAGCAAGGCGGAGTTGTCACAGCGGGGGCGAGCGCCATGCGACTGAGTGCGACCGACATCTACCGGTACCACCGGCCCATGGAGATCGTCTTCGCCGTAATGGGGGCGCCAGCACCCACGGAGGAAGGAGATGGCGCAGGAAGACGTAGGTGTGCCTCGAACGGAAAAGCGGCGGCTGAAGTTCTTGCTGATGCCCGTTGCTGTCACGAACCTACGACACGCGCAACTCCCGCCAAGTGTAGACGAGCGACGGCCTGGCGGAGGCGGGGCGCCCGTGCATGGGCGTAGGTGCCGAAGGTCGTGCCTATGTCGGCGTGGCGGGCAAGGCGCTGTACGGTCTTGGGGTCGTTGAGTGGGTCGGCCACCAGAGCCGATACGAACGTATGACGCAGACAGTGGAGCGTGGCGTCGATATCCAGCCCCCGGATAACCTTCGCAGCATCTCGGCTCAACTGGTAGGGCCGGTAGGGTTCTCCGTTCCGCGCGCAGACGTACTCTCGGCTTCCGTTCCTCACCCGCTCCTGGGTCAATGCCCGCACCAAGTCGGGGCACATGGGCACTGTCTCTGACCGAGAGGTTTTCGGGCTCCAATCGTCGCGGGCCACCACGCTCAGTTCGGCCCCTTCCAGGTCGATGTCTTGCCACCGAAGCGCGCAGCACTCCCCGGCCCGTAGACCACTGAACAACGCAAGCGCTATGGGGGTCTCTAAGTCAGTCCCGGCCACCGCTTCCAGTAGGCGCCTGACCTCGTCGCTCGTCAGTGCCCGTCGGGGCTTCGATACCGCCTTGACCGCTTCGGCCTGTTGGAGAGGGGACTGCCAGATGAAGCGCTGGGGACTTGCTACACACCACCTGAAAAACCGGCCAAGCATACGGACGTCGTTGGGCCTCTGTTGGGGTTCCCGCATCTCCAGGAACCTCAGCGCCTCTCTCTCGGTGATGGTGCGTAAGTGGCGGTCTGCCCCGAAGTGCTCTTGGAGCGCCCTGAGCCTCGACGGATAGTTGCGATAGGCTCCGGGCTTGTGGTGCTCTGCCATGTAGACCTCGAAGGCCCGGCAAGCATCGGCCAAGGTGACGGGGCCGCGCAGGGCAGCCGTCGCGTCGTGGCCGGCCTCTTGAGCGGCCAGTTCACGCTCCAAAGTGCGTGCGTACACCCGGGCCGCCTTCGCATCGGTCAGGCCAGTGCTTCGCCGGGTTCTCTCCCCGTCCACCGTCACGGCAACCCACCAGAACCGCCCCCGTTTGTAGGGCTTCACCCGAACGTCTCTCATGCCTCGGCCTCCTTGACCCTACTCTTCCAATGGCCGCACCCAGGACAGATCGACGCGGACGCGATATGTGCCGCTTGCCCCGGTCTGCCCCACCGTAGCGGTCTTTCGGTTGATTCGTTCAACCACGCCGACGCCATAAATGCCCGTATCGACCCGCATCCCGACCTTGAGCAGCGGTCGGATCGCGTCGCGCTTGGCTTGGCGCTGGCGCTCTTTGTCCCCCTTGACCCGAACGTGGCGAAGAGCCTTGGCCTTGCGCTCGAACCTCTCCGCCACCCGTAGGCTCTCGAACGCCCGCGCATCTCGGGCGTTCACCCGGGCGCGCAGGGGGATATGTCCCGGCTGCGTACAGAAAGCGATGTCCCCGGTGTAGTGCTTGCGGTTGTGGGATAGGGTGGCTTCGGCCCGTTCCCGCCGCTTGGCTGCCCATCCCTCGTATCGGTCAGCGCGTCGGTCGCCCGCTTCCTGACGATAGGCGCGGATCTCTTCCGGGTCAGTTGGCCCGCAGGCCGGGCAGAATACTCCAACCCGACGCTCGTAGACTGCCGGGACGCCGACTGCAAGCGCAGCCCCACACTTGCGACACTCCCCAGCGTAGCGCAAGACAATGCTCCGCATCTTCCGGCTCTCCTCTCCTGGCTTTAGTGAACCTGGCCCATCGGCGTGCGAATCTCTGCCAACCGCGCCCTCAGCACCGGGTCACCGGGCCAAACGGCCTTGCCGGTCCTCAGTGCATCGGTACACTGTCGGCAGAACGGCGCTTGCCCTGTTGGGACCTTCTCAGTCCCCCGCCACTGATAGGCAGTCTGATGCGACACGATCACCCGCCGGTTGCCGCATCCTCGACAGCGCAACTTTTCCCGCAGTCGCATCTTCATTCTCCTACAAAGCCTACTCACGCCGGGGACCGCCCCGGCTCCTACCTACCGCGCTACTCCGTGGTCGGCCAGCACCATAGCGGCCTGGAACCCTTGCTCTGTCACCAGCCCCGCCGGACCAGCCGCCCGGAGTGTCGCCCGGGCTTGCTCTACCTCTTGCCGGGCGCGTTCATTGGCCGTCCGTACCTCGTCGCAAAGCACCTTGTACCGCGCTTTGGCCGCCTTGTAGGTACGGTAGAAATAGACCGTCCGCCGCTCGTTGAGACTGACGCTGCGCGCCCGGGGGCGCCGAGCCCGTTCCATGATCGCATCGTTGATGTAAGCCACCGGCCCGACGGCGAACCGGCACCCGTCAAACAGCGACGGAAAGTCTGCCATCTTCTCGGACCGTAGCAGTCCCGGCGCCAACCCCGTATTTATACAGCCGAAGTGATCCGGCCCCACAATGCCCTTGCCCTTGCCAAGTCGCATCGGTATGTCCATGCCTCAGTCCTCTCCATCCTCAGCCAGCATCCGGCCCGCTTCGATGTCTTGCAGTACGGCCCGGAAGTTGTTCCGGTGCTTCTGCACCAGACTGACGTAGGCGCTCAGTGGCTTGCCGTCCAGACCCTCAGCCTGCGCGATTTCCTTTGCTCTGGTGGCAAACCGCTTCGCCAAGTTCCGACGCGCCAAGGGCAGGTAGACACACCGGGACAGGAGCGGCCCAGCATCTTCGGCGTCGCTGAATAGGCCCTCTTGCCCGTCAGACGTGGTCGTGAAAATCACGGCGACGTGTTTGGGCAGGCGTTCCAGAAGCACCAACAGTTGGCGGATAGTGTCACGCCTGAGCCCATGCGCCTCATTCACGATATAGGCCCGGCCGCCCTTGCCACCCCAGCCGAAATATCGCATTCGGCGTTCCATGTCCTTCAAGTACCTTGGGGTCAGGTCCGAAGCATCGACCTCTTCCACGTCGTCACGCCCAGCCACCTCAGCGGCCAGGATACGCGCTATAGTGGTCTTCCCCGTACCTGACTGCCCACTGATCCAGTAGGCCCGGCCAGCAAGACCGCGACGGGCAAGCGTTCGCACCTGACGCTCGGCCTTGCCTTGCCCAAGCACCTCAGGCCAGGCGCGGGGCCGGTACTCCTCAAAGAGCGCTGTCATGGCTCACTCCTCCACGATCCACGTCAACGCCTGGCTGACTTCCAGGGCCACGAAAGACTGGGCCAACTCTCGCGCCAACCTGCGGTACTCTCCGTAGACTGGTGCCTCCTCCTCGAACATCAGGGCGGCCACGTCGAACCGCTCTACACTGTCGGCGGCCACCTGCCCATCGACCAAGACATGGACCTGCACGTCGCCGTCACCATCCTGTACGACCGCCTGCATCATGCTACGGCCCTCCCCAAAAAAGAAAGCCGCCCGTGGGTCGCACAGGGAGCACAACGACACTTGACGTGTGACGTGCTACCAGTTCCCACAGACGGCTTAAGATAGACCAGTGACATCGTCCTACTCCCTGTGCTATCTAAACCAGTAGCGCATAGAGGTAGGCGTGTCAAGTCGATCTCAGCGATTTATTTTGCCCCTTCCCGGAAACGGCGTTTGTACCGAGTAAACTTTTTTCAGAATCCACTTGCCCTTTCTCAACTTTCTGCGGAAGGTCGCCCTTCCCCGATGCGCTGCGATCCTGGACGCTTCCCGCAAAGCCAGTAGGTACTCTATGAAGGTCACGACGCGCCTACAGCCTCTTGTCTGTCCCTTGGGGAGTGACAGGCGCCGAGCGCTCCGGCCGGATAGCAGTCCTTCCGTAGAGGCACAGAAGAGCCGGTGACGATAGAGTGACGTACTGGGCAGGCGTAGGCTGTAGGCTGTAGGACGCTTGCACCTGAGCGCGGGGGCAAACGGCCCTTACTCAGTAAGACAGCACAAAACAACACAGAACAGGGCAGAAAAGTGTCTCATTGTGTCTTGCTACTTTGAGACGTTTCTGCCTACAAGCCAGCAAACAGCAGGTGAATAAGCACAGACCAAGGCGAGGGCACTGTAGGGGGGTGTCCGGTAATCGTACAGTGCGTGAAGATGTCCCTTGCGGCCGCCACCTTTTCAGACCGGCCGGCCCCGGTGGTCGTGCTCCCGGTGGTGCTCCGGTGGTGATCCCCCTGGATACGCCTGCGGGGGGACTGTTTGCCTTGCTTCGGTACGTTGGTGACACACTACTCCGCCCGGTAGCGTCTGTATGCCGTTTGTCCCGGTTCCCCGGACCGCTGCATTAGCGAGACACTTTTCTCGCTTCCATAGTGTGCTCCTATTCTGTGCTTGTTTGAGGGAGGCCGAAGGGGGTAGGAGCCTTTCCGGGACCGTTCAACGTCCCGGTACCTCTGCGCACAAACCAGCAGTTTAGGCTTCAGAAACGGTGTCAGAATGCCATATTCCTGACCAGAACCGACCATCTCGAACGTCCTGGGGTGGTATTCGGGGCGCATTCGCCTGCACTTTCCTGTGTAGGTGGGGCGATCCGCCGAAGTGTGCTGGCAAGGTGTGCTCCTATCGGTTCGAGTGTGCTGGTATTTCCAGGTGTCCGATTTTCGGACAGTCTGAGCCTCCAGGGACCCCTATCTTGTCTGCTCTGAACGGCCTCTCCTGGGGGGGGAAATATGCTTTTTGACTGCCATTCCATCACGCAGAAGGGACGCCTGGCGATGGGCCTGGCTCGGGGGATCATCCTGGACAGGCCCCCGGCCTCCACAACTGCTGCCAGGAGGCAGCCAGGGAGCTGTAAGTGGCAGTCTGGGTGCGTGCAGGGCGGTTCATCTCGAAGATGTGACTATCCGGTCGGCTGTGCATCAAAGAACCCCAGAAACACCCCATAGACACGCCGTAGACGTACAGAATGACCCCTCACAGACATCATTGTTCTCGGACCCGACTACCGGGTCGGGGTTGAGCCTATCTTTTGCTGTAGAGGCTCTGTAGGGGGTGTTCCAGCGATTCTAAGCGGTGTTTGGGGACGGTAGGGTGTGCTCCCTGGGCCGACCCTTACCGTGGCTCCTGCGCGTCATAGCCAAGGCTGGCTATGTGCTCGCGGGCACTCCTGGGCGTCAGGGGTACACCCTCCTTGGTCGCTGTCGGGGATGGGGCGCTGACGGCAAACTCCCCATTGACTTTTTTATGGCGTTCTGATAGGCTTTGCGGGGATTCCGGCAGAAAGTTGGAGAGAATGGGGAACTCATGCTTGATTTGCAGGGGTGGGTTGTCTTCTTAGCAAAAGACGGGCCAACCGTCTCAGGAGCAAACTGGCTTTCGGACCTACCTCAGCGTACTCGGCTTTCCAGCCCTTTTGCTGTCCCCGTGCTAATGCTCCCGTGTCATTCGGGGCTCTCGATGCGCGCAGGTGGGTCTCACTTCCAGGAGGCACCGCCACCATGACCGTTGAGACCCCAGCGGAGCGCGTAGAGCGCCTGGACGACCAGATAGTGCGGGCAATCATGGCTACCATTTCGGAGCCTGAGAAGTACGGCCTCGATTGCCAGCAGGAAGGTAGGTTGCGTGTTCTGGAAGCCGGGCCGGGTCATTCAGATGCTTGGTACGTTCGGCGGGCTGTCTGGAAGGCCCAGGAGTACGAGGCGAAGCAAACAGGTAGCAGGCGGCTCGTAAAGACTCAGGCCTTCGGTGGAGAGATCGACGCTATCGACGGCGGCCATCACTACGAGCGCGCAAAGCGTCCAGGTGGCGGGCCACCGATAGCAGACTACTCCCCAAGTTATCGAAGGCCTCTCCACGACTACCGGCTGTGGAGACGAGCAGGCTCCATCATCGCCGGTTATACGGGCCACTCCGGTGGCGGTCGGATGCAGGGCGTGTGCACCGAATGCGGCCGGGGACATTACAGACCCGGAGACCTCTGCCCTGTGTGCGTTCTGGCCACATCTCCCGGAGTCTGTTGACGACCTGTTTTTCTCCCATCTTCACCATCCCAAGGACGCCCACGAAGCGCTCCCCCGTAGGAAGGCAACCGATGGCACAGGCTGAAACTCCAGAGGCCACCGAGCAAGGAAACGGTGCCTGGACTGATGCTCTGGACCAAAAGATGCAAGGCGTGGTCCGGTCCTGCGTTCCACCTCGGCTGTTCGATGACGCTTTCCAGCACGCCCGGCTGGCTGTGGTTGAGGCTGAGCCGGGGCGACCAGACGCTTTCTACATCCGGTGTGGTGCGTGGGCGGCGCGCAACTATGCGAGACGCGAGCGGAGCGGGAAGGTAAGGCCCTTCTCAACGGAGTCCGGGGGCGCGATATCGCTCAACGAGCGGGGGGAGGACGGCCACCTGCTTTCCGAGACCATTGAGGGGAAGGGCTCTGAGCCCACCGTTGATAGCGATACGCTCCGCGCCAGCCTGAGTGACTTTCTGAGTAGCATCGTCAGTCCCCAAGAGCGGCGGGTTCTCGAACTTAGGTACGGCCTGCGCGACGGCGGCCGGTCCCACACTCTCAGGGAGGTGGGCATAGTCTGCGGGGTGACAGGGGAAGCGGTTCGCTTGATTCAAACAGAAGCCCTGAGAAAACTCCGAACAGCACTGATGAGGAACGGCGTCGATGAGTAGCAGGATCTGCACCAGATGCAGGAATGCACTTACTGACAGCGATTTCTACGCGCATCCCCACAACAAGGACCGCCTACAAGCGCGGTGTAAGGTCTGCCAGCGGGTAGTCAAGGCCGCCTACCAGCGGACCCCGGAAGGGCGCGTGAAGCACCGGCTCTACAGTCGGCGTTACGGCAAGACTCCTGGGGGCAGGGCGACCCGTCCAAGGTACAGGCAGGAATACCACCAGCGACACCCGGAACGGCTGGTGGCTGGGCGAGCCCTTCACCGGGCCGTCGGGCGCGGAGAGGTCGAGCGTCAGCCCTGCGCGACCTGTGGGGCTGAGGACACCCATGCTCACCATTCCGATTACGGCCGGCCCCTGGACGTGACCTGGCTCTGCCCGGGCTGTCATGCTTCTGCGGATGCAAGGCGCCGAGTCCGAGAGATGGCCGTGGC
>CBDVDV010000059.1:0-18040 GCA_965372835.1 uncultured bacterium | reverse complement strand
GCGAGTTGGCCGCCAGGGGGCGAGGCCGGAGGTGCTTTGTCGTTGACCGGCGGCCGGGACTCACGTAGAGTACGTGTCAACTCAGGAAGTGGAAGATCAAACGTCGGATAACCTGCGACCTCTTGACGTGCGACAGTGAGGGGATTCGCCGTGGCGTCGATTGCAGTCAACGAACTCAAGCCCGGGCAGGGCGTGGACCAGGTCTTCCTCATCCGGAACAAGCAGATTCGCACCGCCCGCAACGGCTCGCGCTACTTCACGGCCGAACTCTGTGACGCTACCGGGACGCTGCCCGCCCGGATGTGGGACGCCTCCGAAGTGCTGCTGGAGGCCCTGGGCAACAGCAACTTCGTGCGCGTGCGCGGACGGGTGGAACTCTACCGGGAGCAGCCCCAACTCATCCTGGCCAGCATCCGCCCAGCTCCCAAAGAGGAGATCGACCTGGAACGCTTCATCCCCCACAGCCCCTACGACCCCGAAGAGAGGTTAGCGAGACTACTGGACCTCACCGAAACCATCGGCAACCCTCATCTGCGGGCTTTGCTGCAAGCATTCTTCAGTGACGAAGACTTCCTCAAGCAGTTCAAGCGCTGCCCGGCCGCGGTTGCCTACCACCACCCCACCATCGGCGGGCTCATCGAACACACGACCAGCGTGGCCGAACTGGCCCAACTGGTCTGCCAGCAGTACCCCCAACTCGACCGCGACATGTTCCTGGCGGGCGTCCTCCTGCACGACATCGGCAAGACCCGCGAACTCGCTTACGAAGAGGCCTTCACCTACACGGTGCACGGGGAGTTGGTGGGGCACGTCACCTCCGGGGTGCTGATGATCGAGGAGAGGGTGCGGGAACTTCCCGACTTCCCGGCTGAACTCCTGGACGAACTCCGCCACGTCATCCTCAGCCACCACGGCGAATACGAGTTCGGCTCCCCCAAACTGCCTATGACCCGCGAGGCCCTGGCGCTGCACTACCTGGACAACTTAGATGCCAAGATGGAGGCCATCACCCGGGCCCTGGCTGACGAAGCCGCAGGCGACGAAACCTGGACCGAGCGCCTGCGCATGTTCCAGCGACACTTCTACCGTGGCTCCACTCCCTCGAACGAGAAGACTGAATAAGCCGGTCCACGAAAATGGTTTGGAAGGCTCTTGTTGTGGCATCGGTACTGACCGTCGTCGCGGCGCGCGACGTGGCATCGGAGCAGGGAATCCTCGACCGCAAAGCTGATGAGACCGGCCGATGGGTTGAAGTATACTTGGCCAAACTCCGCTCCCAGGGCGAGCCCACAACGCTCGAAGATCTGACTCCAGAGCCAATTCCTCCTGAAGAAAACGCCGCTACCGTCTACCGCCAGGCTTCCGAAATGTATGTTGAACCCGAGACAACAGAAAGGACGCTCTTCGGGGGTATGCAGCCGGTGGTCCCTGAGGCCGACCCAGAGCGCCGCCGCTGGCTCGATCAGAACGAAGGGACTCTCGCTCTGGTGCGGAAAGCCGTCACGAGGGAACGTTGCCAGTTCGTCGAACGGTACACAGGGCTGGACCAAGGGCTTCCGCATCTCCATATGTGCCAGCGGTTTGCCGTACTGCTGAGCAAGTCTATCGAAGGCCTCGTGGAGGACGGGCGAATGGACTCGGCCGTCGACGAGTGTCTGGTGCAGCTGCGCCTGGCCGAACACCTCAATCAGGGGAAGACATTTATCGACTATCTGGTCGGCACCGACGTTGTTCGTATGGCCCATCACTCTCTGGGAAAGGTCCTCGGGAATCCCGGCACTGGCAAGTCTGACCTGGAGCCGATCAGTCAATGCGTGCAGCGAATGCTCGCAAGTCAGCGCTTCGCCGAGGCACTGAGATGCGAACGAGTGTTCTGGTTTGACAAGCTGAACCGACCGGAAACGTGGGAAGACGTCGGCGAGGAGTACGCGAAGGCAATAAAGACTCACGGCGTGCTGCGCATCTGGATTAACAACGAGAAACTGAGGTTTCTGCAAACCATCGACACGCTTATCGGCCTGGCTGAAAAGCCCTGGTACGAGATACCAGAGGAGCAAAGAGAACTGGACCCCTTGTTTGACGAGCTCATCAAGGACTGCCTTCCACTGACGGCCATGCTTGTACCGCCTTTGCTCCACGGCCTGCAGACCGACGTTCGACGACGAACGATGTTGGCGGTGATGGGCTTGGGCGTCGAGTTAGAGGAGCATCGACGTGCCACCGGCTCCTACCCCGCAACGCTGGAGGAACTGGAACTGAGGTACTTCGGCGAACTACCGGTAGACCCCTTCACCGGCAGGGCCTTTCGTTATGTGAAGAAGCCGGGAGGATACCTCCTATACAGCATCGGCCTTGACTGCAAGGACCACGGCCCCCCCCCGCCGGGCGAACATGCCTACTTTCACAACGAGGAGACAGACAGATGGCCAGAGGTCGACGACATCGGCTGGCGCGTAGGAGGTGAAGAAGAAAAGCCCGCGGACACCATGGAGGGAAACGAAGCTCCGCAGGGCGTGGACTGAACTCATAGGCAGGGACACTGCACTTGCCCGAACTGCCCATGACACGCGAGGCCCTGGCACTCCACTACCTGGACAACTCGGACGCCAAGATAGACGCCATCACCGGGGCCTCGGCTGACGAAGCCGCAGGCGACGAGGCCTGGACCGAACGCCTGCAGATGCTCCGCCGACGCTTCTACCGCGGCTCCACTCCCTCAGATGAGAACTCTGAATAGGTCGCTCCACGAAAATGGTATTATGTCCTCGTTCTCCGGAGTTTCCTTTGCATATTCCTGGGTTGCGTGGTAGCTCGCCCTTTTGATTGGGCTCCGTGCATGATGTGGGGTAGAGCGGTGCGTTCGGCATTTCTGCTCGCGCTTGTGTGCTGCGCTTGCTTCTTTCTGACGGGATGCCAGGTTTTCCAGGCTGATATGACAATCCCCTTTCCCTACAGCACGGAGCATGATCTAGGCGAGGGCTATTACCTGAAAGAGAAATGGAAGACCCATTTCCACGTTTTCGCCCTCTACCAGACCGTGGGGGAGTGGCGCCTCGCCGGGCCCGGCTCCTTCAGCGGCTTATATGGCAGAGAGTTGCGTTACAGGGCCCCCGATGGAGGGCGAAGCTACCACATCGCCTCCACCGAGTATTCGAAAGGGTGGCACCTCGTTGTAAGTCCGAAGATGATTGCGCCCGGCGGCGGCGCAATTGCCTTCATCAAGTGGCGGTCTGGGGAAGACAAGCGATCGAAGACTTTCTCGTGGTACCTACAGGAATCGGTGTGTGTCTGGCAGCCGGGGTGGAAAACATACCGGGAGCTCGACAGCGTGGAGTTCCGGGCCTTCCCGTTCCTATTTAACCGCAGCCCCCTGGTTTTCTCCCTGCGCGGGTGGTCTGAGGACGCACAGAGCCTTCTCTACGAGAAGTGGGTGTTTGATGCAGTCTCTCCTGGCGACATAGACGAGCAACAGGTGCGAGAAAGGGACTATGCCGACCGGGTGAACGAGACCAAGGAGAAGGAGTATGTGCGCAGGTACATGAAGAAGGAGCTCTGGCGCTGGAAGCGTGGGATGAATGGAGAGAAGGAGCTGGTCTCCACCACGGCGGCGTCGGAGGCGCTTCGGTAGCTTCTCCACCGATAGAGAAAAGGAGAAAAGGGGACATCCTTCTTTCCGGGGAAATTGGGGACGCAACACCATTTTCCGGACCTCACTACGGCCCGGACACCACTGACTGCACCCCCACCCGGATCATCATCATGGCGATGGCCGCTAAGATGAGGGCGGTGACCTTGGAGAGGCCCTTGGTGCCCGCGGGGCCCAGCACCACGATGACCAGGGCGCTCAAGACCGCCGGGCCGCTGATGAGAGGCACCCCCAGCGGTAGACGCCCGCGTTCTTCGGCCGAGAGACCGTCGGTGAGGGCCAGGTACACCGGTACGGCACCGATGGCGTCCATGGCCACAAAGAGGGGCACAAAACAGAGCAGCAGGTCGCCAGAGGTCACAGAGCCCTTCCCCCCTGCGCTTTTCAGGATGGCATAGACACGACCCCATCGTAGTAAAACTATGCTCGGCGGCCAAGGCCTTATTTGGTTGTTGCTTTGGAGCCCTCCGGGTAAGTTTATATGGGAGCGGAGAGCAGGAAGAATGGAAGGGTAGGAAACACCCATGGTTTCAGCGAGACGAATCATCGATTACATGAAGCGACGGACCTACTCACCCCTGCGGGCCAGGGCCCTGGCCAAGGCCCTGGGTGTGGAGGGGGAACGGTACACGGAGTTCCGCCAGGCGCTCAGGGAATTGCACCAGCAGGGGATCGTTGTCCGCCGACGGGGAGGTAAACTGGGTCTCGTTGCGCCCACCGGCCTGGTGACGGGGGTCTTAGACGTCGCCTCAGGGGGCTTCGGCTTCGTCACCCCTGAAGGTGGTGGGTCCGACATCTACATCAGCCGAGGCGGTCTGGCCGGGGCCCTGGACGGTGACACGGTCATGGTCAAGGTCACCGGCAAGGGTCGACGTCCGGGTGAGGGCCCCCGGGGGCACGTGCTCCAGGTGGTCCGCCGGGGCCGCACCCACCTGGTGGGCACCTACCACCAGCAGGAAGGCCGCGGCTTCATCATCCCCGACGGTGAACTGAGCCACCTGCGCGTCCCGGTGACTCCAGGTAAGGTCAGCCAGGTTTCGGAACGGGACAAGGTGGTGGTGCAACTGCCGCCACCCGAACCCGACGCCGCCACCGTGACCGGTGAGCTGGTGGAGGTGCTGGGCAAGAGCGGGGCGGTGGGCGTGGACGAACTTTCGGTCATCCGGGAGTTCGAACTGCGGGAGACATTCCCCGACAAGGTGAGGGCGGAGGCCGAACGGATCGCCCGAGGAGCGCCCGTCCGTGCGGACGGTCGCCGGGACCTGCGCAAGTGGCTGACCATCACCATCGACCCGGCCGAGGCTCGGGATTTCGACGATGCCATCTCCGTGCGTCGCCTCGACGACGGAGGCTGGGAACTGGCCGTGCACATTGCCGACGTGTCCCACTTCGTCCACCCCGGCTCGGCTCTGGACGAAGAGGCCCGGGAGCGGGGCACCAGCGTCTACTTCCCGGGCTTCGCCATACCTATGCTCCCGGAAGAACTCTCCAGCGACGCCTGCAGCCTCCGCCCCGAAGAGGACAGGCTGACCAAGACCGTGCTGATGAAGTTCGACGGCCAGGGTCGACTGACCGGCGAAGAGGTGTGGCCCAGTCTCATCCGAAGCGACGCCCGGCTCACCTACGAGGAGGTTCACGACATCCTGGAGGGGAAGACGGGGTCGGCCCCAGCCGCCGTGCTCGGACTGGTCCGGAAGGCCGAAGTCCTGGCCCGAGTCCTGAACCAAGTGCGAGCGGAGCGCGGGGCGCTGGAACTGGACATCCCCGAACTGGAGGTGGTGGTGGACGAGCACGGGCGGGTGACCCGCATCGAGCCCCGGGCCCGTACCTGGGCCCACCGGCTCATCGAGGAAGCGATGGTGGCAGCCAACGAGGCGGTGGCCCGGTTCATGCAACGGAAGAAACTGCCCGGCATTTACCGGAACCACGGTGAGCCGGACCCGGCAGAGGTGAGGGAGTTCCTGGAGTTTGCCAAGAGCCTGGGTTTCACCTCCCGCAAGCGCGGCGTCCGCCGACGGCTTCAGGACATCCTGGCCCGCGCCGATGAGACGTCCTTGGCGTACACCGTGCACCTGGCGCTGCTCAAGAGCACCCAGCGGGCCGAGTATTCGCCGACGTGCCTGGGGCACTTCGCCCTGGCCAGTGAGGCTTACTGCCACTTCACCTCGCCCATCCGCCGGTACCCCGACCTCGTCGTCCACCAGGTGTTGGATGCCTGCTTCCGGGGCCAACTTCGCAGCCGTCGAGAGCAGGACACCTGGCGCGAGCACCTGCCCGAAGTCTCCGCCCAGGCAATCGAAGCCGAGCGCACAGCCGACGCCGCCGAGGGCGCCATTACCAAGGTGAAGATCCTGCGCTACCTCGCCGCCCACACCGAGCGCTCCTTCACCGGCGTCATCACCGGGGTCAAGCGATTCGGCCTCTTCGTGCAACTGGACCGGCTCATCATCGAGGGTCTGGTGCCCGTGTCGGCGCTGCCCCGGGCGCGCTACCGGCTGGTGGCCAGCAAGCACGAACTCGCGGGGCCCGATGCCAAGAGGAGTTACCGACTGGGCGAGCGGGTGGAAGTGCGCATCCATACAATCGACCTGGCCGCCCGGCAACTGGAACTGGGCCTGGTGAGGAAGTTGCCCGCGCGACGCCCGTCCAAGTAGCCGGTCTGGGCCGTCGGCCACCGATCATCAGCGCACTTTCGGGTTGGCTCAGACAGTCCCAATTGCGCCACAATTCCTGCTTGACAAGAATTTCCGGTCACGCTTACACTGAGCCCGCCCTTTTCAGGGGTCTGGAGGCCGGGAGCGGTGGGCCGCGCCGGTGTCCTGGCGGACGGGGCTCGCCGGCACCTTGTCCGTGAGCCGTCGACTCGGCACGAAGCCCCTGGGACTGCCAAAGACGAGGAGGATCTGTATGCCCCCTGCTGAACTCCTGTACAGCCAGACCCACCTGTGGGTGAGCTGTCGGGACGGCATCGCCCTGGTTGGGGTGACCGAGCACGGCCTGGACGAGTACGGTGACGTGGTGGCCGTCGAACTGCCCGAACCGGGGGCGGAACTCGCTCAAGGTGATCCCCTGGGGGAGTTGGAATGCATCCAGGGTGTGTGGGAACTCTACGCCCCACTGGACGGGGTAGTGGTGGAGGTCAACGAGTCGGTCCTGCAGAATCCGGGACAGATCAACGTCGACCCGTACGGTGAGGGCTGGCTGCTCGGCCTGGAACTCAAGGACCGCCGACAGCTCGAGCACCTGCTCACGGCTGAGGAGTACGAGATCCTGGTAGAAGAGCAGGCGGGACTGGAGGAAGAGGAAGAGGAAGACGAAGAGGACACCTTCGGCCTCCTGGAGGAGTAGTCCCGGGCAGCCCGTCAGGTGGGATCTGGGACCATCTGTTCCAACGGGTCTGCTCGCCACTTCGTCGGATCTCGGACCCCTTCGATTTACCGGCTCCGCCGGCGCGGACCCCGGTTCCCAGCGAGGTAAGCGATGAAAAAAAGGCTCTTGGGAGAGGCGCGGGCGCTCCGCAAGCAACTCTCTCTTTGGCGACGGCACTTCCACCGACATCCCGAACTCGGATTCGAGGAGCGAAAGACAGCGCGCTACGTCCGGGGCCAGCTCCGGGGGTTGGGCCTCAGGCCCCGCAAGCCGGTGCTGGGGACGGATGTGGTTGCCGACCTCACCGTGGCCGGAGCCACGGGGACCGTCGCTCTGCGGGCGGACATGGACGCCCTGCCGGTGCAGGAGCTGGGTCGCAGCAACTACCGCTCCACCAACGCCGGCGTGGCCCACCTCTGCGGTCACGACGCCCACATGGCCATGCTCCTGGGGGCGGCGACACTCCTGCGGACCCACCGCAGCGACCTGCGGGTCAACGTCCGCTTCCTGTTTCAACCGGCCGAGGAACGGCCGCCGGGAGGGGCGTCGAAGTTTGTCGAGGCGGGGGTGGTCGATGACGTGGACGAGATTTTCGGTCTGCACGTGGACAGCCGACTGCCCGTGGGTCTGGTGAGTAGCTGTCCGGGAGCCATCATGGCGGCCGCGGACGGCTTCGAGGTCCGCCTCGTCGGTCGGGGTGGGCACGCCGCCAGCCCCCACCTCAACGTCGACCCGGTCCCCGTCGCCGCCCAAGCCATCCTGGCCCTGCAATCGATCGCCAGTCGCTGGACCAACCCCACCGAGCCGGTGGTGGTGAGCGTGTGCAAGGTGCACGGGGGGACGGCCTTCAACGTCACCCCTGAGGAAGTGACCATCGGCGGCACGGTACGGACGGTCAGCAAGAAGCACCGTCGCACGGTCCCCAGGTTGATGAAACGCATCCTCACCGGTGTCGCCCGCTCGGCCGGGATGAGGGTGGAGTTCAGCTACGACTTCTACTACCCACCGACCGTCAATCACCCCCGGAGCGTGGAGTTCGTCGTCGAGATGGTACGTGAACTAACCGGGGATTTACGAGCCTACCGTGAGGCCGAGGTACGGATGGGAGCCGAGGACTTCTCCTGCTACCTGGAGAAGGTCCCTGGAGCCTTCATCTTCCTGGGCACGCGAAGTAAAGCCGCCCGCACCCGCTTCAACCACCACAATCCCCACTTCGACATCGACGAGCGGGCCCTGCCACTGGGGGCAGCGCTACTGGCGGTCCTGGCGTTGGGCCGTGGGCAGGCGGGCTCAGGCTCCTCAGGTTAGCGCCCGCCGCGGCCGCCGGGAAGGTTGGTGTTGTACACCCGAGAACCGGGACGGGGGTCGAACTCCTTCTCATCCAGGTCCGTCTCGATGAGCCGGAGCACCTCGTATTTGAACCGCATGGTGCCTCGACCCTGGACATTGCGGTACTCTCCCTCCATCTTCATGGGAAAGCCCGGAATCTCGCCCAGCATCTCCATGGGCCGAACCCCACCCCGGGTAAAGTTGAAGGGCTTGGCGAACATGTGACCACCGGTGTAGCCCGGACCCAGTTCCGTGGTCATCCACACGTCGAGCTTGAACAAGAGGGGCAAGCGAACGCGGTACTTGGTGCACTCTCGGCCGGCGATGACCTCGGTCTCGCCGGTGTTCGTCCAGGAGGGCGTGCCCATGAGGTAAGCGTCAATCGTGGCGATGTAGCGGCGCATGCCACGACGGGACACCGCGTCCTGGTGGGGGTCGCCGAGGTGGGCCTCCGTCTGATCGCGCAGCGGCTTGACCAGTTTGGCAATGGCGCCGCGCCTGGCCCGAACCGCGCCGTAGGAGATGACCTTGGTGTCGTACGTGGGAACGTTGACCTCCTCCGGCTCCTGGACTGCTGAGGAGCCCTCCTCAAGAGGCTCGATCTCCATGCCTTCCTTCCGCAGTTCTTCCCGCGCCTGGGCTGAGGGTCGCCCCGGCCCCTCCCCACGAGGAGCCCTCCGCCGACCGATAGCGTACATGAGCTTCCTGTCGTCACGGATAATGAGGTCACCGTACACATAGCCCGTCAGCCCCTGCCTCTTGATGCGCCGTTTGCCGATATACATGTAACCCGTCTTGCCGCCCTCCTGGACTTCAGCAATGTAGTCGCCTCGGGCCTCGGGCAGTCCGACCAGCCCGGTGCACAGAGCCGCAGCCAGCACCCCCTGGATGAAGACCGAGAGGACAGCCATGCGACGACGTGGGTTACAATCCCCTGAATACATTGCGCTCCCCCTTTGTGCGATCGATCGACCACCAACGAGCCGCGCGCGCCGGCCGCGCACACACATTTCAGACGGCCCAGGAGCAGGCCAAGTTCCCGGCTGCTCCCCTGTACTTGCAGTCCGGCGCCGCTCCAGCGCTTGCGACCGTTTCTCCGAGGCCACTGTCAACAGGGACTCTTATTGAGCCCTGCAAAGCAAAAGCAGCAGGCGGGACAGCTCCGCCGCGGTCAGGCACTAATGCCTGACCTCCCGTTTTGATCGGGAGGGCAGACATTCTTCTCCGCCCCTGCCTCCGCACTCTCAGGCACTCTGTGCTCCTGCTTGTTTCTTTGGCAATACAAGCATCAATATGAGCTCGCTGTCTCCTTCGCAACTGGCGTCGGAAGAACTGTTAGCGACGGATCCCCGGCGCCCCCGGCTCCGGGCCCCTCCTGGACCCCTCGCGGCCGCGTCCGGATCGCCGCCGGGCGCCTCGGCCGCTCGTTGCGTCCCTGATCTCGGCCTCAGGAGGAGGTTCGAGCTCGGCCAACTCGAACTCGGCTTCGCTGACCTTCTCGAACCAGAAGTTAAACTTGCGGACGCTTCGTCTCCCCGGCACGTAGTACTGAACATTCACACGCAGGGGGAAGTCATCCAGTTCGTCCAACGCTTGGAGGAAGGGCAGCCCCCCCTCTCGGCCGAGCCCCGCGCTGTGGGCCAGGAGGGCCCCAAGTGGCGCGTCCACCTCGATGTCCTTGGTCACCCAGACGACACCCTCGGCCTGGCCGCCCTGAGTGAGCGTGTACTTGACACACTCATAATCGCCGATAGTCTTGGTCTCCTCGGTGGCTTCCAGTTTGGCTGGCTTCTTGAACGCTTCGAAACCATCGATCTGCTTCTGGAAAGCCTCGCGAACACGCCTGTCGCCCCTGAGCCCCATGCGGGCGTCCTGAATGGCACTGTCCAGCATGGCGCGCCGCTTCCCATCGACCTCGCTCCACGGATACTTCTCGATCTGCCACACGGTGATGACGCCCTCACCCCGCGGGCCGGGGGTTTGTCGCGCCCTCATTATGTAGGTGACCCCGAGCTCGGCGTCCCCGATGACCGTGCGGCCGACTCCATCCACGCCTTCCCGATACATCCTGGTCGGCGTCAGTTTCAGCGTGCCTGACCTCTGCCTGCCACCCATGGTCATCTTGACTTCGCAGAGCCACCCCTGAACCTTCTCGGGAGCCTCCTCTGCCTCAGCCTCTGCCTCCCCCGGCGCCGCCTCGGCCTCAGCCTCTGCCTCCGCCGGCGCCGCCTCGGCCTCAGCCGGAGCCTCCTCCGCCTCAGCCGGAGCCGCCGCTTCGGCCGGGGCCTCGCCTTCCTCAGCCGACCACACCCAGCCGGCCAGAACACACAGCATCAGCAGCGCCACCGCACCCAGCACAGCCCTGAGGCTCATGGTCAGACCTCCTCACATGCCAAGTCTCGCACCGACGCGCACCCCGCCTGGCCGAACCATTCGGTGCCCGTGGCCAGCCGGCCACACTCTTGAGGAAACCGTACCCCCGCGCCCTCCGGTTGTCAAGAGTTTTCGAACATTTCGTGTGCAGCAATACGCGGGCGAGCCGGCGAGTGCGCCGGGGGCTCACCGGGCCTCCTCGGTCGGCGGCTCGGCCCCGCTGATGCCCGCCCGCTCGGCTTCGGGCTGCTCCGCCACACCAGGTTCTTCCTCAGGCTCCTCCTCGGAGGGGGCTGCCTCCGGCTCTTCTTCCTCTTCGGGCTCCACCAGGATAGATTGCCTGGCCTTCTGCGCAACCCGCTGAGGAAGGAGGAAGACGCCCGGGTCGCCCTCCAGCCGGGCAAAGACACTGCCTCCCGCCGCCTCTGTGCCGAACATCAGGGTGTGTGTGGTCGGCTCCAGCCCACCGACGTGCACCGAGACGATCAACGTCGGCTCATCGAGGCCGTAGGCAGCCAGGTCCGTAGCCTGGTAGGTGTCCCAGCGCTGCACGCGCAGGCTCCTGAGTTCGCCAAGCAGTCCCCGCACCTTGGCCGGGTCCAGGTCGGCATCGGCGGGCTCCCGCAGTTGCCAGGTGTCTTGGACCTTGGCCGCAGCGACTGCTGGTGTGACCCCCGTGATGGTCAGTTCGTCGGCCTGGTCCCGGTCAAACGTCAGCACGGTGCGATACCGGAACTCCGCATCCAGCCGCTCGAGGAAACTCTCCGACAGGGCAGCCACCAGGCGCTCCTCACCCAGCCGCGCCGCCCGGTCGCCCTCGGGCAGGGCCTCGCCGATGCTGAGGACGATGGTCTCGGCCTCCTCGCCCTCCTTCTGGAGCACCACCTCGAGGCGGTAGGCGGGCTTATCGAGACCGTAGTCGGCGAGGTCGTCAGCCTGCTCGGTGACGATACGTTCGGCCACCAAGGGCGTCAGTTCAAAGAGGAGGTCATCGACGGCCGAGCGCTCGGCCCGCTTCTCGATCGGCGCTGTGAGTTGCCAATCGTTCTTTTCCTTGATCAGTTCCACGCGCCCGTCCGGTCGCTCGATGCGGATGCCAGTGACCTCGAAGCGTCTGACCTGCGTCAACTCCTTGGTCCGGTAGGCCAAGTATCCCCGCACCGCCAGATCGAAGAACTCCTCATCGGCAGCCAGAACGCTGTGTTCTTGGCCCCGACGGAGGTAGCAGCGACCCTCCGCCTGGTCGCGAGCGCCCACGTGGATGGTCTCTTCTTCCTCCTGGTCGTCGACCAAAGTGATGGTGGCCCGGGGCCGCTCCAGCCCGTAGGGGGCTAACTCCGACTCCCCCGGCGGCTCAGCGAAGTCCTTGACGAAGGCGGTCACGTGGCCGGTGTCGAGGTCGCGCAGCAGTTGCCGCACCGCGTCCTCGTCGGCTTCGATGTCGCGTGGCTGACGGATCCGCCAGGTGCCTTCCGCGCGCACGACCACGACGGTCTCAGGCTCGGCCTCCTCTTCGGCCGGGGCCAGTGTGATAGTGAGGGTCTGGACGCGGTCGGCGGTCATGGGCGTGAGTTGACGATCCCGGAACTCGATGACGGGAGAGGCGAGGAACTCGGCCGGCTCGGCCTTGACCGCATACACGCTCGGCCCCGCCGGCCGGCCGGTGGTGGCGTAGCGCCAGTCGGGGTGGTCGGGGACGGCTGAGCCGAAGGAGATGGAAAGGGTCTGACCGTCCGCCTCTACTTCGGCCGTCAGCACCGGCGCATCCAGGCCGTAGCGGCCCAGTTTCTCATCGGAGAGCGCAACGGGTGAGTCCGCCACGAAGCGCTCGACCCGCAGGCTGCTCAACTTCCGCAGGGCGTCTTCGACCTTGTCCCTGTCGGCGCGAACCACCGCGGGCAGGGGCTGCGTGAGCAGCCAGCGCCGGCCCTCCCGCTCCACCGCCAGGGTGTCCTGGGCCCGGGTGACGGACAACTTCCGGACGTCGGGCAGGTCGAAAACCAGGACGTCGTCGTCGCGAAACTCGTCCACCGACCGGAGCAGCGCCCCGAGGAAGGACCTGCGCACCTCGTAGATGTCGGGACGTCCCTCCACACTCAGGTACACCCGGGCACCGAGCGGCGTATCGTCGCCGAAGTAGACTTTCTCTTCCCCGCCGCGGTGACGAAACGACAGGGATGCCCGGGGTCGGTCGAGCCCGCGCTCGCTCACCTTCCGGCTCTCCGGTTCGCCGTCCGGCGGACCGGTCATCCGGCTCTCCCACTCCAGGTGCTCCAGGTCCCGGGCCAACTGGTCACAGACATAGCCAGCAGCCCGTGCCCGTACCGGCTCGGTCATCCGCCAGGTCGTGCCACCGATACGAGCGAGTTCCCCCACTTGCTCCGCGTCGCTCCGCTCCAGGGTCAGGGCCACGTCGCCGTGCTCGATGCGCAGCCAGTTCACATCCTCAGCCGAGAGGTCAAACAGGCGCTGTCTCCGCTCTTCCAACTGGACGGTTGTGGGCAGCCGACGCTCGACCAGCAACAGGTACACTGCCAAGGCACCGGCCACCGCCACCAGCACCACTGTGGTTCGCCACCTCACCGCTGGCTCACCTCCACCAAGGATCCGTTGGGCGTACCCAGGCCGGTCTTGTCCGGCCTGGCGAGAGGGGCGTCCGGGCGGGGCAGGACCCGCCCGGGCACACACCCGGACTCCACCGCGCGCCCCGTCAGCCCAGTCGCCTCAACCACCAGACCACGCACCCGGCCAGGATGACGCCTGCGGGCATGGCCACCAGCACCACCCAGACGACGCCTTTCATCTGCCTGGTGGAGAGTTCCAGGTTGGCCAGTTCGGGCTTCTTGGGTCGGATGCCAATCTCCTGGGCCTTCCCCACCAGCCAACTGACACAGTTCAGGAAGAAGTCCCGGTTGCCGGGCTCACCGATGGAGTTGTTGCTGGCGAAATCGCTGTCGCCCACCACCACCAGCCGATCGGTCTCCACCGCGGGCGTGTCGCTCATCGGTCCCCCGCCGTCGGTCCGGGAACTGGCCATGGCCAGCGCCAGCGGGCCCTTCGGGTCATCACCCTGGTCAAAGCCCATCGGCTTACGGACCAAGTAGCTTTGGGTCTTCTGGCCGTCGGGAGCCTGCCTGAACTTCCCGGCGATGGTGAGGGTGGTGGCCTGGCTGGTGATGACGGCAGCGGCCTGACTCTCGGTGATGCCCTCCTCCGGAAGGTCGGTGACCAGGATCACCTGCGCCCCCACCCACTGCTTCGGCCGCCAGTGTTTGCCGGCGTCCTCCAGGAGGTTCGGCCCCCCGCCCGTGGCCCGGCCCCTGTCTTCGGTCTGCAGGTTGGTCTCGCCCCAACTGCCAGCGGACGTGCGCAGGAGTGGCGTGACCGTGTACGGACTCGCGGTACGGCCAGACGCGCTGGCCAGTAGTCGGGCGTAGCGGAAGAAGGTCGTCACCCCTTGCATCTCCCGGGTGATATCGTGGTAGGGAGTCGCCTCGGGCGGAATGGGATTGCTGGGGTACTGGTAGGCGCTCTTGGTATCCAGGATGAGGGCATCTTCCACGGTGATGCCCCGGCCCTGCAGCAAAGGCTCGAAGCCGAACTTGAGGAAGACGTAGCTGTCGTCGGTGAGGGGGTCGAGCATGATGAGGGCCGGCTTTCCCGCCTCCAGGTAGCCCGCCAGGGCCTCTGCCTCCTCGGCCCTGAAGGGCTGCCCGGGGCCGGCGATGACCAGCAGGTCACAGTCCTGAGGCACCTCACCGGCGGCCAGCAGATTGATGGGCTCGGGGACCTCGTAGTTGGCTCCCCGCAGTTCGCGGGCAGCCCAGGAGTAGCCCATCTCGCCGTCATCGCTGGGGCTGCGCTCCTTGTGACCGGTGACAAAGTAGACCTTCTTCTGCCGGGTCTCGGTGATGGCCACGATGGCAGCGGTGAGGGCGGGCTCACCGGCGTAGGTAGTGCGCACGGGGCGGCCGTACATCCCCCCCTGGTGGTGGATGATCTCGGTGGAAGGGACGTTTTTGCGCTGCTCACCAGCGCTCAGGACCACGGAATTCCCAGCCGTCAGTTCGTACTTCGTGACCAGTTCACGCACGCGGACGGGGTCCTCGTCGAGGCGGACGAACTCAGTGGTGATCTGGTCACCCACGAAGGTGTACTCGGCGAGCAACCGGCGAAGGTAATCGGCGAACTCAATCCCTGCCAGTGTCGGCTCATAGAAGACCAAGATGGAAACCGGCTGCTTCAGGTTCTGGACGATGTTCCCGGTCTGACTGGAGAGTTGGTACAGTTGGCTCCTGGAATAATCCTTCCGCCAGAAGTGACGGTAAGATATGTAGTTGACCATGGAGAGGATAAGGGCAGCGACCACGATCATGACCAGCACGTTCAGGCTGATGAGCGCCTTCTTGGTCACCAGGAGGTGGGCGAGCCACCGCCAGTTGGTCAGGAAGAAAAGCACCACCAGGAAGATGGCCACACCCAGCAGGACCCGTACCGGCTTGCTCGACCAGTCCTCCAGCACCAGGGCCGTAGCCATGCCCACGCCCGCAACCACCAGCCCGACCACGGCCAGCACCCGCGTGGCCAGCACCCCTCCCGGAGCCAGGTGACGGGAAGGGCCCTGGTCTCGGCCCGTCGGCGGGCCGGTTCGACGTTCAGGCTTGGCCTTGTCGCCTCTGCCGGGGCTCATGCCCTCACCTCCACTTTCGACTCTCGATGACCCGGGTGGCCAGGAAGAGGGCGAATAGGGTAAGACTCAGGTAATAAACCACATGCCTGGAGTCAACGATGCCCTGGCTGAACTCCTGGGCGTGATTATAGAGGTTGAAGTACTCCATGATCTGGGTAGCCGTCTCCCCCTTGGCGACGATGGGAAGCAGCAGTCCGCCCAGGAAGAGCCCCAGAAGCAGCGCCGCAGCGGTCATATAGGCCACGATCTGGCTCCGGGTCAACGCCGAGGTCAACTCACCAATGGCTATGAACATGGCCCCGATGAGGGCCACCCCCAGGTACCCGGTGGCCATAGGCCGCCAGTCCGGGGAACTGAACTTGTAAAGTATCACCGCATAGATGACGGTGGGCAGCCACAGGCACACGTAGAAGATGTAGCTGGCCAAGAACTTGCCGATGACGACCTCGAACTCAGCCACCGGGGCGGTGAACAGCGACTCGATGGTGCCACTTCGCCGCTCCTCGGCGAACAGTCTCATGGTGATGGCCGGGGCCGTCAGCAGCAGAAAGACCCAGGCAAAGATGTTCTCAGAGCCGAGAAAGATGGCGAAGGGTGAGCCCTCGGTCCCGGAGTGGCTGAACATTTCCAGGATGATGTAAAAGATGTAGCCGTTCAGCAGCAGGAAGATGGCGATGACGATGTAGGCGATGGGTGAGAGGAAGATGGCTATCAGCTCGCGCTGGGCCAGGGCCAGCACCCGTCGCCCCGACCGGCCAATCGCTGCCACCCGCCCCATCGAACCGGCCTCCTGCCTACTCACCCGTCGTGATCTCCACAAAGATTTCCTCCAGGGTACGCGCTTCCTGGCGGAGTTCCAGGAGCGTCCAGCCCCCACGGACCACCCGCTGGAAGACCTCCCCGCGCAGGTCACGGCCGGGCCCGGCTTCGATGTGAAACTCCTGCACCTCGCCCGCCTGGTGCCACTCCACCCGCTCCACTCCCTCGATCGCCGCCAGGGCTCCCTTGACCGCCTCCCCCGGACCCCGGACCACGGCCACCAGTCGTACGACCTGGCCTTCACCGCGCACCAACGACTGGGTGCTGTCCATCCGGGCGATGCGGCCCCGGTCGATGATGATGACTCGTCCACAGGTCACCTCCACCTCGGGCAGGATGTGGGTGGAGAGGATGACGGTGTGTCCCTCGGCGAGGTCGTTGATGAGTTGGCGCACCTGTCGGATCTGGTTGGGGTCCAGACCGATGGTAGGCTCGTCCAGGATGAGGATTTCCGGGTCGGCCAAAAGGGCCTCGGCCACACCCACCCGCTGACGGTACCCCTTGGAGAGGCGGCCGATGACGGTCCGGGCCACGGGGACAACGCCGCAGAGCTCCATCACCTCGGCTGCCCGGCTGCGCCGACGTCGCCTGGGCAGCCCTTTGAGTTTCCCCCGGAAGTCGAGGTACTCCGAGACCCGCATCTCCGGGTACAGGGGAACGTTTTCGGGCAGGTAGCCGATGTGTCGGCGGGCCTCCAGCGATTGAGCGGCGACGTCGTAGCCGGCCACGGTCACCGTGCCGACGGTCGCCGGCAGGAAACCGGCGATGATGCGCATCGTGGTGGTCTTGCCCGCGCCGTTGGGTCCTAAGAACCCCACCACCTCGCCTCGCTCGATGTGGAAACTGATGTCGTCCACCGCCACCACGTCGGCGAAGCGCCTGGTCAGATGCTCAACCGTAATCACCGCTCACTCCCGGCCGCTGACCCCTGGTAACCGGCCAACCCCCAGGGGCCGACGAGACTGCGTCCCCGGCCCACTACTTGGCGGAGCCGACACACTGGCCCACAAGTCTCACTTGGAACTCCCCCGCCTCCCTGAACGGGAGGCCGGGAACAACCCTCAAACTCGCCCCGTTCGCCCAAAGGCCGAATTATAACGCCCGGGCGAGCCCTGTCAAGGCGTCAGTCGCCGGAATCGCAGGCTCCCGGCCGAACCCCGGCCCGCTCCCACGAGTCCTCTCACCAGAAGAAGAACCGTCGGCGCTTCGGTGCGGACCCCTCCTTCTGCTCGGCCAGCCACTTCTCCCAGGCGGCCCGGTCAGGAGGCACCCTCTTGGCTCCGGTGCTTCGGCGGAGCGCCTGGCAGGCGGCGGTGCGCACCGCTGCCCGGTCGGCCTCCAGGGCCTCGAGGAGCGCCTGGCGGGCCTCGGCGTCGGTGAAGTTGCCCAGGGCCCGGGCCGCGGCGCAGCGCGCATCCACGTCTGCATCCTCAGCCAGCGCCCGCGCCAGTGGGGCCACCGCCGTTGGTGCACCCGTCATTCCCAGGCCCCGACAGACATCGGCTCGTACCATGGCCGAGGAATCCGTCAGCCCCTGCGACAGTGCCGCCACACTCGCTTCCCCTCCCAGCCGACCCAGACTCACCGCCGCCGCCGACCGGACCAGGACCTGAGTATCTTGACCAAGGAGGGTGGCCAGAAGTTCCCTCACTGGTTCGGCCTGCTCACCCTTGGGGTGCGTACGCCCCAGGGCCAGCGCCGCCTCCCGCCGAAGGTCTGGGTCCGCGCTCTCGGCCTGCTTCGCCAAATCGTCCGGGGAACTCCTCTGCCAGGGGAAAAGAGCGGGCAGTTGACGACCGGCCGTGGCACAGCCC
>CBDVDV010000058.1:0-18060 GCA_965372835.1 uncultured bacterium | reverse complement strand
GGGCGCGACCGCATCCCCCGCTCCGATGCCAAGATAATTATACCACACAGATTCTCTCTCGACAACGACTTACTGCCCTGAGTGATCCCCAGTTTTGATAACTCATTTAGTAGCAAAGAGTGCAGTTGTCAGGGGTGGGCCACCTTGGCAGAGCCAAGGTGGGTGCGTAGGGGTGCTGCTCGCTGCGCCCTGGCCTCTGGGCGGGGCAAGCCCCGCCCCTACGCCGGGGCTTCGCCCACACCTTGAGCAAGCTCAAGGTGTGCCACCCAAGGAGCCGCGAAACTGGGGATGGATCAGGTTACTGCCCCTTGCCAGGCCGCCTTCGCAGCAGCCTGCGGGCCAGGGCGTCGGCCCGGCGGTTCTCCTCACGGGGCACGTACCTGTAGGTCACCCGGTGGAACCCGTCCTCCAGTCGGCGGACCCACCGGTGAAGGCGCCGGAGCCGAGCATCACGCACCTTGTACTCGCCCAGGCATTGGCGGACGATCAGTTGGCTGTCGGACTCCACCACCACTTCGTCGGCCCGCAACTTCAGGGCCTCCTCCAGACCGATGATGAGGCCGAAGTACTCGGCCACATTGTTGGTGGTCGGACCCAGTTCCTGGACCACCTCCGCCAGGACGGTACCTTCGTGGTCACGAACGACGGCAGCCGAGGCCGCCGGGCCCGGGTTGCCCCGGGAGGCGCCGTCGGTCTGAAGGTAAAGTCGAAGGTTTTTCCTGCGGCCCTGGTTCACGGACACACCATCACCTCGGGCAGTGCGGTTCTCGACACCCCTCACCGGCAGCCTACGCTTGAGGCTCCGCCGGTTCGGCGCTCTCTTGCAGGTAGAGGATGAGCCCGCAGCGATGGCAGACGACGAGGGCGCGGTTGGCCAACAGTTCGCTGATAGTCTGAGGGGTCAGGGGCATGTGACAGCCCTCGCAGTGGTCGTTGCGGACCGGGACCACGACCCGGCCGCCCAGGCCCCCATGCAGTCGCTCGTAGGTGGCCAGGTTCTCGGGATCGATGCGGACGGCGACCTCTTGGCGGTCCTGGCTCAGACTGGCGATCTGGCCCTCCAGAGCCCCCGCCTCCTCACTGACGGCTTGCTCGACGGCGGTCACCTCACGCTGAGTCTCCTGGATCAGGTCGGCCAGGCGCGCCTGCTCAGCGGCCAGTTCGTCCGCTTCGCCCATTGCCTCCAGGATGGCTTCCTCGAGACGGGAGACATCGGCCTCCACGGACTTGATCTCGGTGAGCAGGGCTTGGTACTCGCGGTTGGTTCTGATCTGGTTGAGTTGCTGGCGCAGTCGGGCGCCGCGCTCTTCGTGGCTGCGCAGGTCGAGTTCCTGACGGTCGATTTCCAGTCGGCGGCTCTGCAACTGTTGCTCAACCTGGCGACGCTGCTCCTGCCGATCCTGGACGTCCTTTTGCGCGGCCGCCAGCCGCTGGGGGAGATGCTCCTTCTGGCTTTGCCGTTGGCTGAGTTGTTGGTCGATGCGCTGCAGTCTCTTCAGGGCGGCCAGCTCTTGCTCCATGTGGGATTTCTCCAGGTGTCCTCGGTCAGCTGCCGGTCAGGGAGTCCAGGAAGCCCTCCAGTTTTCGTGACCGCACCGGATGCTGGAGTTTGCGCACCGCTTTGGCTTCGATCTGGCGCACCCGCTCGCGGGTCACGTTGAACATCCTGCCCACCTCCTCCAAGGTGTAGGTCTGACCGTCGCCCAGGCCGTAGCGCAACTTGATGATCTCTCGCTCCCGGTAAGTGAGGGTGCTGAGGACGTGCCGGATTTTGTCCTTGAGCATCTCCTGAGTGGCGGCGGTGACCGGGGACTCGGCTCCCTGGTCCTCGATGAAGTCACCGAAGTAACTGTCCTCACCGTCACCCACGGGCCGGTCAAGGGAGATGGGATGGCGGGAGATCTTCAGCGCCCGGCGAATGTCAGGCACCGGCAGGCTGGTCAGCCGGGCGACCTCCTCCACCGTGGGCTCCCGGCCCTTCTCCTGCACCAACTGACGGGAAGCGTTACGGATCTTGCTCATGACCTCGATCATGTGCACCGGGATGCGGATGGTGCGGGCCTGGTCAGCGATGGAGCGGGTGATGGCCTGACGGATCCACCAGGTAGCGTAGGTGGAGAACTTGTAGCCCCGGCGGTACTCATACTTGTCCACCGCTTTCATCAGGCCGGTGTTGCCTTCCTGGATGAGGTCCAGGAAACTCAGCCCCCGGTTGCGGTATTTCTTGGCGATGCTGACCACCAGGCGGAGGTTGCCGGCGGCCAGTTCCCGCTTGGCGTCCTCGTAGGCCCGGAAGCGCTTGCGGACTTCCTTGAGTTTCCGCTGCAGCGCCACCGGCGTCTCCAGCACTTGCATCTCCAGGCCTTCCTGGCGTCGGCGCACCTCGCGCATCCGGGCCCGGCTCACCTTGTCTCGACGGCCTCGCAGGCGACGCCTTTCCTGCTCGAACTGGCGCATCCGCGCCGCCACCTCCTCCAGCTGCTCCATCAACGGCTGGATACGGTCGATGCGCACACAGAGTTCCTCCAGCAACTGCACGGCCTTGAGTCCACGCCACTTCAGCCGCTGATGGACCTCGCGTTTCTGTGTCGAGGTCAGCCGGTCCCGGCGAAGTCGCTCGTACTGCTCACGGTTGCGCTCCAGCATTCTCTCCACCGTGGCCAGGTTCACCGGCAGCCGCTCCAGCACGTCCTCTTTGGTGAGTCGGTGGTCACCGGGGACTTCGATGAGTTTGATGACCCGGTCGAAGGGCACCTCACCGCGCTCCAGGCCCCGAAGCAGTGAAACTACCTCCCGCGGCGAGAAGTCGCTCTCCAGGACCTTGCTGCGGAAGTACTTGCGGGTAAGTTCGATCTTCTTGGCCAGGGTGATCTCTTGTTCCCGGGTCAGGAGCGGAATCTCACCCATCTGGGTGAGGTAGATGCGCACGGGGTCATCCACCCGCTCACGGACGCCGGTCAGAGGTTTTTGCAGGCGCTCGTCCTCGTCGGCGCGGGCGCCGTCGCCGCCAGTGGTCACCGGCTTCTCGTGGTCTACCAAGCCGATGTTGAGTTCGTCCAGGGTGCGCAGGATGTCGTCAATCTGCTCAGGCGAGACAAACTCGTCGTCTGGAAGCAGTTTGTTCATTTCGTCGTAGGTGAGGTACCCTTTGGCCTTGCCCTGCTCAACAAGAGCGTTGACGACCCGCTCCAGTTTGTCCATTCAACTCACCTCCTGGTACATGCCTTCGGCCAAGTTATGTCGCTCCTGCTCCTGCTCCCGCTGTACTGCCAGCTTCTCCTGGAGCGCCGTTTTGAGGCCCTCCTCGTCACCGGAGGCCTGGGCCTGCCGCAGTCGGCGGTCCAGGTCGGCGGCCCGGCGAGCGCCGCGACGCTGAGCCAACACCGACAACGACACCTCGAACTGTCTCTCGAAGTCGAACTCCTCGGGCTTCTCCTCCGCCAAACCCACCAGCACCGCAGCCAGGTCGGCATCAGCGGCCGCAGCCGTCACCGCCGAAAGCCGACCGCCAGCCCCCTCAGCCGACCGGTAGACGGCCTCCAGAGCCCGTCGCGCCGTCTCGTCCTCCAGATCTTCCGGACGCACGACCTCCCGGGCCCGCTGAATGAGCGACGGCCGGGCCAGGAGCGACTGCACAAACCCCCGCTCAGCCCCGCTGGCGATGCCCGTGACGGTCGGCCGACTGGAAACCTGGGCGCCCGCTCCCCGCCGGCTGAGCGCCGCCACCCGTTCCCGCAAGGCGGCCTCGTTGGTACCCAACCTCTGGGCGATGGCCTCGACCAGGACGTTCCGCCTCAACGGATCGCCGCAGTCGGCCGCCAGGGCAGCCATCTCTTCCAACACCTCCGCCCGCTCCCGCACGCCACCCGCACGGTACCGCTCCTCGGCCCCGCTCATCAGATGCTCAAAGGCCTCGGAGGCCCCCCTCACCCGACTCAGGAACGCCACACGACCCCGGGCCCTGAGGAAGTCAAAGGGGTCAACCCCTTCGTCCAGAACCACGACCCGGGCCGCCACCCCCTCAGCAAGGAAAAGCCCCGCCGAGCGGTCGGCCGCCCGCCGTCCGGCGTCATCGCCGTCGAACACCAGAACCACCTCGTCCACGTATCGCCGAAGGAGCCGAACGTGGCGGGCCGTAAGCGCCGTGCCTAAGGTCGCCACCGCCCAGGGGACACCCACCTGATGAGCCATCAGACAGTCGGTATAGCCCTCCACCACAATGGCCTGGCCCTCGCGCTCGATGGAGTCTCGGGCCTGTCCGAGGCCGTAGAGCACCCGGCTCTTGTCGAAAACGGGTGTCTCACTGGTGTTCAGGTACTTGGGCTGCTGGTCATCGCCCAGGGCTCGGCCCCCGAAACCCACCACTCGACCCCGGACGTCGGTAATCGGGAACATCAGACGACTGCGAAACGTGTCGTAGAACCCCCCTGACTGGCGTCGGCCCAGCAGTCCGGCCTTCTCCAGTACGTCGATGGGAACTTTCTCACGGGACGCCTGCTGATAGAGGAAATCCCAACTGTCCGGGGCGTATCCCACCCCGAAGCGCTCAGCGACCTCAGGCTGAAAGCGCCGGGCTTCCAGGTAGTGGCGGGCGTCCCGACCCAGTTCCTCGTGGCCGAGGGTCTTAGCGAACAGCCGGGCCGCCCAGCGGTTCACCTCGTACACCTGCTCCCGCAGGGCCTTGCGGGCCTGGGCCCCAGGGCTATCGGCTTCCGGGAGGGTCACACCACCACGCTCAGCCAGCAGCCTCACCGCCTGGGGGAACTCCAGGCGGTCCATGGCCATGACAAAACCAAACACATCACCCGCCTTCCCGCAGCCGAAGCACTTGAAAATCTGTTTCTGTGGATTGACGTTGAAGGAGGGTGTCTTCTCTGCGTGGAAAGGGCACAGAGCGACGAAGTTCCTCCCGGAACGCTTCAGGGGGAAGTGGGAACGAACGACCTCAACAATGTCCACAGCGCGCTGGACTTGCTCGATCACGTCCTGCGGAATGAATGCCACCCAGTTTCCCTCAGAAGACGTTCCCGCACGCCTTTGCAGGCAAGAAAACGAGGGATGAAAGGCCCGTTGAACGCCACGAACCGCCTCGCACTAAGTTAATATACCCTCAAATCGCCTGTTGTCAAGTCTCGGCAACCACTTCCGTAGGAATCGCCCCAGAAACCGGTAAAAACAAGTACGTTTTAGCCGCTTTTTCACTCCTCAAACCTGGGCTGCCCCTTCCAGAGCAGTTGTCCTACCCAACAGAGAGCATCCTTCTGCCGACCTTCCTAAGAATCCTGCGCATCCCCGGCTGTGCCGACGCCGATCTCCCGGATCAAGGCCGATCGACGGAGCGCAGCCACCGCAACGTCTCGGCCAGCCGGGCCCTGGCAGTCTCTTCGCATGGATCCCCCAGGGCCGCCGGACACAGTTCGGCCGTGAGGTGTCCCTGGTAGCCCTCCGCGCGCACCATGCGCACGAATCTCTCCATGTCAACGTCGCCATCCCAGAGCAGCCGGTGACCCGAACCGCTCGAATAGTTGCCCAGGTGGAGGTGCGCCACCCGCCCCTTGAGCCGGTCCCAGATGTCGAACACATCCCCCCGCACCGCCCAGTGGGTGGCGTCAAAGACCACATGTTTAAACTCAGCCAACTCCTCCACTGTGTTGAAGCGCCTGTCAGGTTGGCTCACGGCGTCGAGGAGCCGGCCGAGTAAGGTCCCGGCCGGGCGTTCGTCCAGGAAGAAGGGCCACCGGAAGATGCGCAGTCCAGGGATGAGCCAACGCTTGGCTGGCAGGTTTTCCACGGCCAGCGTGACTGCAAGTTCCCTCTCAGCCTGGGGGAGGTCTTCCTGGAGCCAGCGGGTGAAGCGGCGCTCACGCCAGAGAGGAAGATGGACCACCACCAACTCAGCACCCAGCGATTTGGCCAGTCGGGCGGTGGCTAACACCCGCTCGACCGAATCAGCGCCCCATTCAGGCGTGACTCGGCTGTGAAAGGGCACGTGAACCACGGGGACCGGAAGCCCCGTCTCCCGCATACACCGTTGGACGTACTCTCTGTCCCGTGTCTCAGGCCGGTCGTCCACCAGCAGTTCGACGCCGTCAAAGCCTGCTTCTGCCGCCCAGGCGAAGACCTGGGCGACGGGCCGGGTGAAGAGCGAACCGGTGGAGAGGCAAAGCATTCCCGTTCCCAACTATCCCTGGTTCTCTCCGGGCTCCCACAAAGCGTTCCCTTGTACCACTCCGGGCCCACACTTTCAAGCCGCAAAGCGAAAAGCGCGTTGACGGTGGGAGGTCGGCCGGTAGGATGACTGCGGACGTTGGGCCGGATTCAGCCGCTACCAAGAGACTGGTACACGGGGTCACTGGAGGAGAGCGATGGCAGAGACTGACGTGGGTTTCGCCGTGGTGGGTCTGGGGATGGGACGGCAACGGAGCCGGATTATCGCCCAGACCGAAGGGGCAGGGCTCGCCGTGGTGTGCGACCTAAACGAGGAGCGAGCGAAAGCCGTGGCTGAGGAACTGGCCGTTCCCTATACCCTCGATTACCACGAGGCCCTGGAGCGGGACGATGTGGAGGTGGTGCTGGTGATGACGCCCACGGGCGCACACGCCCCCGTGGCCATCGACGCTGCCAAGGCTGGCAAGCACGTCGTCACCACCAAGCCGCTGGAGGTGACTGTCGAGCGCTGCGACCAGGTCATCCAGGCGTGCGAGGACGCCGGCGTGGTGCTGGCGGTGGACTTCGGAGCCCGCTACGGGGGTGACATGCAAACGGTCAAGCGGGCCATCGACGAAGGCAAGTTGGGCAAGATCATCCTGGGTGAAGCCACCCTCAAGTGGTACCGCAGCCAGCAGTACTACGACCGAGGTGGCTGGCGGGGCTCCTGGGAGATGGACGGTGGCGGATCGCTGATGAACCAGTCCATCCACCCCATCGACCTGATGCTCTGGTTCCTGGGGGAGGCCAAGAGAGTCATTGGCCGCAGCGGTGTTTTCGCCCACGAGATAGAGACGGAAGACGTCGGCATGGCCATGGTAGAGTTTGCCAACGGCGCTCTGGGGCGAATCCTGGGCACCACCACCTACCCCAACAGCCAGCCTTACGAAGTGAACGTCCACGGAGACCTGGCTGGCGTGGCTACCCGCGACGGTCAGATTCAAGCCTGGCACTTTCTCAAGGGAGCTGAGGACACCCACATCGAACCGGGAAGCGGCCCGGGAAGCATCGTCGAGGACGTGATCGGCGTCCTCCGCCACGGCCGAAAGCCGATGGTCGACGGCCGGGAGGGTCGTCGCTCCGTGGAACTGATCCAGGCCGTCTACCAGTCGGATGAGGAGGGAGGATGGGTGAGCCTACCCCTGTAGGCCCGCAGCAGTACCAGGATCTGCTCCACCGGCCCCTGGTCATGAAGGCCGAGTCGGTGGGGTTTGTCTTGCTCAGCCTCTTGGATCTCATCATTTCGGCGATCTACTTTCGATGGGAGGGCCCTTGGTGGGGCTACGAGGTCAATCGCCTAGCGGCCTACGTCCTCCGCTACTACGGGGTAAGGGGATTGGCGATTTATAAGTTCGCCCTGACGGCCGCCGTCGTGGTAGCCTGCCAAATCATCTGGGACAAGTATCCTCGCATCGCCCGGGGCATCCTCCTGGCAGGCTGCCTCGCCTACTCTTTCGTAGTCGTTTACTCGACGTGGAAGCTCTACCTGCACGCTGGTGCGTTCTCTTGGTGGTAGGGAGGTGTCCGCGAAGCCTGACGGCCGCGGGCAATCACGGCTCCCTGAGGTCACAGTTCCCTGGGCTCGGGCTCGAACTCAGGCCTTCGGCGCTCCCGGGGCTCGCTGAGACCGCGCAGCAGCCAAGCGCCGAACCCAGTGACCCCGGCCATCAGCAGGAAAACGGGAACGTGAGTCAGCCTGGCAATGGCCCAGCCAACGACCAGCGAGAGAAGCGCGCCGACCATGCGGATGGTGTTGTTGGCGGCCAGGTAGAGCGCGTGCTTCTCGGGCGGGGCGATCTCCAGGATGTAGTTGGGCGTCAGCCTCATCACCATCGGCATCAAGCCGACGAGCCCGTAAAGCAGAAAGTACACCCGGGGAAGGTCCGCCCACCAGAGGGTGATGGCCGTAAGCGGGACCAGCGGAGCCAGTGACGCCGTCAAACACAGGGCCCACCGATTGCCTCGCCGGTCGGCCCAATGACCGACAAGAAAGAAGCCGGCCGCCTGGGCCACGTACTGCGCCGGCAGGCAGTAACCGAACAGCCATTCCTCCACCCCCAGCACCTCGGCGCCGAACGCCCGGTAATGGGGGTTGAGGAAAAAGGTGAACGAGACCAGGTTCGTGGCCACCACCAGCCTCAGGTAGTTGCGGTCGGTCACCAGCAGACGGGCCGCAGCCCGTACCACCTCGCCGGCACGGAGCCCGCGCTGCTCCCCGGGGTGCGCCGGCTCACGCAACAGAGACGTGGTCCCCACCGCCAGCAGGAAAAACCCCGAACCGACGGCGAAGAGCAGCGCATAGTTCAGAGGAAAACTCAGCCACTCACCACCTATGACCCGGGACAACAACGGTGCCGCAACCAAACTGGCCGCACCGAAAACCGGGGCACCCAGGGCAATGATCCGACCCCGCCGCTCAGGGGGAATCAGTTTCCCCTCCAGGGTCTTGCGGGAAAGAGCCGTACAGCCCTGGATGAGACGGAAGAGCAAGTACACCCCGAAGAAGATGATGAGCAGGGCCCCGGAGGAAAGACCAGGGACGGTGAAAATGATGACCGCCAACGCCCCCCAGCACAGGGCGTAGGCGAGCATGCTTGCGATAAGGAACGGCTTCTTTCGACGCAGTGCGCCCACCCGCCCGGCGATAAAGAGTTGGGGCAGGTTGGGGCCGATTCGGCCGATGATCGGCTGAATCGAGAGGGCCAGAGGGCTTTTGGTGAGGTGGTGGATGAAGCCGGCCACCACCACCGTTTCGTTCTTGAGGATCCAGCCCAGCCGGAGCAGGAGGTTGCTCAGGATCTCCAGGAGCCAGTTTCGGTGCACCTGGCGCGCAATGGCTTCATGATAGGCGTTGTGGCGTGGCTCGTTGTCGGTATTTACGTTCATCGCCTCCTGCGGACGTCGGAACCGTCGTGGAAGCGGACGGCCAAAGAAAAGCGGGCGCCCAGAGGGCGCCCGACCCGCTTTCTCGAAGCGGGATCACCCCTCGGTATCCGCCCGCTCAAACTCTCCCGCGCGCTCGCCGGTTGACGCGCGACCGCTTTCGATTGGCTGCCCCGTGGCTCAGCCGATGGCTTTCGCCAGTTGCTCCCCGAGCGCCCGGCAGGCGTCAGCCGACTCGCCGGTCGGCGCTCCCTTCGCCAGCACGCCCTTACCGGCCTGGGCCAAGCCCACGGCCTTGGTCAGGCGCTCCACGCTCTCGATGGCGCTTCCCCCGCCGCCGTGGCTCACAAAACACACCGCGGGCTTTCCCGAAAGTTCCCCCTTGTGGGGCAGGGCTTCGTCGAAGAGGATCTTCAGTTGCCCAGCCATGTAACTGAAGTAATCGGGGGAGCCCAGGGCAAAGCCGTCGTAGTCGGCCAAGCGGTCGAAGTCCACCTCATCAGCCTGCACCAGGTCGACCTCCGCGCCCCCGGAGCGCGCCCCCTCAGCCACCAACTCAGCCATTTTCTTCGTGTTTCCCGTTTTCGAATAGTAGGCCACCAGTACCTTCGCCACTGCCCACCTCCTTCCTACAGGGTCGTCCGAAGCCTCACGTCGCTCGCCACCCTACGCTCCCAGGCCCCCTCTGTCAAGTCGATTTGCCCTCTGGGCCGTGAGCGGAGCGGTCTTGACCGCCCCGCCTTTCTGGGGTACCATCCGCCTCAGAGCGGAGTGCGAGCCACCGACGAGAGACAGGTTGCCATGTCCACCCGCTGGCTGGTGGAGCCCGAGAATCCCGACCAGGAGCGGGACTTAACCCGCGCGCTGCACATCTCCCCACTGCTGGCCCGCATCCTCATCCATCGCGGCGCCGACAGCGCCCCTGCCGCCCAGCGATTCCTGAGCGCCCGACTGACCGACTTAGGGGAGCCAGAGCGGATTCCCGGGATGGGGGCCGCGGCGGACCGGGTCGCACGCGCGGTCCAGGAGCGAGAGCGGGTGCTCATCTTTGGCGACTACGACGTGGACGGGCTCTGCTCCATCGCACTGCTGAGCAGGCTGCTCCGCCGGTTCGGCCTCTCGCCCCGTCACTACATACCTCACCGCATCCGGGACGGCTACGGGCTGAACCGCCACGCCCTGGAAGAGATCGCCGGCACGGACACCGACCTGGTGGTTACGGTGGACTGTGGGATGGACGCCTGGCGGTACCGCGACGTCATCGAGGCGGCTCCCTATGACCTGGTGGTGGTGGACCACCACGAGCCCACCGAGCGCGTCACTTCGGCCGTGGCCGTGGTCAACCCTAAGTTGCAGCCGGACCGGACGGCCTTCCGGGACTTCGCCGGAGTCGGTGTGGTTTTCCACCTGGCCTGGGCGCTGGTCCGCCGACCGGACCTGGTCTCCGGGCAGGACCAGGACGTGGAAGGACTGTTCGCCGAACTCCTGGCGCTGACGGCGCTGGGCACGGTAGCCGATGTGGTCCCACTGCTGGGGGAGAATCGAATTCTTACCAGACTGGGACTGGCGGCCCTCGAGCACACCGAACTCCCGGGACTTCGAGCCCTGTTGCAGTCGGCGGGGTTGGCCGGCCAAGTGGTCCGGGCTCACGACATCGCTTTCCGCCTGGGTCCCAGGCTCAACGCCGCCGGGCGAATGGGTGAAGCGGACCTGGCCCTCGAACTGCTCACCACCGACGCTCCCGGTGAGGCCCTGGAGATCTGCTCGCGCCTCGAGGCCCACAACAAGGCCCGTCGAGCCCTTCAGGAGGAAATCGAACGCCAAGCCCTCGACCAAGTGGACAAGACGGGCGCCGAGCGGGTCCTCCTCGTCAGCGAAGCGGGTTGGTCGCCGGGGGTTATCGGCATCGTGGCCGGTCGTCTGGCCAGCCGCTTTTACCGGCCCGCCATCGTGGTCTCCATCGAGGGAGAACTGGCGCGTGGGTCGGCACGAAGCATCCCGGGCTTCCACGTCCTCCAGGCCCTGCGCGAGTGCGCCGACTGCCTGTTGGAGTTCGGCGGCCACGCCCAGGCCGCAGGTTTCACACTTCCAGCGGACCGGCTGAAGGAGTTGCACCATCGGCTCATCGAGCACGCCCACGGCTTGCCTGCGGAACTCTGGCAGCCCGCACTCGTGCTGGAGGCTGAAGTGCCTCTGACCTATCTCAATCGTGAGGCGGTGACCGAACTCGAACGCTTGGAGCCCCTGGGCGAGCAGAACCCGGAACCGGTCCTGGCCTCCCACGGCGTGGAGGTGGGGGGAGAGATCCGCCGACTGGGTGCCCGTGGCAAGCACCTCAGTTTCTTCGCCCGTCAGGGCAGGAGCGCCTTTCGGGTCATCGGTTTCAACCTGGGTGGGCGCAAGGGTGAACTGGCAGCGGTCGCCGGCAACGTTTCCCTGGCTTACACGCCCACGCTGAGCACGTTTCGGTCGTCCTCACCGGAGGTGGAGTTGAAGTTGTGCGACTTCCGGCCGACGCCGACGGGGAACTGACCCATGGGACACACCTCACTGCGCCTCTGCGCCGTCATCCCGGCCTACAACGAGGGCTCCCACATCGCCCCGGTCGTCCGGGGAGTGCGGGAGCATTTGTCCCACGTGGTGGTGGTGGACGACGGCTCCCAGGACGATACTGCCGAGCAGGCTGAGCGCGCCGAGGCCTACGTCATTTGCCACGCTGAGAACAAGGGTAAAGGAGGCGCGCTCCAGACCGGCTTCGACTACGCCGTCGCCCAGGGCTACGACGCGGTGGTCGCCCTGGACGCCGACGGCCAGCACGACCCGGCCGAACTGCCTCGCTTCTTCGAGGCCCTCAGCGGCGGCGGGGCCGACATCGTCCTGGGCTCGCGCATGGCCAACCCCGAGGGGATGCCCTGGGTCCGCCACTGGACCAACCGCACCACCAGCGTCATCCTCAGTCGGCTCGCCGGCCAGGAGATCCTTGACAGCCAGTCGGGCTACAAGGCCATCCGCACCGAAGTGCTCCGTCACGTCCGCCCCACCCGTGAGGGCTTCGATGCCGAAAGCGAGTTCCTGATCGTGGCCTCGCGACTGGGCCATCGCATCGGCCACGTCCCCATCCGGACCATCTACGGCGACGAGACCAGCGCCATCAACCCGGTGTGGGACACCTGGCGCTTCCTCAAGCTCTGCCTGTCCTTCATCCTCAAACTGGGGTCGGCAGCGAAGCCACTCCGGCGCACAGCCGCAGGAGACAGGCCGTGACCGAAGACCGCTACGCCCAACTTCGCTGGCGCATGGTCTACGAGCAACTGCGAACCCGCGACATCTGCGACGACGTCACCCTGGCGGCCATGTCCCGGGTCCCCCGGGAGCGCTTCGTGCGCGAGGGCGACCGCAGGCGGGCCTACGGCGACCACGCCATGGGCATCGGCTCCGGACAGACCATCAGCCAGCCCTACATGGTGGCGCTGATGACCCAGAGTCTGGAACTGACCGGAACGGAGAAGGTCCTGGAGGTGGGCACGGGCAGCGGCTACCAGGCAGCGATCCTGGCCGAGACGGGCTGCCAGGTCTACACCATCGAACGGCTGGCTGAACTCTCAGCCCTGGCCGAAGGCGTCATCCTCGACCTGGGTTACGAGAACGTCCACTTCACCGTGGCCGATGGGACGCTGGGCTGGCCCGAAGCAGCGCCCTTCGACCGCATCATCGTCACCGCCGGCGCCCCCGAGGTTCCCCCTACCCTCATCGAGCAACTGACCGCGCCGGGCATCCTCGTCATCCCCATCGGCCAGGAACACTTCCAGAGCCTGCTGCAACTCAAGAAGGAGGAGACGGGCGTCGTCCGTAGACGCCACGTCTGCGACTGCATCTTCGTCAAACTCATCGGCGAAGAAGGCTGGCGCGCCTCCTGAGTCTGACGTTCGAGCGGGAGTGGAACTAACTGATCATCGCCGCCAGTTCGGCCAAGTCATTGACCACCAGGTCGGGCTGAAGGGCGCTGTCCTTGAGGTCGGCGCGGATGGTTTCGCCCGTGAGGGTGAGGATGGCGAGCATACCCGCGTCTTTGCCCATACGGATATCGGTGTAGAGCCGGTCGCCGATCATGGCCGCCCGCTCGGGCGGGGCGCCGGCCTTGGACAGGGCGCCACGCACCATCTCGGGGTAGGGCTTGCCCACCACCTTGGCCTCGGCACCCGTCGCCTCACGGATGAAGGCGAGGATAGCGCCGCAATCGGGCAGAATGCCTTCGGCCGTCAGCCAAACCTTATCGGCGTGTGTGGCCAGCAGTGGCACCCCGGCCGCCACCAGGTCGCAGGCCCGTCTGAGTTTGCCATAGTCAAAGGTCAGGTCCACCGAGGCCAGCACCCAGTCCAGGGAGTCCGACTCGGCTTTGCCATCCACGAGCGAACAGCCTGCGCGCACCAGTTCGGCCTCATACGCAGGCATCGCCAGGGGGAAGATGCGGGGCTCGGGCTTGTGGGCCAGCATGTAGTCGATGGCCGCTCGGCCCGAGGTGTAGACGTTCTCGGGAGAGGCGTCGAAGCCCAGCCTCCGGAGTTTCTCAGCGTAGCCCTCTGCGTCGCGGGAAGTGTTGTTGGTCACCCAGACGTAGCGCTTACCCAGGGTCTTGAGTGTGGCGACGAACTCCAGGGCGCCCGGATAGGCCTGCTCACTCAGGTAGGTGGTTCCATCGCAGTCCAAGAGAAAGCAGTCGGTGTCGCGCAATCGCTTAGCAGATTCCACAGAGACGCCTTTCCCCATCTCACTGATGCACGGCTCTTAGCAGGTCAGGTGGAAAGCAGCGACGACCTTCTTCCCCTTGGAGACGAGTTCGTTGTACCGTCGGCAGGCCTCGGGAGTCTTTGCTACCACCAGGTCGATGCCCCGCTCGGCGACGGCCTGGCGGGTAGCCTCGGGCACACGCATAAGTCCGGGCTTCCCCTGCCCCACCACTAACACCTCCGGCGCAGCAGCGAAGACGTCGGCCAGGTCTTCGGGTTGGAGCCGGTGTCCCTCCAGACGCCACCACGAGGCATCGACGTGATCCGGGTAGATGATGACGTCGGAGGTGTAGGTGGTACCGTCGACGGCGACCCGCCCGAAGGCATAGTCTTCAATCATTGCCCTGCCCTCCCCCAAGACCAGAACCACCGGCTCAGAACCACCCCAGAACCAGCAGCACCCCGATGGCCACGAAGATGCCCCCGCACACCCGTTTCACCACCAACTCGGGCACCAGGTTCGCAGCCACCTGCCCCACGACCACCGCTACCAGCGAGGTCAACACCAGGGCCGCTGCAGCCCCCAGAAACACGCTGAGCCTCGATTCCTGGCTGGCGGCGAAACTCACCGTGGCCAGTTGCGTCTTGTCGCCCAACTCCATCAAGAGCATGCTGCCGAACACGGTAAAAAAGACCTTCACGTCCATGAGCATCTTCCTTCGGATCAGCGACCAGGCAACGGCGTCTATTGCTCAGCCACTTCGTTCTCCCGGGGTGTAGTCCAGCATCCGCGCACCCACCGTGGCGACCACGCGCGTGCGGCCCACCACGGTTTCGGCCGGCCGATGCACGTGCCCGTGCAGGAAGAGCGCGGGCTGCTGCTCCTCAATATATCGCCTTAACGCCTCAAACCCGTTGTGAATTCCGTCCTCAACGTCGTGTATGCCCGCCGCCGGGTTGTGGGCGATGAAGACATCGACCCTGGGGAAGCCCTGAAGCAGTGCGGTGACCTCCACCTCCGCATACAGGTGGTGTCCTCGAGGTTTATGTCGCCAACTCCCCTCGAACCCGCCGAAGGTCACACCCCCCTCCTCCACCACTCTCAGGTGCACATCCTGCAGCCCCGGCGGCGCCGCCGCCGGGTCGTGATTGCCAAGAACACCCAAGCAAGGCACCGCCAACGCAGAAAGAACGCGCTTGAGTACGTCCCGGGGCACGTCGCCACACGAAATCACCACGTCGGGCTCACCCGGGGGGATCGGCGGAAGGCCTGCCTCGCAGTCGCTCAGCACCAGGAGTTTCACCGTCTCGATTCTCAAGCGTCTCCGAAAGAGAAAGCGCTGCCCAAGGACAGCGCCTGACCAGTCGACCGTTCCGCTTTAGCGCCTGCTCTCGTCCCGCGCCGCCAAGAAGCGGGCCAGTTGTCGTCGGTAGTGTTCCGTATCGCCCGTGCCCAGCGCCAAAGCCTTCTGCTCCGCTTCCACCGCATCCTGAAGCCGGCCAGCGGCGAAGTAGGCCTCAGCCAGAGTGTCCAGCACGTCCGGGTCTTTGGCGTTGGTCAGTTCCACGGCCTTCAGGGCCGACGCCAGGGCCCGCAACGGGTCCCGAAACACTTCCTTCTCAGCCGTGGCCAGGAGCCAGGCCAGGTTGTTCCACGCCGCCGCCAACTGGGGGTCGTACAGGATGGCCTGCTCGTAGGAGCGGATGGCCTCAGCAGGATCGCCCAGCCGAGCCGCCACCGCACCCAGGTAGTTGTGCGCCGGTGCGTAGTCCGGCGCCAGCGCCACTACCTGTTCCAGTTCCGCTCTGGCCTGGGCCCAGGCCTTCTGCCTGAGCAGCCTTTTGGCTTCTTCCAGGTGCGCCTGCGCCTCAGCCGGCAAGGACACTTCCGGCCCTGGTTCCGGCTCCGGGCCTGCGACAAGTTCGACCACGACGGCGCTGCCCTCGCCGGTGAACCGGCGCAGCCGATCCTGGGCCGCTCTCTCCGCTTTGGCCTGTCGGAAGGAGCCCAAGGCCCGCTGGTACGGCCTACTGGTTGGGACGAGGGCTACGGCCTGCTCCTCCGTCTCGATGGCCCGGTCCAACTGGCCGTCGTAGAAGTAGCAGTGGCCCAGGGTGTCCAGAGGCGCCGGCTCCTTGCCCTGCGAGAGATCCACGGCCTTCTGGGCCAGTTGGATGGCTCGCTTCGTATCTCGAACGGTGACGTCCGCCGCCGTGGCCAGGGACCAGGCCAGGTTGTTCAGGGTGGCCACGTCATTGGCATTGGCAGCCAGGAGCTCCTCGTATCGGCGAATGACCGCCTCCGCCTGGCGCTGGCGGAAATACTGCTTGCCCAGCCGAAAGTGGACCCGCTCCTCAACCAGGCCGGCCTCGGACGGCGCCTCTTTCTCGGCGAACCATCCCGCGCACCCCACGCAGAACAGGAGGAACGCGATCGCGAAAAGTCGAGCCATTGCATCTCCCTTCCCGCCTGCGATTGTAGGAAGAGCCCCGGAACTGTCAACGCAAAAAGCCCAGGCGCTGCCCTCTTGACGCAGCGTGGTGAACCGGCGATACCAGGGCCTCCACGGGTGAAAGCAGGCCTTTTCCAGGGAGGTGCAGAGGATGCGCAAACTGACCGTAGACGGCCGGGGCAGGTTCGCCGGTAGAAGGAACTTGTCTGGGCGGTCGATATCTGGTATAGTTCGAAATGCTTGGACGGTCAGGAGTGAGGCCGATGAAAAGGCAGCGGGCCACACGGGCGAGCAACCCGGACTACTACCAGTGCCCCGGTGAAAGGTCCAAACTGACCCGGGCCATGTGCCTGGCCCGCCAGGGCCACAACTACGAGAAATGCGCCCAGTGCCCTCACCGGGCGCCACCCAGGCCCAAAGCTAAGCGCATGCGTCGGCTTCGCATCTGAGCGGACCCACGGGCCCAACCATCCCCGGCTCTGGGGCACCCCGGACGCTCAGCAACCACTAAATGAGGGGACAGCCATGACCATCTTCAAAGCCTACGACATCCGGGGCATCTACCCCAGCCAACTGAGCGAGGACACCGCCTACCGCATCGGCCGGGCCTTCGCCCAAATCGTCGGGAAGTCCCCACTCGTCGTCTCCCGCGACATGCGCCCGTCTTCAATCCCCCTCAGTGAAGCAGTCACCCGGGGCATCAACGACAGCGGCCTGGACGTTGTGGACGTCGACACCATCAGCACGCCAGCCAACTACTTTGCCATCGCTTACTACGAGCACGCGGGCGGCCTGCAGGTAACTGCAAGCCACAACCCCGCTCAGTACAACGGCTTCAAACTGTCCCGGCAGAAGGCCATCCCCCTCAGTTACGAAACGGGCATCTGCGAGATAGAACGGCGGGTCACCGACGATGACCTGGGCCCGGCTCCCGGTGGCGGCTCGGTCTCGACGCGCGACATCATGGACGATTACGTCAACTTCATGCTCGAGTTCGCGGACGAGATAAAGCCGATGACTGTGGTTCTGGACGCAGCCAACGGCATGGCCGGGAAGACGTGGGTGCCTGTGCTGGAGCGCCTGCCGGTGACTCTCGTTCCTCTGTACACCGAACTGGATGGCACCTTCCCCAACCACGAGGCCAATCCGCTCAAAGAAGAGAACCTGCGCGACGTGTGCGCCAAGGTGAAGGAGGTGGGGGCCGACTTGGGTGTCGCCGCCGACGGCGACGCCGACCGCTGCGTCTTCATCGACGAGCGAGGTGAGCCCGTCCGCAGCGACCTCATCTCCACACTCATCGCCGTGGAAGTCCTGGCGAAGGAGCCGGGTGCCACCATCATCTACGATCCCCGCTCCAGTTGGGCGTTCCGAGAAGAGGTGGAGAAAGCAGGCGGCAAGGCCACAGTCGAGCGCGTGGGCCACGCCTATATGAAGGCCACGCTCCGCAACAAGGGCGCAGCCTTCGGAGGTGAACTGTCGGGGCACTACTACTTCCGTGACTTCTTCTGCGCCGACAACGGCCTCTTAGCGCTCATCAAGATGCTCAACCTCCTCACCCGTGAGGGGAAGCCGCTCAGCGAACTCATCAGGCCCATCAGCCGATACTACCACACGGGCGAAATCAACTTCGAGGTGGAGGACAAGGACGCTTGTATCGAGGCTGCGGCCCAGAAGTACAGCGACGGCCGAATCAGCCGGGTGGACGGCGTCACCGTCGAGTACGACGACTGGTGGTTCAACCTGCGCAAATCCAACACCGAACCCCTCGTCCGCCTAAACCTCGAAGCCCG
>CBDVDV010000057.1:0-18129 GCA_965372835.1 uncultured bacterium | reverse complement strand
GCAGCTTGCTTGTTGGGGAGGCGGCCACGGGTGCCACTGTCGATGTCGCTCAGGGCAAAGGCCGGCACCGGCGCCCCCACACAGGACGGGCACCCCACCTCACACGCACACTCGCTGAGCACCGCGGCCACCGCCTGCATGATGGGCTCCAGGTTCTCGGCGCAGCGCTCGGCGTAGCCCATCCCCCCGGGGTAGCGGTCGAAGAGGAAGAGGGCGTCACGACCCAGGTTGCTCGCGTCCACCACGGTGCCGATGTCCTGGGTGTCGCACATGACGAACAGCGGACAGACCTCCACCAGCACGTTGGCGATGCCGATGAGGCCCTCGGCGGGGGTCAGCCCGGCCGACCGCACCCTGGCCATCACCTCCTCCGGCGGCACCAGCCAGAAGGCCACCGTCTCCAGGATTTGAGGCGGCAGGTCGAGTTTCTCGAAGCCGATGCTGTCGCGGGAGTGGAAGCGCACCTTCTTGAACATCGGCGTAGTGGTGGTGACCGAGACGTCGCCGAAGGCCAGTCGGCAGCCCCGCCAGGTGCGCTCCTCAATGGTCTCGTCGATTCTGATCTGCGAACTGGTGATGGCCTGGGTGTAGTAGTCGAGGTCCTGCTTGCTGACGAAAGCGATGTTCTGCTCCAGGTCGAGTCGCTCGACGAAGTAGGTCTCGGCTCCGTGGAGGTAGACGGCGTGGGTGTGAAGTTGGCTCAGGGCGGTGATCTCGTCCATGGTGCCGATGACCTGCTCGCTAGGAGACGTCTGCTGGATAGTGTAAACCGGCCCGCTGATATTGCGCAGGCTGACCTCAGCAGCCGGGTAGTCACTCTGCGCCCAGTACCAGACGCCGTCAATGCAGGTGACGGCATCGTCCTCCTGAAGGATCTCCAGAAGCGGGCGGGCGAACTCCCCGAAGGTCTCCACCTCGGCATCGGGCAGTGGCAGTTCGTAGATGGCCGACCTGAGGTGGCCGATGGCGATGTGGGGGTTGTCGGGGTCCACCACCGCCTGCTCGGGATTCTGCTCGAAGAGGTACTGGTGGTGGGCCAGCAGATACTGGTCGATGGGCGAGTTGCTTCCCACCAGAAAGACCAGGGCGTCGTCCTTGCCCCGACCCGCGCGGCCGGCCTGCTGCCAGGTGCTGGCGATGGTGCCCGGATAGCCCACGATGATACAGACGTCCAGGCTGCCGATGTCGATGCCCAGTTCCAGGGCGTTGGTGCTGGCCACCCCCAGGATCTCCCCGCTGGCCAGGAGCCGTTCGATCTCCCGCCGATCCTCGGCCAGGTAGCCTCCCCGGTAGGCGCGGACGGACTGGGCCAGACGGTGCGAAACCCCCTCCAACAGTTCCCGGCAGTGCCGGAAGATGAGTTCTGAGGCCTGTCTGGTGCGCACGAAACTGATGGTCTGCACCTGTTCCCGCACCATGGTGGTCATAATCTCCACCGCCTCCCAGAGGGAACTTCGACGGTCACCGCCCGCCAGGGGCTTCGGCCCCCGCCCCCGCCGCTCCAGCAGAGGCGGGTTCCAGAGGGCGAAGAGCTTACGCCCCCGAGGTGAGCCGTCCCGGTCCACCAGGGTCATCTCGGTGCCACAGATGCGGCAGGCGTGCTCCCGGGGGTTGGCGATGGTGGCCGAGGAGGAGACGAACTGGGGCCGGGAGCCGTAGTGCCGACAAATGCGGCGCAATCGACGAACCGTGTTGGCCACGTGGGAGCCGAAGACGCCCCGGTAGGCGTGCACCTCGTCCAGGACGACGTAGCGCAGGTTGGCGAAGAAACGGTTCCAGCGAGAGTGGTGTGGCAGGATGCCCTGGTGGAGCATGTCGGGGTTGGTCAGGATGACGTTCCCTTTGTCTCGGAGCCGCCGACGGACGCTCTGGGGCGTGTCGCCGTCGTAGGTCCCGGCCAGGAAGTCGATGTCGGAACTGACTTCGGTGAACTGGTTGAGACCGCGTAACTGGTCCTGCGCCAAGGCCTTGGTCGGGTAGATGTAGAGCATGGTCGCATTGGGGTTCTCCAGGATGGCTTCCAGTGTGGGGATGGTGTAGCAGAGGGTCTTTCCGCTGGCCGTCCCGGTGACGATGACCACGCTCTGCCCACCGTGGATGTGCTGGATAGCCTCGCTTTGGTGTGCGTAGAGGCGGTCAAGACCCAGTGCCCTCAGGGCCTGGGTAACGCGCGGGTCGGAGACGACGTCCTCACCGTAGAGGGCTTCCCGAGCTGGGATCTCCTCCACGTGAACAATCTGTCCGCGGAAAAAGGCTGTGTCGGTGATTCGCTCCAGGAGTGCTTCGCCACGTCCCATGACGCTTCAGTCTCTCACCTCTTCTTACTTCGGCGTTGGCGCTTCAGTCGACGGGCACGTTCGGCCAGCGGGTCCCCCGCCGTTACCACTCTACCACCGACCTCCTCCGATGTCGACGGTGAGGGTCGGTCCACGTCAGACCCCTCCCCCGCTGCTGGCTCGGCAACGGGGATTCCCTTCCCCTTGGCCGCCTGGCGGAGGCGTTGACGGAGCCGACGGGCCGTCGGGTCGCCACTTCGACGGAGGGCCGACCGGCCGACCCGCCTGGCGGCATCGGACGTCTCCAGCGTCTCCCGTGACTCGGGTGCGGGTACTCCCGCCGGAGGGGTCAGGTCGATGGCGTGGTCCACGGGCTGACGGGCGGAGCGCCCACGTTCCAGTTTGCGGGCGAGAAGCCGACGTAGCCGCTCATCCAAAGGCAGTCGATGGGGCTCGCGCTGTCGGCGCTCACCGGTGATGGTAGGCAAATGGGCCATGCCGCGCTTGGCTCGGGGCTTCTCAAAGAGGACGAGCGATTCGGCCGCGCTCTGGCCCGTAAGCAGCGAGTTCAGCACCACCACCGCTGCCCGGCGACTGGGAACAGTCCCCTCCCCGAGTTCGATGTTGCGGACGTGATAGGGCGTGATGAGCCTGGAGGTGCAGTTGGGGCAGCCGTCCTCGCAGTCGCAGGTGAGCAGGTGCTCCAGGGTGACGCTCAGGATCTCCTCCAGACGCTCGTACCCCTGCTCGGCGTGGCCGATGCCGTGCATGTAGAACTCGAACCAGAACATGGTGTGCCAGGTGGTGTTTCGGCAGCCCAGCGACCAGTCGAAGTCGTTGGCGTCGCTGGTCAGAAACAGGGGGAGCACCCGGCTGACGCAGTAGAGGACCCCCTTCATCCCCGACTCAGCGTTCAGGCCCAGCCGGCCCACGTCTCCCGGGAGGTCCTCGGGCGTCTCCACCCAGAAGGCCATCGCCTCGTAGGCGTTGGGTGCGATGTGGGTCTCGTGCTGGGAGATGCGGTCCAACGTGTAGAAGTGGACCTTCTCGTACAGCGGGGTCTGCTCGACTGCAAAGACCTCCCCCAGGCAGGCCCGGCCCGTGCCCAAGGGTCGCTCGGCCAGCACCACATCCACGTGGTCCACGGACGTGCCCGTCACCGGGTCGGTGTAGTAGGAGACCTCCACCCGGCGGACCTGGATGACGTTACGCTCGGTGTCGTGCTCCACCAGGGCGTAGGTATCACCCCGGTGGAAGTAGATGGCGCCGGGATAGAAGATCCGTTGAGCCCGGAACTTATCCAGCCGGTCGATGATGCGTCCGCTGTCGGCGTCGACGACCACCGCGCTCTCGTCCCCGTAGCCCCGCAGGCGCACTTCGTGGGCCGGCTGCTCGGAGGCAGCGTGGTAGTAGACCCCGTCACGTCGAAGCACCTTCTGCTTCTCTTCAAGCACCTCCAGGATGAGGTCGCTTGCGTAGCCGAACCTGACAGCCTCCGACTCGGGGACGGGCAACTCCGCCGAGGCGCAGCGCAGGTGCCCCAGCACCACGAAGGGGTTGTCGCGATCGATGACGGCCCGTTCGATGGGTCGGTCGAAGATGTACTCGGGGTGGGTCATCACGTACTGGTTGATGGCCGTGTCGATGCCCACCAGGACGACCAGCGAGTCCCGTTCCGTACGTCCGGCCCGACCGGCCTGCTGGAAAAAGGCCGAAAGCAGTCCCGGGTAGCCGACGATGATGCAGGCCTCCAAAGACCCCACATCGATACCCAGTTCCAGGGCCCTGGTGGCGCTCACGCCCAGGAGTTCCCCCTCGCGGAGGCGCCGTTCCATCTCCCGCCGCTCTTCGGGCGAGTACCCACCCCGGTACGGGATCACACGGTCGGCCAGTTCCGGCTCTTCCGCCTGGAGCGTTTCCCGGACGTAGCGATAGATCATCTCAGCCGTGTTTCGGGCCTTGCTGAAGGTGATGGTGGCGATGCGCTTGCGGACGAGCCTGACCATCAACTCGTGGGCTTCGACGTTGGCGCTCCGCCGACCCCGCCAGCGCCGACGCTTGATGCGTGGCGGGTTCCAGAATACGTACGTCTTAGCCCCACGCGGGGAGCCGTCCTCAGCAACATGGTGAAGCCTCCGTCCGGTGACCAGTTCGGCCACTTCCGTGGGACTCCCGACCGTCGCCGAACAGCAGACCATCTGCGGTTGGCTGCCGTGGTGTTCGCACACCCGCTGCAGCCGACGCATCACGTTGGCCATGTTGGCGCCGAAAAAGCCCGTGTACGTGTGCACCTCGTCCAGGACGACGAACCGAAGGTTACGGAACAAGCGGGCCCAACGGCCATGATTGGGAAGCAGTTGCAGGTGGAGCATCTCCGGGTTGGTGACGATGACGTTGGCCGAGTCCCGAGCGGCCCGGCGATCGGCCTGGCCGGCATCGCCGTCGTAGGCAGCAGCGTGGCTCGGCGACGTGCTCACAGCCTGCAGGCCTCGGTTCCATGCCGCCACCTGGTCACGAGCCAGCGCCTTGGTGGGGAAGAGGAGTATGGCCGTGCTCTCGGGGTCTTCGAGCAGGGCCTCCAGGATGGGCACCTGGTAGCAGAGGCTCTTGCCACTGGCGGCGCCAGTGGTGATGAGCACGTCCTCAGTCGCGAGCAGGGCGCCAATGGCCTCGGCCTGGTGGGTATAGAGCCTCTGGATGCCGAGGGCCCGGAGGAAGCTCTGGGAGTCAGGATGGAGCCCCGCGGGCATAGGGCCCCAGCGCGCGGGCCTGGCCGGCTCTGTGTGGAAATGGACGATCTGCCCGGCGTAGGCCGGGTCCCGTTTCAGCGAACTGAGAAAGGCGTCAACGTCCATCAGCGGCTTCCAACGACCTCGGCAAGGCTGCTACACCTGCGGCCCGTAGGCGCCCAGCATGCGTACCAGCAGTTCGAGCAGTGTCACCAGGTCCTGAGCGTTGTGCTTGATAATTCGGGCCACCTGGACGGCGTTCCCGGTGCGCACGAAGTGGTGATAGGCGTCGGGGATGTGCTCGCCGGGAATGTCCTTCACGCGATGGCGCCTGCATACGTACCGCTCGAGGGTCTGGAGCCGACAGTCGGGCAGCACCTGTAAGTACACCTTCCGGGCCAGGTGCAGGAGATCCAGGTGGGCCCGGGGCTCGGGCGCGGAGACACCGACGGCAGCGGCCCGGGCCCGCAGGTACGGGATGTCGAAGGACTTCCCGTTGAAGGTCACGAACAGACTCTTGCCTGAGGCCCCCTGGGCGTAGGCGGAGATGATGCTCCGCTCCTCGGCGTAGGTACGGGCCAGGAACTGACGAATGACGAACCCCTCCCCCTCACGGACCAGGGTCCCGATGAGGAACAAGGGCGAACTGGACAGCCCCGTCGTCTCCAGGTCGAGAAAGACGATGTCGCGTGGCGACGGCATGGTTCCATTGCAGAGATCGTGCAGTTCCTGCACCAAGGTCGTGCTGCCGGTGTCGCGCGATTGGACCAGGAACTCGTCCCTGCAGTGAACGGCCAGTTCCGGATGGAGGGTCGCCAACATCTGGTCCACCCGGTAATAGGGCGGGCCGAAGGGGGCCCGCAACTCCTCCCCGCTCACGGCCCGGACGAGGGGCACGGGGGAGCCAGCCGGGGGACGGAAGGCAGAGGGCCGCACCTGGGTTCGGGGAACGTCGCGCTGGTAGAGGATACTGGGCCCGGTCCCTTTGGGGTCCGCGCCTGAGGGCGGGCGAGGTTGAGGCGCCGAGCGACGCTGTCGACGCGTGCGCAACTTGCGCCGGAGCGACTCGAGCCCTCGCAGCCGCTCCTCGCCGCCCCCGCCCTCCCCGTCTTTGGAATCTGGTCGTCGGCTCATACCTTCCTGCCGACTGTGTCGGACAACGGATCACACGTGCTCCTTGCCCTGCATCATAACCGATACCCGCCCAGGAGGGAACCCTCACCCCAGCACTTACCACGTCCAGGCATGCTGGGTCCTGCCGACCGGCAAGGAGGGCTCCGCCCAACACAAGCACCCGCTCAGCGGGCAAGGCAGGCCTCGATTACGGCTGGCCGGGCTCACCGGGCTCATCAGGAGGGACCGGGGCTTCCGGTACTCCCGGGGGTGCCCCGGCGAGTGCCTCCCGCCTTCGAGCCGACGGCCTGGGCAGCAAGGCGGCCAGCCAGTGGATGAGGAGTACGGCGGCGACCACCCAAGCGGCCAGGGCGGCGGTGCCCAGCAGGTCAGAGTAGAACACACCACCAAAGGACCTGATGAACGATAGCAGGACGGCCACGCCCAAGGCGACGGACAGTCTGAGCCGGACCGCCTGCTTCAGCAGGAGCAGCCCTATCCCCACCAGCACCGCCACCACGATGACCTGCCCGGGCAGAGCCAGCGTCTTCCTGAGATAGGTGGAACGGATGGTTCCGGGAGGCCCGGCCTGTCGCTCTCCCGCGGCCAGCAGTTTCACGAAGTAGTAACTCAGTCCCTCTGTCACCATCGGCCCGGTGTCCATGGAGACCGCGCCCAGGCCACGACCGCGCCCGGGAAGTTGCTCCATTTGCGCCTGTTGAGCGATATTGGCCGGAAGCGGCCGTCCTTGGCCTGACTGCCTGCGCCGCTGCCACTCTCGTAGCAGTTCCTCCTGCTCGACGATGCGCCCCGTGCGTTCCATGTCGCCGTAGTCAGCCACTAACTCATAGCCCCTGGGCAGGATGAGTTGCCAGCGGAGCCTCATGACGGGCACCTCGAGGCCCGGCGCCTCCAGGGCAAGGGTGCCCCAACGGCCCAACTTCTCAGCACGAGTTCGGTAGCGCAACCTGATGGGAAAGGCCTCTTCGGGGCCAGCCACCCCACTGATGGGAACCAGTACGTCCCCTTCCTCACTGCGGCCCAGCCGAACCGGATTGCCCGCCACCGAGGCCTCCCAGAGGGCGGCCTCCCCGGCGTCCACACCCTTGGGCAGGCTGATCTTGAGGAACTGCTGGCGGTTGTTGCGGACGAAGCAGAGCAGGTCGGTGAGGAGTTCGCCTTCGCGGGAGATCTTGGTCACCAGGTTGGCCGACTCAACCACGGCCACCAACACGGAGACATCCTCGTGGCGCTTCACCTCCGCGGCCAGGATGAAGGGATGGCTGATGTACTTGAAGGCCCAGATGAGAGGAACGGTGAGGCCAGCGGTGAAGGTCTCGGGGATCTCCTTCACGTCCACCTGACCGACCCCCTGCAGTTCCTCGGCGAGCGGCGTGATCTCCACGTTGGTGCGCGGGGTGAGGACGATGTACCCCTTCTCCCGCTCGGTACCCAGGGTGGTGACACCGGAGTAGGTCAACTTTGCACTCACCTCCTCCATCTTCCGCTCGAAGGTCACCACCAGGGGGTAAGAGCCCTCCCGGGCGCTCTGCATCGAGATACGCCAGTGGCCCTTCTCTTCGAGTTCTTCCCGATGCTTGATGCCCTGGCCGACAAAGTCGACGTTGGTGGCCCCCTCGGGAAGTTGCACGTCGAACTGAGAAGCCCCGGCGAACTGGATGGTGTAGTCGATGCGGGTGGTCACCTGTTCCAGGGCCTCACCGATGGAGACCAGGGTAAAGGTCTCGGCGGTAATCACGGGAAGTATGGGCTCCACCGACACCTGGAGGGCCCAGGGCAACTGGTAGAAGCGGTAGGCCAGGACGGCCGGGGTCCCGTCGGCCTGCATGGACGGAGGCAGTTGGCGGACGTCCACTTCGGTAAGGCTGGTCATCTGCGCCGTGCGCAGCCGGTAACTGGCGTCGGTGCGCACGGCCACGTACCCCGTACCCCGCTTCACCTCCAGGGGAAGGATGACGGGAACCACCACCCCCTTCTTGACCAGGTCGCTGACCGTGGCCTCGGCCCTGACGTCCAGGGCGAAGGCTCCAGTGGTGCGGGTGCGCAGATTGACGATGAGTTCGTGGGCTTCGCCGTCCAGGCGCCAGTCTTCGATCTGGGCTCCCTCGATGTTCTCGGTCAATCTCAGACCCTCGGGGAAAGCCAAACGCAGACGAAAGACGCCGGCTTTGCGGATGTCGTAGTCGACGTGGGTCGCGACTTCCAGACCCCGCTCGCCCACACTGACCGAAGTCAGGGAAGTGGTGTAGATCTCGGGCTGGACCGCCCCCACCGAAAGCACTACCTCGTAGGGCTGGCGAAGGTACTGGAAGGCCAGGCCTCCTCCTTCGGGCGTGGCCAGGTCGGCCGGCAGTTCGCTGGGGTCGATCTGGTTGATGCCGGTGACCTTGACGGGTTCCGTCTGGGTGTCAGGCCGGGTGAGCACCAGGAGGTAGCCCGTCTCCCGCTCCGCCCCCAGGGCCCGCACCGTTGGGAGCCTCACCGCCTCGGGCTTCTCTATGGCCTGAATGAGGGTCACGGCCAAGTCGTAACTCCCCTGGGCCGCAGCCCGCAGGTCCACCCGAAGCACGTCCTCTTCAACCGTGTAGGTGTTGATGTTGGCCCCGGTGAGTTCCAACACCCGAGCGCCACTTGGGATTGCAAGTCGGAAGCCGAACACCGGGGCGTCCTGAATCTGGTAGTTCAGTTTGGCCGCCAGGAGCACAGCGTCCTGCTGCACATCGGCGCGGGCCTCCACCGTGGCGCTGACCCTCGGCGTCACTTCCCCGGCCAGCATGGCCAGTTGCCAGGTGGTTTCCACGAACTCATACGCTAGGGCGATGGGGAAGGCGGGCGTCGACGAATAGCCAGGGACCTCTGAGACGGTCACCTGCCTCAGCCCACGCCTGGCCTCGGGCACCAGGCGAATTCCCGTCGCCGCGCGCACCACCAGTGAGCCGCCTTCACGCTCCGCGCCTACCGTCCGCACCACGGGGACGTCCAGGGACCTCTCCGCGCTGGGAAGTTCGGGCTCCGAGCGCTGGGCTTCCAACTCAAGGTGATAGGACCCGGTGACCGGCTGCACCAGGCTCACCGTCAGCCTCGCCCCCTCCTCCTCTGGGGTCACCTCCCAACCGCTGATGCCCTCCCCCGTCACCGAGGTCACCTCGTACCGCTGAGGCAGTTCCAACACCAGTTCACCCACCGAGCCACCGACGATGGTGTAGTCGGTGCGCAGGTGGAGCGACACTCGTCCCCGCGAGAGCGACACCACCGACAACTGCTCTCCGAAGATGAGCGCCCACTCGACCGGGGCTGCGGCCCGCGCCTGCCAGCGGAGCGCGTAGGAGGGGCCGGTGATGCCGAACAGCGTCACCTTCGTCACCCCCGCAGCAACGGCTTCCCACTTGAGTTCGGCCCGGGGCTCCACCGTGAACTCGGCGCCCGCCTCCGGGATGGTGAGTTCCACCTGACTCGCCGCTGCCGCCACCCCGGGAAGTGTCACCGTCCGCGCACCCAGACCCCGGCTCACCTGAACGGCGAAATCGATGCGCACCACAAAGTCGCCCTTCTTGCCTACGGCGAGGTCGTAGCCGGCCGTACGGCCCCTCAAGGGCGCTCGGGGCGGTGAGAGTGTCGAAGAGCGGACGAGGAGCACTTTCTTGCGGTCGCCCCGACGGACCTGGTAGCCGGTCACCGCCACGGGCGTACGGAATACCGGGATACGCACCCAGCCATCCACGAAACTGGTGCCCTTGACCTCGGCCGTCAGTTCCGCTACCTCCGCACCCGAGACCGCGCCCGTGATCCGGGCCTCACTCAGGACGTACTCCAGCGCCAGTGTCGGCGGCGCAGGCGCCGGCGCTACACGCGCCTCCTGCTCGCCCGCGGTCCCACCCACAGCCATCAGGACCACAGTCAGCGACACCACCCACCTCGCCCAGTGCCTCACTGTCATCGTGCACCCCCTTGAAAGTGCCTGTATCACGTTCGTTAGTTTCCTACGCCTGCACGGGCGCATGCCGTTCACACCGATTTCTGCTGGAGTGTCCGTCGACGCTGGTAGATGACGGCGGCGAAGACCAGTGCCACCACCGTCCCGGTGAGGGCTGCCTCACTCAGGAGCCACAGGCCCCCACTCGTACTCAACACCACCAGGAAGAGCACCACCGCCGCTACCCCCGTCACCGCCAGCACCGTCCCGGGCCGTCGGCGGGCCAAGACCGTTAGGCCCCCGGCCAGGGCGAAGAAGAGGAGCACCTGCACCCACTGGAAGGGCCCCCGGGGCACCAGGGCCAAGGTGAAGCCCCCAGGCTCCCGCTCCGCGAAGGGCTGGTATAATCGGTACCGCTCCCCGCCCGTAGGCAGGGAGAGAAGCATAGGCATGGCCCCCTCGGCCCGCCCACGCACCGACTTCGCCACCGTCGTGAAGGCAAAGGCCTCGGTGGTGTCAATCCGGCCGGTGAGCGCGTCGAGATCGACGTCGAGGGGCTCCGCTGCGGGGGGCACCCCGTAGGAATGCGCCTGGAGTTCCTTGTAGTCGCTCCGCGAGAGCGCGTCGAAGAGGGCCACGGTTCCTTTGTCGTCAACCTTGACGGCGCCGGCTCTGCCGGGCCCGGCGGTGAAAGTGTTGAACTCAACGTGGCCGTCCGCAAAGAGGAGGTTTGTACCCCGTGCATCCCCATCCACGTCCTCAAAGGCGATCACCGACTGGGGGCTCTCATTCACTCTCCGGGAGGATATGTAGCGGTACCGTCGCCCCGTGCTCGGGCTGACGAAGAGACGTCTGTCCGTGACGTAGTTGGGGTAGAGGTCGTCCAAAGACTGCGGGTAGAGGCCGTCGTAATCGTTGGCATAGATGGCCAAGGCGAGACCTATCTGCTTCAGGTTGCTCCTGCTGGTCGCCTTTCGCGCTTCCTCCCGCGCCCGGATCCGCCGACCGGCGATGACCTGCTGTGCTCGCTGCTGCTTCTCCTCAGCCTGAAACTCGTCCGAGAGTTCCACCTTCGCCTCACGCTCCACTTCAAGGCCAGCGAGGAACCCAGGCCGGGAAGGCGCGCGTAAAACAACTTCGCCCCGGGCGACCTCGAACCCCAGGGGCGCGCCGGCAGACTGTTCAGCCGCCTTGGCCATCACGTCGGCAAGGCTCACCGTAAGTTGCTCGACATGCCCATCGAGGAAAAGGACGTTTGTGCCGGTATCCCTTCCCGGCGCCTCCTCGAACATGACGATGGTTCCGCTGGGGTTCTGAATCTCAGAGCGCGGGGGAAGACCTTGAACGTAGAGGTACCCAGTCTCAGGAGCCGAGGGGTTGGCGAAGACAGCCCGGCCTTCCAGGTACTCGACAAGTTGATCAGTTGAGACAGGCAAAGCCTCGTCGTTGGCACTGGAATACATGAAAAGAGCAATTCCGATCTGCTTCAGGTTGCTTCGACTGTTCGATGCCCAGGCGGCCTGGCGGGCCTTTCCGGCCGAGGAAAGGAGACCCCTCAGACCCCGTCCCCTCCCGGCCACACGGCGGCCTTTCGCAACGGCGTCCGCGACTTCGCCCCGGACGACCTCAAGGCCAAAGGGTCGGCCGGCAGATTGCTCAGCGACCAGGTTCGCCACTTCCACCGGAGACAAAGCCATCATTTCGACATGCCCGTCTAAGAAGGCGACATTTATCATGCCGCTCTCTCTTTGAGGATCCTCCTCGAATGCCAGTATTGTTTGAGTCGGATACTCGATCTTCGAAATATCAAGACCCTTGACGTAGATGTACCCGGTACCGGGGTTGGTAGGATTGTCGAACAAAGATCGACCCCCCATGTACTCGGCAATCTGGTCGCCCGACTCGGGCAAGAATCCTTGGTGGTCTGACGCATACAACTGAATTGCGCTCGCCATGTTCTTCAGGTTGCTTTGACTGGGGGCCATCATCGCAGCGTCTCGGGCCGTGACCAAGAGCGGCAGGATGAGGGCTTCCAAGCCCATCAGGAGCAAGACGCTGACAAGGACCTTGACAGGCGACACACGAATGTGAAACACGTAGCGGAGAATCACGCAGAGAAGCACAACACCTACTGGAAGGACACACAGCCACCAGAACAACGCCAGCAACTCCCCGACTACTTCCAGCACGTCACCCACCACACCTGTGCCCAGGAGGGTCTCCAGTGCATGGAGGACCGACTGCACCAGTGCGCCGAGACCAGCGACTTCGGGCGTGTCGTAGGGCAGCAGTTCGCCGGTTGAAGTGAAGAGGAAGTAGCCTTCGGGGGTGTAGACGTCCCAGCGCAGGTCTTCCACGGGAATGTCCAACTTGGGTGCCCGGAGCGCCAGTGTAGCAGCGGCGCCTCCCAAAGGCGGGATAGGCTCGGCGAAGATGAGTTCCACCTGCACGGTGCCGGTTTGCTGACTTTCCTCAGCGATGGGAATGAGCACGCTACCGTCGTCCCTCAGGGCCGGTTTGACCGGGATGCCATTGGCCGTGGTGCTCCAGAGAGCGCGATCCCCCAGATAGACGGTGACGTACTGCTTTCGCCCCGGGTTCTCCACGAAGTAGAGCATCCGGGACACGGCCGTCCGCCGACCGGCCACCACCGTAGTGAGTTGCGCCGCCGTGGCCCGGGCCTGCACCGTCTCCGCCCGCGCCAACCTGGTCGTCAACAGCGACAGGGTGAAGGGCACGCGCTCGAAACTGTAGCCGTAGAGGGCCCGGCCATCCACCATTTCGCCGTAGCCCGGTCCCCCCTTTTCCATCGTCCCGGCCAGTCCCGCGACCTCTCGCTCTTCCACCTCGAAGTCCGCATCGGTGGCCACGGTGACGACCCCCGTCTGGGCCACGTCCACCAGTACCACGCCGGGGTAGGTGACCAACTGCTGGGCCTGACTGATGATGCTCTTGAAGTCGATGTCGAACTCGGTCCGGTCGTAGACCTTGCCGGCGAAGCGGATGCGCCAGGTGTCCTCACCGACCCGCTCGTAACTCTTGACCGCCGACCCTGAGACCACGACGTCCGCGCTGCCGGCAGGGATGACCGCGTCCACGACTTCCACGCCGCCCCGGCTCACGCTGAGGGTCACGTGGCAGCCAACGCTCAGGAGCCCCTGGGTGAAGTGAAGGATGGTGGCTGAGCGGGCCCGGGCCAGGGGCTGGACGGGAGCGGTGCGCAGTCTGGCCCAGGCCCCGTCGGTGACGCTGTAGCACAGGGCCTGCTCAGGCACAGTGCCCAACTCCTTGGGAACCCGGTCGGGCGCCGTCGCCAGCAGCCCCGTCACTTCCTCGGCCGTTACCATGAGGTCACGGTTGGGAACCACGGCGAGGTAGCCTCTTGCGCGCGTCGCCTCCCGCAGGGTCACGGGCCCCACCTCGACCTGGACCTCATCAGCACTCCTCAGCCGTTCAGCCGACACCTGCAGACGTACTTCCCCCAGGTAACGCTCGCCCAAATCCAGCCGGAGCACCGTGCCCTCGCCGACGAGTTCCCAACTCTTCAGCGGGGACCCCTCGACCTCGGTGACCACGAACTGAGCCGGAAGCTGGACGTGGAGCTGGCTCAGGGGGGCACGGGTGATCTCACCGACCAGGGTAGAGCGCAGCAGCGTCCGTTCGCCCTCGAAAGACACCCGGCTCAGCACCTTTGCCTCCAGCAAGGGCGTCCGCCGACGGACTTCGAGCACTATGTTGATGCCCGGACCAGCGACGGTGAACCCCGGGCCTGCCGTGCCAGGCCAGTATGTGATCGCCCCCTCCGACTCCAGCACACGGGTCGACAGCCCGGTCGGGACCTCGACCAGGACCATACCCTCGAACTGGTCAACAATAGGCTCCAGCACGGGCACGGGCACACGGGAAAGATCAGCAACAGGCAGGTCGTACTCGACCTCGAGCCAATGCGTGGTTTCAGGCACGCGGCCGCGGCGGACGACGAGGACGCCGTCACTGACCCACCACGTATCGTTAGGGAGCAGCCTTCGTGGCCGTGCCGTCACCCCACTGGGCACCCGGAGGCGGAACTCACGGAGAAAACGGTGCGAAGCGGTGTAGGCCAGCGTCTCCTGGCAGCGGATCACGCCGTCGCTCAGTTTGGCCCGAACCTTCAGCCGGGCGCTGACCAAGGGCCTCTTGAGACCGATGCGAAAGCGGGCGCGAAACCCGTTCTCGCCGAACCGGTAGTTGAAGAAGCCTAACTCCGCCTTCCGTTCGAGCCCCTGCGCTTCGACCAACTCTACACCCATCGGGTCCCAGAAGATCAGGGAAAGGGCTCCTTCGAGTCGGCGGGCGCCTTCCACCTCGAAGCTCTGCAAAGTCACCACCGGGTCATCGGGCGGAATCGGCACGTCGAGGTCCAGATGAACGCTCTGTCTTACCTGTTCGCCGGGATGAAGAGGAAGAAGCAATGAACGACCGTCAGAAACACGTCGAAGCTGTGCATCCTTGCCAGTCTCAACGCGACGCAGGTGCATACCTTGGGGAATTCGAATGAGAACCGGCTCCGAAGGCGCAACTCCCCGGAAGAAGAGCGAGACTCTCGCTACGGCCTTTGGAAAGTATCTGTCGCTGACGCGCTTGCCGTAGTCGATGTGCTCTTCGTACCACAGCCCTTCGGCCACCACGCTGAAGGTGTATATCTTAACGGTGACAGAACCCGCGCATGCAGGACGGATGAGGAAGCTGCTCTGCCTGCCTTCAACGCTAGTGACGACGGCCTCCGGGTCGGTGGTCACGTAGGGGCTCAGGCCCGCACTGTCCAGTCTAATCTCAGCCTGGACGGCGTCAGTTAGCGGAACCGTAAACTGGAAGCAGTTATTGCTCCTTTGCGCTGGAACAGTGAAAGCCACCTCTACGGTAGCCTCTCCGGGCTTCTCCAGGATGCAGAGCAGTCGGTCGCCCTGGGCGGCGGCGCGCGCACCCCGGGTCGCCGAAACGGACTCGACGGTGAAGGAGCCGGCCAAGAGGGGAATGGCAGCACGCTGCTCACCCACGGCCCTGACGTCGAACCGGGCCACGCAGCGCACGGAGTCGGCGCCCGGCGTCACCACAACGTGAACTCGCTCGACCGACCAGGGCAGGAGCGCCTCTTCGGCCGGTGAGCGGCCATGGATCAGTCCGACCAGCAGCAGGATCGCAAGGAGGGGGAACCACCCCAGCAGAGCGCTTCGCCGGGCCGCTGCAGCAAATGACTGGCAGCGGCCCGACCCCGACTGTCCGACTTCCTTGGCGGTGTGAAGAGGACGGCTCACGTCGCACTCCGGGGACTGATCCTGTCGATACGAATGGCGTCGGCGAACAGTTCCACGTGGCCACAGGCAGTGCAGACCAGGGCCCGTACAGGCACACCCGAAGGAGAGAGAACCCAGAAGCGGGTGTCGTCCAACTGAAAAGAAACTCTCCCCGCTGAAATGATCTTGCCCGGCGCCAGTTCCGTGTGCCCGCAGACACTGCACCGGGGCACCAACTCACCGGCCTCGTTGGCGCCGGTGACCTTCTCGGCCACCTGGTTCAATAGGGAACGCCTCAGACGGGTGGAGTTGCCGAACTTGAAGTAGGAGAGTTTGCCTGACTTCATCCAGCGAAAGATGGTCGCCTCGCTCACCTTCAGGTAGCCAGCGGCTTCCTTCACCGTCAGCCACTCGTCGCCTGTCGACTCCGCCCTGAGTTCCTGCTCCGCCATGAACTCTCATCTCCACTCTCAGCCAATCATCCGCTATCATATAATATCACATACTCGCACCCTTGCAAGGGAAAAATCAGAAGATTCTCACTTTTTTTCGAGAAGGGCTCTGACCACGACCACCTGCCATGCCGCCACTGAGCGGGCCGCTTCCCCTGAGGTTCTACCCATTTAGTCTGCCGGCGGCTGAGAAAAGTTCCCGCAAAGGTGAGAACCGACGCCCGGGTGGTAGAACCGCCTTCCTCCCGTGAGGCAAAGACGAATGACCACGACATGCTGATAGGACGCTACAGCCGTCGCGGTCCGGGCCGGTGCTTCGCTAACCAGCCAGGAGCAGCCAGGTCATGGCCAAGAGGCCCAAGGCCCAGCAGTAGTAAGAGAAGTAGTGCAACTTCCCCGCCTTCACGACCCGGATGAGGGCAACGAAGGCCAGTAATCCGACGATGGCCGAGACCACTCCACCGACGAGCAAGGGCGCAAGCGCTTCGGTGGGCACCTCGCTCAACTTTCGCATCTCGAGCACGGCAGCACCGGCCGTCGCAGGTATGAGGAGGAGGAAACTGAAGCGCGCGGCCCGGGCCCGGTCGACGCCTCGGAAGAGCCCAGCCGAGATGGTGGCGCCGCTACGTGATATCCCCGGGCAGATGGCCACAGCCTGTGCGAGTCCGACGAGAATAGCGTCCAGCCAGCCGACCTCGCCATCCCGTCGGGTCTCGCGGGCGTACCTGGTGACAAAGAGAAACGTCCCCGTCACCAGGAGCGCACCAGCGGCAACATAGGGACGCCCAAAGAGGCTCTCAACGAAGCCCTGAAGACCCATCCCGACGAGCCACGCCGGGATCGAACCAAGCAGCACCAGGAGCGCTAAGGCAAAGCCCCTCTCTCGGCGCACCGCCTGGACGAGACCGGTTCGCGAGGCTGCCAGGCCCCGAAAGAATCCGGCCAACACCATCCACACCTCGCGCCGCAACACCACTATTACGGCCAGGAGCGTCCCCAGGTGGAGCACCACTTCCCAGAGCACCCTGGCCCCCTCGGTTGGCGGCGTCACCCCCATGAAGTGCTTGACCAGGACCAGGTGACCGGTACTGCTCACCGGAAGGAACTCCGTGAGCCCTTGAACCACACCTAAGATGATGGCTTTCACCCAGGTCATGCCAGCCTCCAAGTCTGTGGCCCCGCAGCATATCCCAGGAACGGTTCAGAAACAATAGCACTGGACGGTTTGAACTGCTATCGGGGCCACAGTACAGTATGGTTGTTACGTCTTGGCAACGAAAGCGTGGCCGGTTTCGCCGGGTGGCTGGGTATAGGTAGATGAAGGCCACAGGGAATGGACAGCGCAGGTGTAGCGATCAGACACGATGGCCCGAAGCCGATGGCAGCGGCCCCAGACGGTGAATCCGCCCGGCGACCGGACCAGCAGCATAGGCCGGACGAGGTCGCCGAACTTGTGGGGCGCGCCGCCTCCGGGCAAAGGGACGCCTTCGCCGAGCTGTGCGTCCGGTTCGAGCGCTCCCTTTTCCTCTCGGCGTACCGGTTGGTCGGGAACGAGGCGGATGCGATGGACGTAGTTCAGAACACCCTCTTGCGAAGCTACAAAGGGCTCAGCACCTACGACGGAGAGCGTCCGTTCCGCACCTGGCTGCTGGCCATCGCCGTCAATGAGGCCCGCCGACTGCTTCGACGACGGTCTTCGAGACGGACCGTCAGCCTGGACGAGGCCGCAGACCCAACGACTGCCCACACTGCAACTCGTGGTCTGACCACCCTCACCAGGGCCGAACTCACAGACGCGTTGGGCCACGTGCCTGCTGACGAGCGGACGGCGTTCGTACTGCGATACGTGGAGAGCCACACACCCGGGGAGGTGGCTGAGTTGATGGGGGTCTCCGCACGAACAGTCCGGCGCCTGTGCCAGAGGGCAAGGACTCGACTCCGGAGGCTCTTGGGAGGTGAAGAGCGTGACTGATACGCCGTCCGATTGCCAACAGGCCGAAGCGCTGTTCGAGGACTTCCTCGAGGGCGAGCTTCCGTCTGAGGAGACGCGCTGGCTCAGCGCTCACCTGGAACAGTGTGAGGGCTGTCGCGACGAGCTGTGGGCGTCACGCCTGGGACGAAAGGCACGTGAGCTTCTGGCCCCCGCAGAAGGTTCTGAACTTGCTCTGAGTGAATGCCGTGAGCGGGTGCTCGCGCAGATACGGGAGCCGGTTTCACCACCCAGGCGCCTTCGCTTTGTCCGTCGCTGGCGGTGGGTAGCGGCCAGTGCAGCAGCGATTGTGTTAGCAGCGTTTCTCGCGTGGCGGCCGACGGGTTCCGTCGAGCAGTCGCGGACAATCGTCGTCGAGCAGC
>CBDVDV010000056.1:0-18271 GCA_965372835.1 uncultured bacterium | reverse complement strand
CGGGAACCGCGCGGTGGCGGAGCGCCTCTAACCTTGTGGAGAGATCGGAGGGGAAAGGTGCGTGGCCGGTTTACGCTCTGCACGCTCGCTGTCCTGGTGGCCTGTCTGGCGGCTGGCGGCGACCTTTGGGGTGATCTGGTGACCCTGAAGGACGGACGCGAGTGGGAAGGCACCATCGAGTCGGAGTCGGACCAGAACGTCGTTATTCGTACCGTCGGCGGTCCGGTGACCGTCCCCCGCAGCGACATCGCCAAGATACACCGGGGCCCGACCCGCCGACAGCAGTACGAGGAGCGTCGCGCTGCTCTGACCCAGGACGATGTCGACGGGCACCTGGCCCTGGCCCGCTGGTGCCGCACACAGGGATTCGCCCGGGAGGCCCGCTACCACTTCCAACTGGCCCTCGCCCTGGACCCCCAGAACGCCGAGGCCCACCAGGCCCTGGGGCACGAACAGGTGGACGGGCGTTGGCTGACCCACGAGGAGGCCATGGCGGCCCGGGGACTGGTCAGGTACGAAGGTCGTTGGATGGACCCCGCTGAGGCTGAACGGGCCAAGGACGAGAAACTCCGTCGGGAACTGGAGCGGAGTTGGCGCAAGCGCCTCGGGGGTCTCGTTCGCGCGATCCTCATAGGGAGGCCAGCGGAGCGTAGCCGGGCCACGGCCGAGTTCCTGGCGGTCGAGGACCCGGTGGCCGGGACCCCGGTGGTGGGACTGCTTGAGCATCGTGATCCGCGGATCCGGGCCCTGGCCGTGACCGTGGTGGAGGCGCGGGGGTTCCGTGGCGGTGATGAGCCACTGGTCAAACTGGCTCTGGGCAGCACCGACTCGGAGGTGCGCCGGCTGGCTCGTCTGGCCCTGGTCAAGACCGGTGGCGGCGTGGCTTTGAAACTGCTGGTCGGGGCGTTGGCCAGTGAGAAAGAGGTGGTGCGTGGTCGGTCGGCGGCTGTGCTGGGGGCAATCGGGGACCCCCGGGCTGTGCCCGCGCTCATTGAAAGCATTCGTGAAACGGTGGTGACCGGGAGCACCAGCGGCCCCGTGGTCGGGCGGCTGGGGGCTCGAGACCGCAGGATCCCGACCGACATCGACACGGTCACCGCCCCGGGGGTGGTGGTTTACAAACCCAGGATCGAGTGGATCAGTTCGGCTATCGGCTCCGGTTCGGCGGGGCGCATTGTGGTCAAGGTGCTCGTCAACTACGAAGCCGTCGACGCCCTGGAGGCCATTACCGGTCTGGAGTTCGGTGACGACCAGGACGCCTGGCGGCGGTGGTGGCGGCGGGAAGGACGGAGTTTTTTGCGGGGTTTGCGTTCCTCTCGGTAGCAGGGCGCCGGGCCGTGAGCGGTCGCCGGTGCCTTCAGCCCTACAAGGAGGGGTGACGATGTCTGGGGAGCGATGTGGGGTGGTGATGGCTTTGCTGGCGGTGATGGTGCTCTCGGCCGGGGTGGTCGCCTGGGCCGCTGAGGGGGAGTCGGCCGATGAACTGCTCCGGGAGCAGGTTGCCCGGGAGCGTATCGTCCAGGAGAAGCGCCAGGCCGAGGCCCAGGCCTGCCTGCACCGGGGCCGCGAACTCTACCAGGACGGTCGCTATCAGCAGGCCCAGAGCCAACTGGAGCAGGCCGTCCGGCTCGACCCGGACTTGGCGGAGGCCGGTCAACTCCTGGAGAAGGTGCGCAGCGAACTGGGCCTGAAACCGGTCGAGGAGCGACTGATGGAAGCCCAGGTCCGTCGCCGGGAGGTGGCCCGGGAGGCCTTGCGAGCCCGGGTGGAGAGTCTCCTGCTTCGGGCCGCTGAGCAGGGGCAGGAGCGCCGGTACGACGAAGCTCTGGACACACTGAACCGGGCCGCCAACCTGGTTCGCTACAGTCCCTACGCGGAGGAACTTTCCCAGGAGGCCAGGCGGGTGGCTGGGCAGACCGAGGCCGTGGCCCGGGAGCGGGACCGCTACCAGGTCCGTCTCGAGCAGGAGCGTCGGCGCGAAGCCCTGAGCGTGGCGGCACGCAGAAAGGTCGAAGCCCAGGCGCAACTGCGGGCCACCGAAACAGAACTCTTGGGCCAGGCTGAGGCGCTCTACAAGCGCGGCCGCTACCACGAAGCCGTCCGGCTCGCCGAGGTGGTGGCCAACGTCAACCCGGATAACACCCAGGCCCACGTCCTCCTGGGACGGGCCGAGCGACAGGCCTCACGGGAGAGGTTCCTGGCCCTGAGCGATGAGCGGGCCCGGGACTATCGCGAACACTGGGAGGCGACCCAGGAGGCCACCAGGATCCGGGGCGAACGAGAGACTATTATCTACCCCGACGACTGGAAGGAACTCACCCGCCGCCGACGGGCGGTGGCGGTGACGAGCTTCGGTCCACCCAAGCCGCCCTGGCGGAGTCGCCTCCAGGAGCAACTCCAGCGGCCGGTCACCTTCGAGTTCACCGAGACCCCGTTGAGCGACGTGGTGGAGTTCCTGCACACGGTCAGCGAGGCCAACATCGTTCTGGATACCCGGGGCATCCAGGCCGCAGGCAAGGACCCGAAGATGCCCATCACCCTCAAGATAAAGGACGTCAGTCTGGGCGATACCCTGGACTGGGTCATGGAGCTCAGCGGGTTGACCTACGCGCTCCGCCGAGGGGCCATCCTCATTTCCGACCCCACCCAGATGCCCAAGGAGACCCATCTGGCGGTCTACGATGTGCGCGACGTGCTGGCCTCGGTCACCGACTTCGCTGGTCCCAGCTTCGACCTCGAGGCTGACACCGGTGGGGACGGTGGTTTCGATTTCGAGGATGATGATGACACGGAAGACATCAGTCAGTACGTCTCCACGCAGATGTCGGGGGAGGACTTGGTCGAGTTCATTATCAAGGCCCTGGGCCTGGAAGGGGAACTGTACTGAGGGGACGTTCCCGCCGGCCGGCGGATCGGGTCTTCCACCCCTCGACCGTTCGACAGGCTCACCGCCCTGAGCAGCGTCGAAGGGCAAGCTCGGGGTGGGGGCGGGCCTGAGTGGCTGAGGTCGGCCCTGCGGTACCGGCCACTTCAGGAGGGCCGATGGCGCCGAAAGAATCGGGGACCCGGCGCGAGTTGTTTCGCCGGGTCTTCTCTTCAGCGGCCTCGCTGTTCTTCCATCTGCTGCTCTTCCTGGTGCTGGCGCGAACCGCGCTCTGGGTGGTGGAAAGTCGGCGACCGGAACGCCGGGTAGATGTCCACTTCATGGAGCGGCCGCTTCGGACGCTGGCCCCGGAGCGACCCGGTCCGCCAGCCCCCACGCCGGCGGCGGAGCCGGAGCCGCCTCGGGCGGCCACGCCCGAGCCGGCTGAGCCCTCCCAGCCTCCGGAGCAAAGCCTGGGGGTCGGGGAACTGACCCAACTCTTCAGCCTGCGCCGAGGCCCCGGACACCAACTCGGACTCAGGACCGGCGGTGGGACCGCGGGCTCGGAAAACGCGGTGCAGGCGGGGCTGCGCTGGCTCGCCGACCACCAGGACGAGGACGGTCACTGGGACGCTAAAGGGTTCACCAAACACTGTCCTCCCGGTGAGAACTGCGGCGGAGCCGCGCCCGGCCGCGTCTTTCCATGGCCCTTCGACCTGGGCGTGACCGGTCTGGCGACCTTGGCCTTCCTGGGCGCCGGCCACACCCCTGAGGAGGGCGACTACCGCGACACGGTCAGCCGGGCGGTCCGGTACCTGCTCAGATGTCAGCAGGACACCGGTGCGTTCTCCAACGAGCCGCCCGTGGTCACCAGACTGGCCGATGGCCAGGTGATCGAGGCGAGGCGGATTTCCATCTATTGCCACTCCATCTGTGCCCTGGCCCTGGCCGAATGCCTGGGCATGACCGGCGATGAGCAACTCCGCGGACCCGTCGAGCGCGCCGTGGACTTCCTCGTGGAGAGCCAGCAGGAACTGGGGGGTTGGGACTACTTCCAGTTCCGCACCGGCCGGAACGACAGCTCGGTCACCGGCTGGGTGGCGATGACCTTGAAATCGGCGTCGGCGGCCGGGGTGAAGGTGCCGGCGGAGTGCTGGTACCGGCTGTTCGGCTTCATCGAGTCGATGAGCCACCCGGAGGGCTACCTTCGCTACACCAACACCCAACGCCGGTTCGGTATCGCCCTGGCGGCTGTGGGGCTGCTCTGCCGGGAGTACCTGGGCTGGCCCCGCGACTCCGGAGACCTGGGGGTGACGGCTGAGCTGCTCTTGGCCGACCTGCCTGACTGGGACAAGTTGCCCGATTATCCCAACTACCATTCCATGTACTACTGGTACTACGGCACCCTGGCGCTGCACCACCTGGGCGGCTCCTATTGGGAGCGCTGGAACCAGCGGATGCGCGACATGCTCATCGCCCACCAGGAGACCCGCGGCCACCGCTCGGGCAGCTGGGCCCCCCAGGGGCTCTGGGCCCGTCAGCACGCCGGGCGCGTCTATTCCACCGCCCTGTGCGTCTTGAACCTGGAAATCTACTACCGCTACCTGCCCCTCTACCGGCTGGGCCCCGACGCCGGCCTGCTGGCGGCTCTCCACTATGGTGTCGAGCGGGAGCCGAGCGCCGATCGTCGGCGTCAACTGCTGGAGAACCTCGGTCAGTTCTTGACCGAGGATGTGACCGCCCGGCTGCGTGAGGCCCTGGGTGACGAGGCCGACGTGGTGCGGTTCGAGGCCGCCAGGCAACTGGTCCGCCGGGGTGATGCCAGTGGCGTGGGGGTGTTGCGGGAAGCCTTGACGAGCCCGGACAGTTTCCGCCGGGGTCGGGCAGTGGAACTCCTGGGCCGACTGCGGAGCCGGCAGGCGGTGGGTGCCCTGGTCGAAGCCCTGGCCGATGAGCAGGAGTTCGTCGCCGAGTTGGCCTTGCGGAAGTTGCAGTTGCTTACGGGCGAGCGCGTCCCGATTTCTGCGACGGCACCCGAGCAGGAGCGCCGACGGCTGGCCGCCGAACTTCGCCAGCGCTGGGAGGCCGGGGAACTGGTGGTGCGCCGGCGAGTCCTGTCACCTCTGGCGACGGTGGTGGCGGTCCGCCGGGGCGGGGAACTGGGTGACGAACTCATTGCCAGGCTGCTTCCGCAGGCCTCGGCTGCAGGCGCAGGGGGGTTGATTCCTGGCTTGCTGTTGCCTATCCTACGTGATGGTGTGGAAGTGGCTCAGTTCCGGGTGGAGCGGACGTTCGCTGACGGTTCGGCTCTCTTCGGCCGGTCCCTTGGCGACCGTGGGGTGCGGGTTCGTGAGGGCGACAGGGTGTTCGCCCCGGTGCCGACCGGGCGACGCGCAGGAGAGCCACCGGAGGACGACCAGCAGGGCGGAGGGATGGATGAGGAGCCAGCAAGAGAGCCTTGAGGCGGCCGGGGAACTGCTTCGCCGACACCACGTCTTCCTCATCTCCAGTCACCTCCGTCTGGACTGTGACGGTCTCGCCGCCGAACTGGCCCTGGCTCACGTGCTCGGGGAACTGGGCAAGCAGGCGCACATTGTGAACCCCGGCTCTATGGCCCGGGCCCTCCGGTTTCTTCCGGGCAGTGAGCGGGTGACGGTGGCGGGTGACGTCAGCGAGCTTCCCGCCGACCTGGAGGCCCTGGTTATTCTCGACTGTCCCGACCTCTCGCGCCTCGGAGGTGTGGCCGCGCTCCTGCCCGCGGGGCTGCCTCTTCTCAACATCGATCACCACCCGGACAACACCCTTTTCGGCACCGTCAACCTGGCCGACCCCGAGGCCAGTTCGACCTGCGAACTGCTCTGTCGGGTTATCAGGGCCAACGGACTTCCCCTGCCTCCGGAAGCGGCTACCAACCTCTACGCCGGCATCCTGAGCGATACCGGCCGGTTCTGCTTCTCCAATACCACGGCCGAAGCGTTGTCCGTGGCCGCTCGTCTTATCCGCCTGGGAGCCGACCCCGTCACCGTGGGCCATCACCTCTACGAGGACTTCCTGCCGGGGCAGTTACGGCTCTGGGCTGAGGTGGTGGGGACCATCGACCTGGCATTGGCTGGCCGGGTGGCGGTGGCCGTCATTGCCCAGGAGATGCTTGCTCGCCATGAGGTGAGTAGCGAGGATACCCAGGATTTTGCCGAGATTCCCCGCCTGGTCAGTGGGGTGCAGGTGGGGGTGCTGCTGAGCGAGTTGCCGGAGGGTCGGGTGAAGGTCAGCCTGCGGAGCCGCGGTCCCGTGGACGTCAACGCCATGGCCGCCCGGCTGGGTGGGGGAGGGCACCGGAACGCGGCCGGGGCCGTGGTCGCCGGGGCGCTCTCGGACGTGCGCCCAGCGGTGCTGGCGGTGGTGGAAGAATGGCTGGCTGGAAGCGTGGATCCCGTAGGGGAAAAAGAAGCGAGGGGGTAGGACGGTGTCGGGGGAGAGCCTGGGTGAGTTGGCCGGTGGCGTGGAGCGTCGGCTCCGTTTCCACGAGGGCTTTGGGGTGAAGCGGGTGCGGGTGCGCACTAAGGCCGGTCGGCTGGCTGAGCTCGAGGGGCAGGTGAAGCGCTGTCAGTTGTGCGACCTGGCCCGCACCCGGACCAACGTGGTCTTCGGTGAGGGGAATCCGGAGGCCAGGCTGGTCTTCGTCGGCGAGGCGCCGGGACACGATGAGGACGTGCAGGGCCGACCGTTCGTGGGTCGGGCCGGGGAACTGCTCACCAAAATCATCGAAAACAAGCGGGTGCTTGACATGCGCCGGGAAGACGTCTACATCTGCAACGTGCTCAAGTGCCGACCCCCAGGCAACCGCAACCCCGACCCCTTCGAGATGGCCCGCTGCATCCAGTACCTCTTCGCCCAACTCAGCATCATCGAGCCCGACGTAGTCTGCTGCCTGGGTGCGGTCGCCGCCCAGAATCTGCTCACCACCAAGGAGCCCATCGGTCGGCTGCGCGGACGCATGTTCGACTTCCGGGGCGGCAAACTCATCGCCACCTACCACACGGCTTACCTGCTGCGCAACCCCGGCCCCCAGGAACGGCGCAAGGTCTGGGCCGACATGCTCCAGGTGCGCCACTACCTGGCGGGGCAGGGGGAATAGGGCGGGCAGTGGCGGCCTGGTCGTCTCGGTGCCAGGCTCACCCGCCGGTAGAAGTGGGCCCTGGTCGGGTCAAGCCACCAGGGCCTCGGCCTCCTCCAGTTTCACCGCCACCCGGGCGCTCACCCCGGGCTCCTGCATGGTGATGCCGTAGATGATGTCGGCCTCGGCCATGGTGCGCTTGCAGTGGGTGATGACGATGAACTGGCTCTCCTGGAGGAACTCCCGCAGCACGGCCAGGAAGCGCTCGACGTTGGCTTCGTCCATGGCGGCATCGACCTCGTCCAGGATGCAGAAGGGGCTGGGCTTGCTGCGGAAGATGGCGAAGAGGATGGCCACGGCGGCCAGGGTCTTCTCCCCGCCGGACAGGAGCGAGATAGTCTTGGGCTCTTTGCCCGGTGGCTTGGCCACGATCTCGATGCCCGACTCCAGCACGTCGTGCTCGTCGGCCAGGAAGATGTCGGCCCGGCCACCGCCGAAGAGTTTGCGGAAGAGTTCCTGGAAATGGGTGCGCACGGCCTGGAAGGTCTCCAGGAACATTTCCCGGCACCGGCGGTTGATACGGGCGATGACCCGCTGGAGGGTGGCTTTGCTCCGCTGGAGGTCCTCACGCTGCTCGTGCAGGAACCGGGCCCGCTCGACCAGCTGTTCCTCTTCGTCGATGGCGTCCAGGTTCACGTTGCCCAGCCGGGAGATCTTTTGCCGCAGTTGGATCACCTCCTCGGCCACCGCCTCCCAGTCGCGCTCTTCGCTGAGGAGTTCCTCCAGGTGGTCGGCGAGCGTGACCTGGTACTCTTCAGCAATCCGCTCGCACACGCTCTCCTGCTTGAGCCGGAGTTCGCTGTCAGCCAGTTCCAACTTCTGAAGTTCGTCCTCTTCGCTATCCAGGCTGGCGCGCACCTTCTTGGCTTCTTCGTTGTTGGTGCTGAGTTGTTGACGGAGTTGGGCTCGGCGGGTCTCCAGGCCGGTCAGTGACTGCTCCAGGGCCGTGAGTTCCTGTTGGGCCTGGCTGAGCGTGCTGCGGGCCTGGACGACCTCCTGGCGCCCGGAGGCCTGGCGCTGTCGGCAGATTTCCAGTTGGGTGAGGGTGTAGGTGCGTTCCTCCTCTCGCTCGCGGCGGGCTTTCTTGAGGTTGGCCAGGGTGACCTCGGTGCTCGCGTACTGCTCCTCGACCTGGGCCAGGGCGATCTTGAGTTCGGTCATCGCCTGTCCCAGGACCTCGTCCCGGGCCTCGGCCTCCTGGAGTTCGCCGACCCGCTCGGCCATGGCCTGTTCCTCTTCGCCCCGTTGGGCGGCCAGGGCCGCGATCTCCTCACCCAGGTCTTGCCGCCGGCGCTGGAGAGAGGTCAGTTGAGCCTCCACCTCGCCAATCTCGCTCGCCAGTACCTCCCCCTCCTGGCCCAGGGCGGAGCGACTGGTCCGAAGCTGCTCCAGGGACAGCGCCGATCGGCGAACCGCCTCCTCGGTTTGAGCGCTCTCGTTGAGCAGCCTCTGGCGGGTGGTCTTGAGTTCCTCGATGCGGGCGGCCCGGCTCTTCAGGTCGGACTGTCGTCGGGCGATGTCCGCCTCCAGCCGGCTGAGTTCCCGTTCCAGGTCATTGATCTGGCTTCGACGGGAAACCAGCCCCACACCGGCCTGGCCCGAACCCAACACCAGTCGGCCGTCGGGCTCGATGAGTTCCCCGTTCTTGGTCACCAGCCGGATCGGCCGGGTTAGTTCCAGTTGCAGTTCCAGCCCGGCCTCGATGTCCTCGACCAGCAGGACGGTCCCCAACAGGTTGTCCACCAGAGGACGGTAGGGGTCGGCCACCGTAACCAGGTCGCCCAGCCAGCCCACCACCCGACTGCCCATGGGCACATCCGCCGGCGGACCGGGGGCGCTCCTCGAGGCCCGCTCCAGGGGCAGGAACTGAACCCGGCCGCTGCCGGCCTCGCTCAAGGCGGCTCGACAGCTCAGCGCCTCAGCCAGTGTCGAGGTGACCACCGCCTGGGCCGCAGGACCCAGCGCCGCGTCCACGGCTGTGGAGTACTCGGTTGGTGCGCCAATGAGTTGGGCGAGGATGCCCTGCACCCGTTGCTGAGCCGGGTCGCCGCCGCGGCGCTCCAGGAGTTTCCTTACCGCCAAGTCCACCCCTTCCAGGTTCGCTTCCAACTCCGAGAGCACACGCAGTCGACCCCGCTTACTGGCTTCTTCCCGGCGGGCCAGTTCCAACTCCTGCTGCCGGCGACGGCTCTCTTGCCCCAGTTCAGCCAGGGCGCGGTCGAAGCGCTGGAGTTCGCCGGAGAGTTCCTGGCAGCGGTGCTGGGCCTGCTGGCTGGTGTGGGCAAGTGCGCGCTCCTGGTGGTCGAGTTGGTCGAGTTCGCGGGAGAGTTCCTGTTGGCGGTCGCGGAGACGCTGGCGGTCGCGGCTCAGGCCCGCCCGCTCGGCATCCAGGGACCGGCGGTCATTCTCCCGCTGGGTGAGTTGCTGGGTGAACTGGAGGACGACGGCCCGCCGGTCTTGCAGTTGGCGTTCGAGTTTCTGCCGACGTAGGTCCAGGAGGTTGCGCTCTTCTCGGGCCCGGGCCAGGTCGTTGCCCACGACCAGGAGTCGGTCGCGCAGCCTAACCCCCTGCTCCTCGGAGTTTCTTAGGTCGGCCTGGATGGTGGAGACCGTTTGGGCCAGGCGGGCCAACTGCCCGGCGAGGCTGGCCTCCTCGTGGGTCAGTTCCTCCAGTCGGTGTTCGGTGAGGGTGATGGCCTGCTCGGAGCGGGAGGCCCGGGTGCGCAGTTCCACCGAGGTGACCCGGCCTCGGTTCAACTCCTGTTCCAGTTCCAGCAGGGAGGTCTGGGTGGCGGACTGGTGAGCCTCGAGTCCTCGGAGGCGACCGGCCAGGGTCAGGGCCCCCCGGCTGTGCTCTTCGATGCGACCGCGCAGCGCCCGGCGGCCGTCCTGGTAGGTGCTGAAGTCGCGGGCGGCCTGGGCCAGCCGAAACTCGCGCAGACGGTCGGCGTGCTTGCGGTAGCGACGGGCCTTGGCGGCCTGGTACCTGATGGAGCGGAGTTGGCGCTCGACCTCGTCGATGATGTCGCCCAGACGGAGGAGGTTCTGCTCGACCCGGGTGAGTTTGTTCTCGGCGTCCCGTCGGCGGGCCTTGTACTTGCTGATGCCGGCAGCCTCTTCGAAGATGACCCGCCGCTCGGTGGGGTTGGCCTGGAGCAACTGGTCGACCTTTCCCTGCTCGACGACCGAGTAGGCGGAGCGGCCGATGCCGGTGTCCATAATGAGGTCGCGGATGTCGCGCAGTCGGCAGGGCTGGCCGTTGAGGAGGTACTCACTCTGGCCGCTGCGGTAGAGTCGGCGGGTGACCACGACCTCGTCACTGTCGTTGGGGAGTCGGCGGCCGTGGTTGTCGAAGGTGAGGGTGGCTTCGGCGCAGCCCAGGGCGGGGCGCGAGCCGGAACCAGCGAAGATGACGTCCTGCATCTCGGTGCCGCGCAGGCTCCTGGCGCTCTGCTCGCCCAGGACCCACTTCAGGGCGTCAACCACGTTGCTCTTGCCACAGCCGTTGGGACCGACGATGGTGGTGAGGCCCGGTTCGAAGACGAAGTCGGTCTTGGTGGCGAAAGACTTGAAGCCCGTCAGGGTCAGGCGTTTGAGCATACCCCTCTCGTCCCCTCTGCGCTGACGCCCATGGTGCTCTTGGTGCTATTCGTCTAAGAACAGCACCTCCCCAGGAATTGCATCGGCACGAGAGAGCTTGAAGATGAGGTCCATTATGTCGTTGCTGGTCAAGTTGATGTGGTCCAGGGCCCGGACCAACTCGATTACGGCCATCGAGCGCACCGGCAATGTATTGGACTGGCCGTAGATCCGGTAGCGGATGAACAGTTGGGAGGTGTCCTGGGCCTCGACGAGAATCTCCTTCATGTGCTCGTGTTTAAACGGGGGGCGGAGGGTGAGCTCCGGTCCGAAGAAGACAAAGCGACGGGGGTTGCGGGCCTTGACCACCAGGGCCGCCGGGCCGGCGGTTTGCACCCGGGTAATCTTGAAATCTTCGCCTCGGGCGTCCTGGTGAGTGGTGTAGGGAGCATCCTCCTGGGTCTGCTCCAGCCCCAGGAGGGCGCGGTAGCGGACCTCCGGGTCGGAGTCGGCCAGGAGCTTCTTCTGGAAGTCGCGGACGTTGTGTTGGGTGTAGAAGTTGAGGTAGTGGGTAGCCAGGCGCCGATTGGTCTCCGAGCCCAGTTCGATGGTGTGCATCAGTGGGGTGATACCGGCGGGCTCGCGCATGGCCGCCAGGGTACGGGCAGCCAGGAGGCGAACCTCCTGGCGGGGACTCCGCAGCGCTCCCTCGAGGGCGGGAACCGACTCCGGAGCCAGGGCCTCCAGTTTGAAGGCCGCCTGTCGGGCCAGCACCGGGTCGTCACCTTTGAGGTCCCCCGCCAGGTCGTTGATGTGAGTGCGCAGCGCCCGACCGCGAGGCGGACGACAACGGATTTCAGCAATCACCTGGGCGAAGCGCTCCCACTCGCTGCGATAGTACTGCGGGACGCTGATGCGGATGCTCCGCGCACCGAGGACCCGGGCCGCGTCGGGGAACTGCTCGTTAATGCTCAAGGTGATGAGCCCGGCGCCATAGATGTCGGCCCGCCGAAGGGCCAAAGCGAGATAGCCGGTGACCGTGGATGTACCTCCGGCGGGGACGTAGCCGTCGGTTTCCCTGGTAGGCGCGCGTTCCCCGAAGGCCAGGCGCCCGTGGCTGGGCGTGACCTTCCCTTCGGCATAGGCCCAGGTCTCACCGTAGAGCGTCTGGCCGCCTCGCCCGGTGACGGTCTGCCGAAGCGGGGTGCTCATGAGCACGCCACCCCGGAGACTCCTGGTCCGGCCCAGGGCCCGGACCACCACGTCGATCCGCTGGTTGACCTGGACCAGTGGGGGGACGATGGCGCTGACGGTGACCGGTGCCGTGTCCAGTGAGCTCAAAACCTGGGCAGGGGAACCAGGAACGTCACTCCGGTGCAGGCTCTTGAGGAGTTCGTTGCGCAGGTCGGTGTCCGGCCCGAGCGCCCCCCCCGGGAGGCTTGGGACCTCGGTCGTGCCCGTACCGTCCAGGCCCCCTACCAGCGAGTACCAGGTGAGCACGACCGCTTCCGTGCCCTGGAGTCTGCCCGCGTCTCCCACACGATCCACGGAGGTCTTCTTTCTCAGGAAGTCGAGCTGCTCCTGGGGCTCCAGCAGTCTGAGTTCTTCGTTGACCTGCTCGATGGTTACTCGGGTCGCGGCCTCGCACCCCAGCATCGCCAGGGCAAGAGCCATCAAGAGCCACCGGTGGGGCCTGATCATGTGCCGACTCCTTTTTCTGTGTTGACGGTGTTCTCCCGGGTCGCCAGAGGGTCGTTGCCGGCCATGATCACCGGGAGCCTCCGGTCACAGTCCGGGCAGCGGGCCCCGGGACGGAGGTGGTTGGTGGTGTGGTAACCCAGACGTTCGATGGCCAGGGCTCCACAGTGAGCACAGCGGGTGCTGCTGCCCTCCTGGACCATCACGTTGCCCAGGTAGACGTAGTTCAGCCGGTCGCTGAATATGTGGTATGCGCGCTGGAGGGTTTCCAGCGGGGTGGGTGGCGCCTGGAGGCGGTAGCGGGGAGAATAGGCCGAGATGTGGGCGGGTGTGTCAGGTCCCAGTTCCCCAGCCACCCAGTCGGCCATTCGGCGAAACTGGTCGTCGGCGTCGTTGTAACCGGGGATAACCAGGTGGGTCACCTCCACCAAGGCATCCCGCGAGGCCCGTTTGGCCGTTTCCAGGACCGGTTCCAGGCGGCCGCCACAGAGTTTCAGGTAGAAGTCGCGGTCCATGCTCTTCAGGTCGATATTGAGGGCGTCGATGACGGGGAGCAGTTCTGCCAGGGGCTCGGCGGCGATGTAGCCGTTGGTGACCAGGACGTTTTTCAGCCCGGCTTCCTGGGCGAGCGTGGCGGTGTCCAGGACGTACTCGAACCAGATGTTGGGCTCGTTGTAGGTGTAGGCGATGCCGATGGAGCCGGTGGCCTGGGCCTGGCGGACCGCTTCCTCGGCGGCAAAGGGGCTGGTGGGGGCCTGGGCCTGGGAGGTCTGCCAGTTCTGACAGAACAGGCAGGAGAAGTTACAGCCGATGGTTCCCAGGGACAGGATCCCTGAGCCCGGGTAGAAGTGGTAGAGGGGCTTCTTCTCGATGGGGTCCACCGCCACCGAAGTCACCTCGCCGTAGATGAGGCTGAGCAGCGTGGCGGCCTCGTTCCTCCTCACCCGGCAGAGACCGACCTCACCCTCCTTGAGGCGGCACTGGTGAGGGCAGAGCCGACACCGCACACTGCCGTCAGCTGACTTCTCGTAGTGACGAGCCTCCTGGGCCATGGGTCGCCTGCCTCTCCTCCTCGAAGGGGATGCTTTCAGCCCCCCGCGTGCCATGGTCATTGTAGTCAGTGGGCTGGGCCCTGCAAAGGGATTTTCGGCCGTCGAAGCAGAACCCGAGGGCCGGAGGCTAACCCGGCCGACATGGGGGCTCGAGGGCGGGGCTCAGGGCCCGGAAGCGGTCAGCGCTCCCGCGCTGCTGCGCACCGCCGCGCCCGGCACGTAGGCCCGGCAGCGCTCGGCCAGTTCGAGGAGGAGTTCCTCCGGGTAGGGCTGAATCCGATCGAACTCGGGGTCCAGGCAGTGCCCGGGTCTGAACTGCTGCAGCACCAGCCGCGGGGCCCCGGCGACGTCAGCAGCCAGATCGACGACGTCCTCGGGGCTCAGCACCTCGGGGCACACGGTGGTACGAAGTTCGTAGTCTCGGCCCCAGTCGGCGAGCAGGGCCAGGCTTCGGCGAATGGCTTCAACGTCCACGTCGGACCGACCCGTCGCTCGCTGATATCGATGATCCAGCGGGGCTTTGACATCCAGGGCCACACAATCGACCAGGCCTGCGCCACAGAGCCTCTCCAGCAGGTCGGGGTTGGTGCCGTTGGTGTCCAACTTGACCAGCAGCCCGGCCTGCTTGAACTGGCGGAGCAGACCGGGGAGGTGGGGATGGACGGTGGGCTCACCACCACTGACCACCACGCCGTCCAGCCAGCCCTCTTCGCCCTTGAGGTGGTGGAGGATTTGGTCGAGGTCGAAGGTCTCGCCCTCGGGCGAATCCTGGAGGAGGTCGCGGGCGTGGCAGTAGGGGCAGCGGAGGTTGCAGCCGCCGAGAAAGAGTTCGGCGGCGAGCCGGCCGGGCCAGTCGATGAGGGTGTTGGGGAGGAAGCCGCGGATGGGGATAGCGCTCATGAGCCAGGTGCCTCGCCCTCGATGAGGTGTGGTGGGGTCAGGGCCTGGCGCAGTTCGTCGGACTTGGGTATGGTGAGGTCCCAGCGGGCGACGATGCGACCGTCAACAAAGACCAGGGTGCTGGGCACGTCGGTAGCGTCGTGGTAGGCGCTTTCGCTGAGTCCCTCCACGGTGGTCAGGTCGTGGAAGCGCAGGGCCACGCGCTCGGTGAGGTTCCACTTGCTGAGGAAGAACTCGACCTTCCGTTGCGCGCTCTTGCACAGGTCGCAGTCGGGTTTCCCGAAGATGCTCACCTGCAGGTTTCGCTCCTCTTCCCTTCGCGGCATCGGTTTGCTCACGGTGTCCTCCTTGGGGGACCGACCAGCGTGCTCTAACGGGCGAGTTCGGGGACCTGGACGGAGGGAGTGGCCCCCAGGCTGTAGTTGCCCCGCTGACGGTCCTTTAGTTCTGCCAACTTGCTCTTGTTCCAGTTGTTGATCCGGCTGTAGTAGCCCACGATGCGGGTGATGCCATAGACGTTTTCGGAGTGGCAGAAGTCGCAGGCCGGGGTCAGCCGATGCATCAGTCGGTGACAGTCGTTGCACACGGTGAACTCGGGTGAGATGGTCAACTGGGCGGCTTTGGTTTTCTTGAAGGTTTTTTCGACCAGGCTGAAGATGCTGGCTGCGGGTGGACGCTCCTCGCCGACAAAGGCGTGGAGTATGGCCCCGGACTCAATCAGGGGATGGAAGAGGCTCTGGCGGCGAATGCGGGTGATGAGGTCCACCGGGGCGTCGGCCCGCAGGTGGATGGAGTTGGTGTAGTAGCCCTCGTCGTTGTCGAGGTCGCCTCTGACGACCTGGGCCGCCTCGGGGAAGCAGCGGAGGTCGATCTTGGCCAGTCGTCGGCTGGCGCTCTCGGCGGGTGACTCCTCCAGGGCCATGTGCAGACCCAGTCGTTTGGTGTCCTCATCGGCCTTGAGTTTCATGAAAGCGACGATCTTGAGGCCGTAGCGGAAGGCTTCCTCATCCTCATGGAGTTCCTTGCCGTGCACGTATTGGACGCACTCGTTGAGTCCGATGAGGCCGATGATGTAGGTGGCCTGGTCCAGATCGACGTACGGTCGGCCGTCAACCGCGGGCTTGCCGATCTCCCAGAGGGGGAGTTCGGGGCTCTCCATCAGCCTGTTGATAAAGACACGTTTGTCAAGGTGGGCCTGGACGGCCAGGTCCATCATTCGGCTGATCTCGGAGAACAGGGCCCGCTGGTTTCCCCGGCCGGCCCGGTAGGCGCACTGGGGCAGGTTGATGGTGACGTTCTGGAAGCCACAGAAGCGCATCGATTCGAGATGCTTGAGCATGTGGCTGTCGCGGATGGTGGTCCGCAGCCGACAGCAGGCTGAGAGGGTCACCGCGTCCCGGTCGAAGACGAAGTAGGGGGAGCCGTTCTCGCTGGCGATCTGGCAGGCGTACTCCAGCAGTTCCCGCTGGCGGGGCTCGGTGAAGGACTCCTGGTTGACGTGCAGGTCGCACTTGGGGAAGGCGAAGGGGTGGCCGTACTGATCGCCTTCCCGCCAGACCTCCAGCAGGGCCCGGAGCAACTTCTGGGCGATCTCTTCGTACTCCCCGTAGGTCTTGCCCGTGGGAGTGCCGCCGGGGCCGATGGCGGGGATGTCGCGCATGTAGTCGGGCACCCCGGTGTGGACGTTGAAGTCCAGGAACAGGGTCTGCCCGCCCCGGGAGAAGGCGCTCTGCGAGCAACTGAAAATGAGGTGCTGGGCCTCCTGCTTCATCACCTCGAAGGACATCCCTTCGAGGTAGGGGGCGTAGAGGATGTTGATGTAGCCCACGCCCAGGGCCCCGGCGTAGTAGGCCTGCATGGAAGCCAGGAAGGTGTTGAGGTGTCCGGTGAGGGTGCGGGCGTGCTTGGCCGGGGCCGAGGAGGTGTCCAGGTTGCCCAGGTTCAGGCCGTACTTCTTCAGGTACTCCAGGGAGTGGCTGGAGCAGTAGACGCGGGTGGGGTAGCCCAGGTCGTGGACGTGGATGCTGCCGGCGAGGTGGGCCTCGGCGACCCCGGGACTGAAGACCATCTTCAGGGCGTACTGCTTGAGGGTGTTCTCGGCGATGGCCAGGTTGATGGCCTCGGGGTTGTTGGCGGTGATGTTGCTGTTTTCCTTGCTTTTGGAGAAGATGAGTTGCTCCAGGTCGTAGGTGGGCATACCGATGAGGTTCTGGCGTTCGAGGGTGGCGCTCAGGCCCCGTTCGAAGAGTTCGTTGTCCACCAGTTCGCGGATGAGGTTGGTGGAGATGCGTCTGAGGCCCGAGTCGAAGACCTTCCTCTCGACGGCGCTGGCAATCTCAGCGGCCAGCACCAGGTCCACGTCGGCCTCCTTCTCCAGGGCCAGGGCGATCTTGCTCTTGTCCCAGGTGAGTATCTCGTCGCGGGTGCCCGGGTCCACCAGCAGGCTCAGGTCGGTGGAGGAGCCGTTGTGGCGGACGCGCTTGCGGACGCGGATGGCCTCGCGCATCCGGGCCCGTCGGTCGCGGTAAAGGATGTAGGCCTTGGCCGTGCGGGCGTGTCCGGTCTCGATGAGCACCTTCTCCACCAGGTCCTGGATTTCCTCGATGCCCGGGACGTCTCCCGCCTCGAAGTTGCGCTCGATGAACAGGGCGACGACCGCCGCCAACTCGTCGGCCATCTGCCGATCCTCTCCGCCGACGGCCTGGGCGGCCTTGAAGATGGCGTCGGCGATCTTGGTCTGGTCAAAGGGAACGACCCGTGCGTCACGCTTGCATACCTGGGTGATCTTGGCCACTTCTACAACCCCCTCTCACATCCGCAGTCAGGCGAACTTCTCCTGCGGCGACCTGGTTGCGCAGAAAACGTCTCTCGTTCTCTGTCGGCTTGGACAACCGACGCGCCTCCTCAACCGGGAGGCTCGGACTCCGTGGGAGGTCCCTTTGGCGAGGCTGACGCTCCGCCGGCATTGTCGCTGATGCGCTCGACCTCGGCCTTGAAGTCGCTCGGGTCCTCGAACTCACGGTAGACCGAGGCGAAGCGGACGTAGGCCACCTTGTCCAAGTCCCTGAGGTGGCGCATCACCTCCTCACCGATGTAGGCGACGGGGACCTCCCGTTCGAAGTTCTGATGAATGTCGCGCTCGACGTCGGTAACGATTTCCTCCAGCCTCTCCATCGAGATGGGGCGTTTCTCACAGGCCTTCAGGATCCCGTTGAGAATCCTCTCCCGCTCGAAAGGCATACGGCTCCCGTCCTTCTTGATGACGCGGAGTCGGGTCTGCTCGATGTCCTCGTAGGTGGTGTAGCGTCGGCCACACTCCCGACACTCGCGCCGACGCCTGATCTTCTCCCCGCCGGAAGCGCTGCGTGAGTCGATCACCCGGTCGTTGTCCTTACTGCAGAAAGGACACTTCATCGGGCGACCTCCCGGCTGCGGTGTGGGAATGAGTGCTCCGCACCGTGACTCTTCCGCCTGAGTTCCCTTCATAAGGAACTATCGGGCAAGCGAGTGACCATTCTGTACCCCAATATGTTGGATGTCAATAAGAAAATCGTCGAAATTTACCCCACTTGCTGTGGTCCGCATCAAATGGCCCTCAGGTGGACTTTTCCACAAGGTTGTGCACCGCGCCGACGCCTAATATATACCGAATATCCACAATCGGTCAAGACCTTTTTAAAAACTAAAAAAACTGCGATTGTCTCACTCGGAAGTGGAGGACGTCCCACTGGCTGGGGAGAGGGTGAGCACGTCCACACCGGCCTGTTCGAGCATTTCCTTGGCGAGTCGGTCGGGATAGTCCTGGGTGCAGACGATGCGCTCGATGCCGCCGTTGATGAGCATCTTCGCACACAACGAGCAGGGGTAGGTAGTAGCGTAGAGGGTCGCGCCTTCGATGCGGATGCCGTGCACCGCCGCCTGGAGCAGAGCGTTCATCTCCGCGTGCAGTCCCCGGCACAGTTCATGGCGCTCACCCGAAGGCACCCCCTCCTCCTCCCTCAGACA
>CBDVDV010000055.1:0-18358 GCA_965372835.1 uncultured bacterium | reverse complement strand
CCACCCCCGTCAAGGCCAAGGCGATGGCCGCCTGCAAGGCCAGCGGAGGCGCCTGGCGGAGGGCGTGGCGAGACAGCACCTGTATGAAGCCCAGCGGAAATGTCGCCCACGCGAACAACAGCAGCAAGACCCCACCCAGGAAGGCCACCCCGGCGATAATGGCGCTCGCCGTGCTCTTGGCCCCCGCCCCCACGTACAGCAACTGCGCCGACACCAGTAGCATCAGAGCGACCATCAGGAGAAGCGGGACCATCCGCGACAACGCCCCCAGCCCGTAGGCGTACGACACGCAGACGCAGAAAACCGTCACCAGCGCCAAGGGCACCCAGATGAGACGCAGGCCGAACAGGTACTTCCCCGTGACGATCTTTCGGGCACTCAGTGGCGTCACCGACAGCAGCGCCAACGTCCCCTGTTGACGCTCCCGGGCAAAAGTCGCCGCCGGTCCCACCACCAGCAACACTCCAAACACCAGCAGCGGGATAAGGATAAGTCCGGACCTGACCACGAACAGGATACCCCGGTAGCCCGAGAGAGGATAGACCAGCACGGCCAGGACGATCATGAGCGCCAGCGGCCAGTAGAAGAGCCGAATGACGTGGTCGCGTTGGCCGAAAGGGCTCACCGCCCGCTCCCGCCAGAGCACCGGATTGCCCCGGCACGGCCCCATGCCAGGCTGCCAGAATACGTGCCCGCTCTCGGCCAGTCTCATGAAGTAGCGGTCGGCGGCTACCAGCATCTTCTTGAGCCGCCGACCAGGTCGGGGGACCGGAAGGTCAAGGGATCGGATAGCCAGAGCCAGGTACGCCAACACCAGAAGGGAGACGACAACAACGTAGGAAATGACGGGTCCTGCCAGATTCATCACGCCGGGGCCGGAGAAAGAGATGATCTTGTTGAGGATCAGACCCGAACTAAGCGTCAGTTCGCCGATCTGGCCACGGGAGAGGAAAATGCGCATGGTCCAGAGGAGTTGCAGGACGATCGAAACGGCCACCGCCGTCCCCGTGCTCGGACTCAAGGCCGCTAAGGCCAGCGTCAGCGCGCCGCTGTGGGCGGCCGCGGCGATGGTGACCACGGTGGCGGCCACGACCTGCCCCATGGTGAAGCCGCCGAAACTTCGGGCCAGCACCAGCACGGGCAGCGCCAGCGCCATGGTGAAGACCGCCCGACCCATGACCGACACGAACCACCCCACCACAACCCCGCGGTCGCCCAAACAGGTGATCCGGGCCAGCGGCAGGCTCCCCTTCCCCCGTTCATCAGCCAGCGCCCCGGAACGCACGGTGGTAAAGGCAACCACCGCTACGTACTGCACCAGCACCCAGATGCTGAAGATCCCCGCCCCGTACCGCGCCAGTTCGGCCTGCGCCGTGCGCAGGTCGAAGAAACTCATGGAAATCCAGTGCCAGGACACCAGCAGCGCCAGGACGATGACGAACGCCGCCCGGCCAAGGAAATGCAGCCGGTGTCGGCATTCCCGCAGCAGTTCGCGCCAGATCAGGGCTCCCATGACCATGATCGTTCCCCGACCTCCCCTGTGTCAGGCAGGAATGCCTGACCTCCAGCACGTAGGACGGACATTCTTGTCCGTTGGCTACCCCCGACCCCGGGCTACCCCGGACCCCGGGCTACGACACGATGCCTTTGGTCACCTTCATGAAGATGTCCTCGAGCTTGACCTCCTCCTCATGGAGCGCGATCAGACGGTAGTTGTTGCCCACCAGTTGCTCGGCGATGAAGCCGTGATCCTCCGCCTCCGAACTCAGGGTGAGGTGCATGTGGTCCTCGTGCATCACCACCTCCTCGACCAGGGGATGGAGGCCGAGCAGTTTCGCCGCCTCCTCCAGTCGCTCGCCCACCCTGACCTCGACGACGCTCCCCGTAGCCGTCTTCCGTTTCAGTTCCTCCTGGCTTCCCGAGAAGAGGAGTTGGCCCTTCTCCAGGATGCCCACCGTGTCGCAGAGTTCGGCCAGTTCGCTGAGGATGTGGGAAGAGATCACGATGGTCTTGCCCATTCGCTTCACCTCTTTGAGCAGTTCGCGGATCTCGATCCGCGCGCGGGGGTCCAGACCGCTGGCCGGCTCATCGAGGATGAGCACCTTGGGGTCATGCACCAGGGTGCGGGCCAGACCCAGCCGCTGCTGCATCCCTCGGCTGAGGGTCTCGACGATGGTGTCGCGCTTCGGGCCCAGGTCGGTCAGTTCGAGCACCTCGTCGAGGATGCGCGTCCGCCGCTCACCCTTGAGGCCGTAGGCGGCGGCGAAGAAGGCCAGGTACTCACCCACCGTCATGTCTTCGTAGACGCCGAAGAAGTCGGGCATGTAGCCGATGAGCGGGCGGATTTTGCGCGACTCTCGGCCCACCTCGTACCCGCAGACCTCGGCGCGGCCGCTGGTGGGGGCGAGCAGGGTGGCCAGGATCTTCAGGGTCGTCGTCTTGCCCGCGCCGTTGGGTCCGATGTAGCCGTAAATCTCGCCCTCGTTCACCTCCAGGCTGACCCGGTCAAGGGCCAGCACGTCGCCATAGCGCTTGCTTAGATCGTAGGTGCGTATCATGAGCCATCTCCCAACGTCTCTTCTTCCTCAGGGACAGGGACGCGCAGCCGAACCACGCTCCGATCCCAGGACCGGGGACGTCTGTCCGACAGGAGGATGTCGGCGAATGAGCGATCGACACTGTAGAGCACCACGGCGGAAGCCCCCGAGGTCAGCCCCGCCAGTTGCAGGTTCGCAGACATGTCGAAGACCGTGCTTTCTACGACCGTACTGCTGCCGCTGTAGCCTTGCTCTTCCCGCTCCCCCGTCTGCACCCACCGGCGGAACCGGTCGTCACCCTCGGACTGGAAGCCGAAGAGCGACACCCAGCGTGCGCCAGTGTCAGCGTCCTCTCGGCGGACCTCTGCCTGCCAGCGGCGGAACCGGTATGGACCCCGACCCCATCCAGAGGAAGACCTGAGCGGACGGACATAGTCGGCCAGGGCCCCGCTGGGTCGGCCACGGAGGTCGACGGTCTCGCCGGGCCGCAGTGTCCCCAGACGGATGGCCCGGCCGGCGAAGAGCACCACGGCATCACCGAGAGCATCGGGGGTCGAGTTGGTCACCGTGCCTCGCAAAACCCCGCCCTGGCGGAAAAGCGCCACATCAGGCAGTGCCGGCGCCGCCGTCCGCCAGGAGGCCTCCGTCGTCTGCGCGTCCCAGATGCGAACCAGCAGTCGGTCGATGACCTCACCGGCTCCGTACACCCGGCACGTCGAGCCGGTCATCCCCAGGCCCGGGCCCGGACCGAATACCTGGAACTCCCGGGGAGCAACCGAGCCAACCGTCCCCGGAGCCAGCGTCACCGTATAGCGGGTCTGGCGGGGCGAGAGAAAGGTCATGAAGGTCGTCCCCGCGATCTCGTCACCACCCGCCGAAGCGTCCACCACCGAGATGCTGTTGGCCAACAGCCCCCGGATCCGCTCCGAAGACAGGAGCCAAAAGGCCAGCACACTGGCGACCACCGCGATGGAAGGGAACGTGACCCACGTCCAGTGCAACTTCTTGAGCCGCTTGAGGATGAAGTAGTCGGCCGGGCCGATCAAGATGACGTAGCCGATGAGGAACAGGACGATGAAGGTGAAGTTGATGGGCTTGAAGCCGGGGAAGTCGTTGAGCGCGCGGATCAGGGGGCCCGAGACCGGGTCCATGGCCCCCAGTTCACCAGCGGCCTTTGAGATGACGTCGATGCCAAGCACCATGCTCCAGAACCGGGGCTTGAGTGTCGGATCGACACCGGCAAAGGGGCTCTTTGTCGGATCGAACCCGACCAGCGACACCCGGCCCAGGCCCACCGGCCCCCGCACGATAACCGGCCTGCCCTGGTGCTCCATGAGCACTTCGCCCCGCACGTCCTCCAGGCGCATCAGCACCAGGCTCTCTTTCGGAGCCCGGGGCAGCCCGTAGGGCCGGAGCGCGGGAAGATCGGCCACCAGGTCGCTTGCCGTAGGCCTGGCCGGAAGAAGCTCCGCCAGGAAGGAGCCCGTCAGCGCCTGCCAGCCGGTGCCGGCCGCCAGCACCAGGTGCCCGCCCTGGGTGACGTAGTTCAGCAGGGCTTCACGCTGGGCCACGCTGGTCATCTGTGACGGATCCGGGTTCACCCACACCAGGACGTCGGCCCCCTGATACCCGAGACGATGGTCCGGGGCCGTCTTCGGGGTGAGCATAACCACGTTGGTCCTGAGGGCGCTGTCGGCGTCAAACAGACCCCCCAGACCGGCCCCGGACACACCGGGGACACGAAAGACGGCCACCACCGTGTCCCCCGCCGGCAGCACCACCGGCCGTTCCCAGGGGCTGCGGAGAACAACCCGCCCTTTCCTGTCCCTCAGTTGCCAGGCAAACTCCTGCCGATGGCCCTGCCGCCAGGCAGTGCAGGGCGAGCGGAAGTAGAGCCAGTGCTGGGTGGGCGTGTCCTTGATGAGCGTGACCGGCTTGGTGAAGATGGGCCGGACCCGCTGGTCGGCCCGCACTTCGACTTCCAGCGCCCCGGTGAAGTCCTCGCCAGTGCTCTTCAGTTCCAGGTAGAGCGGCGTCCACAGTCCGGCCTTCACCGCGCCGCCAAGGCCCCAATCCTCCACACCAATCACCATCTTGGCTTGGGCGGCCGACGAAACTACAACAAGCAGCGCCAGCGAGAGCGCGGTCCAACGGATCCGTAGGATTCGACCGAGCCGGCCAAACCGCCATCGGCCTCGCGGCCGTTTCCGTCTCTCTTCCGTGGTCATGGATCCACCCTCACTCTTGTCTCGTGGGAGTCGCCTAAATGTAGACGCGTCGGTTGTAGATGTACCACTCAGTCATGAGCACCACCAGGGCCAGGAAGGTGAGCCAGGCCCAGAACTCCCGGTTCTCCTTGGCCACCTGAAGGGTCCCGGCCACCTGACGTTTCTGCCACTGGAGCGTCTGGCGGGGCATGATGTTCGATTCCTCTTTGTCCAGGAGGTTGACCACGTACGTCTTCCGACCGGCGGGGACGCCCGTAGGGGCGAAGCCGTAGGGGCCGCAGCGGTAGGTGTCCCCGAAGGTCACTCGGCCGGAGCGGACCGGAATCGCCGCAGTCGCCCCGTCCGGGTAGGTGACCGTGACTTCCCCGGCCCCGGGCGGGGCGGCAAAACTGATGGCCGTCCCCGGGCGTACCCGCGAGGCCCCGCCCTCCAGTTCCACACCGCCCAGATGGCGCACCACGTTCGCTAAGAACACGGGAAACGAAACCCGAAGCGGCCAGCGCGAGGCAAACAGATCAAACCCCACCACCACCACCCGGTGGCTCGGCGACGACCACCAGAGGATAAGAGGCCCGGCCTCGACCTCGACCAGCCAGTGGGCATCTGCAGGCGCCACCAGATCCAAGGCGCTCTCCAAGAACAGGTTGGAGTAGTTCACGTACTGGTTTATCGGGTGTACGCCGTCCCAGTCTACCACCACCGGCTGCTTCACCTCACCCCCGGCGGCGAACCCCTCGATGGGCGGCACCACCCCGAAGAAGAGGTACGCCCCCGGGGCAAGCGAACTCGGTGCGTACCCGTCAAAGGTGACCAGGTCGAAGTCGCCCAGCGACAACTCACCCGACGCCACCCCCGCCTCGAACTCCTCCGGACTCACGAACACCGGTGCGCACAGCGGGTCCTGACCTGCTGCCAACTCCAGGAAGTAGTTGCCGGCGCCGACCACCAGCATGCGCACCTGCCGAGGCCCCACCAGCGACAGCCAGGCGGTATTGTCGGCGGCCAGGTCGTCCTCATCGGCGAGCACCACCTTGACCAGCCCTTCGGTGAGCCCCGGGTCGGAGAAGACGACGGCGACGCTGTCCTTGGCCGGAACCACGACGGAACGGGCGGTGAAGAGCTCCCCGTCGAGGTAGAGTTCCAGGCGGGTGTCGGCTTCGGTGACGGCGAAGTTCTCCAGGCGGACGAAGACCTGGGGCTGGTCCCAGTACTCGACGCTTCGGCGAGCGTCAAGAGCCGTAATCGCGACGTTCTCGGTCCCCTCGCCGATGCGCACGTAGTGAAGTTCGACCTCCGCCGCTTCGGCGACGGCGTCCGTAGCAAAGCGACCATCGCTGAGCAGATAGAGGTGAGCGTTCTTGACCTCGGGACCCAGGGCGGCGATCAGGTCCACGGCCTGGGCGAAATCGGTGGACGTCTCCCGCGTGGTGATGCCCCCGATGGCCTCCCGGAGGCGCGACTTGACGCTGGTCGGCGAAACGAGCACGGCCGGCTTGGCGTCGAAGGTCATGAGCATCATGCGGTCGAAACGACGCATGTTGGCCACCAATTCCAGGGCCTGGCGTTTGGCCGCCTCCAGGCGGTTCGGCCGGACGTCGCGGGCGGCCATGCTGGCCGAGGTGTCTATGAGACAGATGTACCGCCGACCCTCCTGGCGACGCACCTTCATCGCCGGCCTGGCCAGGGCAAAGATCAAAAGGGCCAAGAGCGCCAACTGGAGCCAGAGGAGCAGGTTCTGCCTCAGGCGCTGGAACAGGGCGTTCACCCGCATGTCCTCGATGGCCCGCCGCCAGAGGTAGGTGCTGGCGATGGGCTCTTCCCGGCGCTTGAGTTTGAGGAAGTAAAGAAACACGATCACCGGTAAAAGCCCGAGCAACGCCAGCGATGCAGGCGCCAGAAGACTCATTGCACCAGCCCCCGACGACGCAAGTAATCAAGCACCAACACGTCGAACCCCACGGCCGTCGACGCCAGGAGGTAATTCATGCCCCGACCGCCCGCGTAGCTCTTGAGCGCGCCACAAAAACTCTCCACCGTTCGGCGGTAGGCTTTGAGCAGGGGGGCGCTGATCGTAATCTCCGTGGTGTCCGCATCCTCCATGTCCACCAGCCTCAGGTCACCCACCAGCGGGGGCTCCAGTTCCTCCTTGGCTAACACCTGGAGCACGAAGACGTCCTGGTTGGTCGCTAAGAAGTAGCGCAGGGCGCTCTCGTAGCCGGCCTTGTCCAGGAAGTCGCTCATTAGAACCACCACCCCACGTCGCTGCTGGGTCAGTGCGAACTGCTTGAAGACCGGCTCCAGGCTGGTGGGGCCGTCGGCTTCGAGCGCTGCCAGGAAGTCCAGCACCCGGAGGATCTGGTGCTTTCCCCGCAGCGGCCCGACGAGCCTCAACCCGTCGCCCCCGAAAGCGCCCAGGATCACCCGGTCGTAGTTGGCCATGGCGATGTAGGCCAGGGCCGCGGCCACTTTGCGCGCGTAGTCCAGTTTGGAGGGGTCGCCGTAGCCCATCGACCGGCTGGCGTCCACCAGCAGGTAGACGTGCAGGTCCTCCTCTTCGAGGAAGAGTTTGAGGAAGAGGCGATCCAGGCGCGCGTACAGGTTCCAGTCCAGGAAGCGAAGGTCGTCGCCGGCGACGTAGGAACGGTAGTCGGCGAACTCGACGCTCCGACCGCGCTTTTTGGTCAGCCGTTCGCCCCGGATGCGGCCGACGATGACCTTGCGCGAGACCAGCCGGAGCTGCTCGATCTTGGCCATAAAGTCGTCGTCCAGGATTTCCTGGTAGCGGACCTGGCTCACGACGTCTCCTCAGATGAGGCCTGGCTGCCGACCCCGCCCACGGTCATGGTAGGGACCTCCGATTCGGTCGTGGGCACGCGGGCCAGGACGTCACCCAGCACCTCGTCGGTGGAGATGCCCTCGGCCTCGCCCTCGAAGTTGAGGATGAGGCGGTGTCGGAGGCCCGGCAGCACCAGCGCGGCGATGTCTTCGTAGGCCACGTTGTACCGCGCCGCCAGCAGCGCCCGCACCTTGCCGCCCATGACCAGCACCTGAGCGCCCCGGGGGCTGGCGCCGTAGCGGACGTAGCGGTTCACCACTTCGCTCGCATACGGATCTCCCGGATGGGTGGCCAGGACCAGCCGGGCGGCGTAGTCCTTGACGTGGGGCGCGACCACCACCTGGGTGACGAACCTCCGCCAGTCCATGACGGCGCGTCCGTCGATAACCTTCTTGGCCGCCTCCGGTCGGCCTTCGGTGGTGCGGTCCAGAATGGTGATGATCTCGTCCCGTGAGGAGTACCCCACCAGCAGTTTGAGCATGAAGCGGTCGAGCTGCGCCTCTGGAAGTGGATAGGTGCCCTCCATCTCGATGGGGTTCTGGGTGGCGAGCACCACGAAGGGCCCCTCAAGCAAGTAGGTCTCACCGGCCACCGTCACGCTCTTCTCCTGCATGGCTTCCAGCAGCGCCGACTGGGTCTTGGGTGTAGCCCGGTTGATCTCGTCCGCTAACAGGATGTTGGTGAAGACCGGCCCGCGCTGGAACTTGAAGAACCGTTCCCCGGCTTCGTCCTCCAGCACCATGTTGGTCCCGATGATGTCGGCGGGCATGAGGTCGGGGGTGAACTGGATCCGTCGGAACTGCAGGTCCAGCGCTTCGGAGAGTCGGCGGACCAGGTAGGTCTTCCCCAGGCCGGGTACCCCTTCCAGAAGGGCGTGACCGTCGGCGAAGAGACAGGTCAGCGTCCCGTCGATGACGGACTCGTGGCCAACGATGAATTCCTGAATCTCCCGTTTCAGGGCGGTGTAAACGCGGCGGAACTCTTCGGCCTTCTCTTGCACGTCCATGGTCTATCCTTCCCTCTTGGCGTTCCCGGAATCTTGTGCGCGCTGCCTTTCTTTGAGTGCCTTGCGCTTGGCCTTGAGCAGGCGGCCCATGTATGTCTCGTCCTCACGTTCCACGGCAGGCCGTTCGCCCTCCTCCGCCGGCCGCTCAGCAATCACGGCCTTCGCCGGGGCCCGTTTGCGCTCGGCAGTGAGTGTCGGCTCCTCAAGCGGCACGTCACCGGTCGGTTCGAACTTGCGCCCTCGACGGGCCCACTGCTCGCGGGTCTCGCGCTTGCGGCCCAGGAGCGCCGAAACGTGCGTCGGCGAGGGGGCCGGCTCGCCCCGCCGGCCGAACATGGGCAGCCACCGCACCGCCTCGGCTATGCGTGCCCAAACCGCCGCCCAGTCCACAAAGACCCGCCGAACGAACACGTCGACCGGCACAAGCAGGACGGCCAGAAGCAGCAGGTGCGGCCAGGCGTCACGAAAGTGCGGCGCCGCGGGAAACGTCCTCGCGAAGACGTCGTCGGTGACCCGCAGCACTCGCCCCCCGGTCACCTCGGCCAAAGCCGTCAGCATCGGCTCATTCCCGCCGAGTTCGCGAAACTCCGCGGAGTAGGGCACGACCAGCCCGTCGGTATGCAGGCGCGCCTGGCCCGCTTCGTCGGTATAACTGAGACTGACGTAATGGGTTCCCGGCCCCTCAACGTCAAAGAACGCCTCGTAGCGGCCGGGGCCGCTCTGTTCCAGTCGGATCGGTTTTTCTTTGCTCTGGGGGGTGACCACAACCCCCTGGAAGCGGATGCCGTTGATGAACCGGCCCTCGGAGTCGATGGCATCGACCACCAGGTGCGCGCGATCGTCCTTGATCTCCGACCGCGCCCTTAGGCCCGCGGCCCCGATCCGCCGACTACTCCAGCGCACCACCTGCGCCCAGAACTGCTCGAACTTCTCCCAGCCCATCCAGTCGGCGGCCCAGCGCGGCTCGGCGTCCGAGGTGAAGGCCACCGTCCGTCCCAGCCCACACTGCATGTGGGCCAGCAGCGGGTCGTCGTGGTGGGTCACCAGTGTGACCTCGGCCAACTCTTTGCCCGTGGTGCAGACGTACCCCTGAAGTGGAGGATACTCACCCGGCCGAATACCCGTGGTGACTTCGCTGGTGAGGGCCACGCTGGGGGTGAAGGTTTCCTCGAAGATGAGCGCCCGGCGGACGGTGGCCGCCTCCTTGATGAAGATTTCCGGCAGGCCGCTGAAGTCCAGTGGCTCGTAGAAACGGCCACGGCCGAACCTGGCAACATGTGCCAGGCGGACGGCGTCGGTCTGGCTGTGCGGGGCGATGGCCACGGTGCTGATGGTAATGCCGTCGGCGACCATGGCCAGGACGGTGGCGTCACTGGGGTAGGAGGGGTCGCCGTCGGAGATGATGATCACGTGCTTGATCGAGGCGGTGGAGGCTTTGAGGGCAGTGTGAGCCATCTGTAACGAGGTGATGAAGCTGGGCATATCGCCCGGAGCGACGCCGGAAATGAGCGAGGCCATGCGACTCTTGTCCTGGACCCGCTCGAGTTTGAAGAGCCACTTCTCGTTGGCCTGCCAGTCGTAATAGATGATGCCGTACTCGTCCGTGGGTGAGAGCACCCGGAGTGCGGCGCCGGCAATCTGCTGGGCCCAGTAGTTCCCTTCGGGGATTTCACAGGTGTGGAGAATGACGACCAAGGCGCCGCTGGGCATCACCCGCCGCTGCTTGATGTCCATGGTGACCGGCAGCGCGCGTTCGATGGGGCTGTCCTGGTAGCCACCGGGGCCGAAGGAGTTCTCCCCGCCTATCATCACCAGCCCCACACCCCAGTCCTTGACCGCGAGTTCCACCGCCCGCATCCCCTCTTCACCCAGGCTGGCTGCGGGCACGTCGGAGAGGATCACCACGTCGTAGGGTATGAGTTCACCCAGAGCCAACGGCAGCGAACCGAGACCGGCAAGCCTGACCTTGAGTCCCTGGGCCTCGAGGGCATCCAGGAGCGGCTCAGCGTGCTCCGGGTCGCCGGCCACCAGGAGCACACGCCCCTCGCCGCGGACCAGGGCGAAGGCGCTGCTGGTGTTGTTGGCGTAGAGGGTGTCCTGGGGGCTCTCGATGGTGGCGCTGTAGATGTAGTACCCGGGCTCGGGGAGCTTGCGGGTGATGACGAAGACGTTGCGCCCCTGTTCGAGATCGACCACCTGACTGCCGATCAGCACACCGTTCTCGTAGAGGTGAAGCCGAGCCGAGTGGGCGCTGGAGGCCTGCACCACCGTGCGCACCTCGAAGCTCTCGCCTTCATCCACGTTGGCGGGCGCCACCACTTTCTCGACCATCACCTCCTGATCGTACTGGTAGCGGATGGGCAGGACGTCGATACGGACACCGTTTCGACGAGCCGTCTCCGCCTCTTCGATGGCCGCGCCCATGTTCTCGTTTCCATCGCTGATGAGCACGATGCGCTTTCGGTCGCTGGGCGGGAAGGCTCCCAGCGCCAGGCGCAGGCCGGCGGCGATGTTCGTGCGTTCGGGAAGGACAACCGACTGCAGACCCACCGTCTCCCCCAAGGACTCCTGCCGGTCCGGACTTTCTTCCTCGAAGAGCTCGAACAGCGGGGCCGCCTCCACGCTCCGCTCCAGGGCCGCCCCCCGCCCGAAGACCACCAGCCCCACAGTGTCACCGCTCTGCCGCCGCTTCTGGCTCTCCAGAACGAACTGGAGCGCATGCTTCTGCGCGTCGGCCGGGATGGAGAGCGAGCGGTCCAGTACGTAGCTCACTGACATCTCATCCTGTGTGAAGGACCACTGAAACCGCGACAGCGACAGCACCAGCAACAGGGTTATGAGAAAGCGCAGCACCAGGGCCACAGCCCCACGGGCCTTCCCCAATCCGGCCAGGGGCCGCCGCGCCCAAAGCACCACCGGCACCAGCGACAACAGCAAGGCCAGAGCCATCGGATTGCCGAAGTTTACCGACACCGCTTCCTCTCTACCTGGACGATCCGGCCGAGGCCAGGCACAGCGCCTCGGCGAACAGTTGCACCCGGTTGTTCCCCGTATCCACGACGTACAGCCCCCGGCCCCCAACCCAACTCACGGCCCAGGGGCCGGAGAGTTCCCCAGGCCCGCGCCCGGGTCGGCCGATGATCTTCACTGACTGACCTTCGGAGTCGAAGACCTGCACCCGGTTATTGCCGTACTCGCACACGAAGAGGAGTCCGTCCGGCCCCAGGGCCAGGTCGTACGGGTAGAGGAGTTGGCCCGGTCCCCGCCCGGGCTCTCCCCACACCGCCAGCACCTTCCCCTCACTGGAGAACTTTTGCACCCGGTGGTTGGCGGCATCGGCCACGTACACGCAGCCATCGCCGTCGACGGCCAGAGCCTGCGGACGGTGAAACTCGCCCCGCCCCTCCCCCGCACTCCCCCACATGGCAAGGAACCGCCCCTCACGGTCAAACCTCTGCACCCGGTCCTGTCGGCCGTGCTCACTGACGTACATCTGACCCTCCGGAGAGAACTCGACATCCGTCAGGTAGGTGAACTCCCCTCGCCCGCCGCCCTCCCGACCGATGGTTTTGACCACCTCTCCCGCCGGGCTGTAGATGCGAACCACATAGTTGTGCGTGTCGGCCACGGCCAGGGAACCGTCGGGGCCAATCCCCAGACCCGTCGGGTAGCCTCGGCTCGTCTCGGCCAGCCGCCAGGAGGCCTTCCAGTTTCCGTCCAGGTCGAAGACCTGGATGCGACCACTCATGTCCACGACGTACAGGTGCTCTCCGGAGGCTGCGATCGCTCGGGGCTTCTGGAACCGTCCCGGGGTCCGGCCCAGACCACCCCATGCGAGCGCCACCTCGCCCGACCCGCTGGCCGGCGGGCCGCCCGACGTGCGCTCACAGCCCAGGCACACAACTACCAGGATGACGGTAAGGACACGCACCGTTTTATCCATCCTCCAGCAGAGCGGGCGCACGTCTGAGCTTCAACAGCACGACGGCGCCCTCCCCCAAGCGCTCCGTCGAGTGCACGCGAACGGTCTGGTCACCGAGCCGGACCTGGTAGGCGAAGTAGCGACCGCGAAACTCGGCCCTCACCACGGTTCCGCGCACCGACCCGTTGGTGCTCACCGCGATCGCCTCAGGCGGCACCGCTAAGAGTACCGACTCGCCCGGATGCCTTCCCGGACACGCCACCTCACCCAGAATCGTCTCCGCCAGTCCCCGCCCCGTCACCCGGCCGGGCAGGATGTTTGCGTCAACGAGAAAACGCGCACCGAAGACGCTCCGCGGACGGGCGAGCACCGTTTGGGGCTCGCCACTCTCTTTCACCACCCCGTCCCGAAGCAGAAGAAGCCTGTCGGCCAGCGCCAGGGCCTCCTCGTACCGATGCCCCACCCAGAGCATGGTCACCCCCTGCTCCGACTTCAGCGCCGCCAGTTCGCGGACGAGTTCCTGCCTCAGCGACGCATCCAGCGAGGCGAACGGCTCGTCCAGAAGGAGCACCCGGGGCTCACTCACCAGGGCCCGGGCCAGGCTCACCCGCTGCAGCTCCCCACCCGAGAGGGTCGCCGGGTACGCGGCCAGGCGCTCCGACATCCCCAGTCTGCCCAGCATCTCCGCGGCGCTCCGCCGGCGCTGGCGCCGGCGGAGCCCGCGCCCCACCAGGACCAGGGCCACATTGTCCAGCGCGGTCATGTGCGGCCAGAGGGTGGGCCGCTGAAAAACGAAGGCCACGCCCCGGCGGTGCGGAGGCACGAAGACGCCCGCACCGGTCACCGGCTTACCGCCGATGCTCACCGTCCCTTCGTCCGGCTCCTCCAGCCCCGCCACCAGGCGAAGCAAGGTGGTCTTCCCCGCCCCCGAGGGCCCCAGCACCAGAAGCACGCCGCCAGCCGGCGCTGCGAAGGAGACACCGCTGAGGGCGGTCGCCTCGCCGAATCTCTTCGTCAGGTTCTGACCTGCCACTTGCGCCATTGATTCAGCCCCACTGCAAGCACGGTGCAGGCAATGACCACCTCCGTCGCGACCACAACGATCGCCCACTGGCTCACTGCCGCCGACCGACCGTAGTGCATCAGGTTGTCGAGGAAAACGCTGATCGGCTGACGGCCGGGCTGGGCAAGGAACGTCGCTATCTCCAACTCGCCCAGCACCAGGACGAATACAATCAGCCAGGAGACGATGATGGCGGGGCGGAACACGCCCCACGCCGTCAGAGTCAGTCGGCGGAGCATCCCCAAACCCAGCAGTCGCTGCAGATCGCGGTACTCACGACCCTCCAGCCGCTGGACGAAGCGCACCATCCGGTAGGGAATGTAGAAATACCGCAGCCCGTACGCCAACACGAATACGGCCACGCTGTCGTAAAGGGGCGAAAGCCAGTTCGGCCCCGCCAAAGCGCCCGCAAGCATCATGCAGACGACCGCCGCGGGCACAAAAAGGGCCGTCAGTCCCACTAACTCAACCACCGCCACAACACCCCGGCGTGCCCGCCGAAGCATAGTTGCGAGGACCCAGCCCAGCAAAGTCGCTCCCGTCGCTCCCAAACCCGACAGTACCAGCCCCCAGACGTAGGACGAGCCCCCCGCAAGCAGGTTGGTCTTGAGCATGGCGAGCGGCCGCGGCCCGGCGACGAACGCTGCTGCCGGAAGAGCAATGGTCACCAGGAGCACCAGGCCGGAGAGCACTGCGAGCGGGCGTGAACTGCTGCCGACGCGCCCGCCTGCCGTCACCTGCGTCTCACCGAGATCCAGCCCGTAAGGCCGGCGCGAGAGCCAGAGCAGTCCCAGCGCCGACAGCGCCAGCGCCGTCACCTGAAGTGGCAGGGCCAGCACGAGGGCCTCGCCCGGACTGTAAAACGCCGCCAGCCTGGCAAAGACGGCCACGTTTTGCGAGGGCACGTTCCACATGAGCGGGACGCCATAGTTGGACAAAGCCAGCAGAAAAAACACGCCGGCCCCGGCCAGCAACCCCGGCAGGAGCCCCGGAACCACGGCTCCCCAGAAGACCGCCCGCGGACGGGCAAGGGTTGCCAGTTCCTCCTCCAGCCGGGTGCCCCGAAGCCTCATGCTCACGGCCACGGGGAGCGCCACCACCGGCCAGCCCACAGCTGCCAGCGTCCAGGCGGCGCCGAAGAAACTCCATCGGGGCGAGCGCCACCACGCCCCCGCCCCGCCGAAGAGCCCGCTGACGTCCTCCAAAAGGAACCGCCAGACGTAAGCCGACAGTTGAGGTGGAAAAGCCAGCGGTACCAGCACCAGAGCGGTGAGCACGATGCCGCCCTGCCTCCCCAGGTGGACGCCCACCGGGAAGCCAAAGACCAGCGCCAAGACCAGGGCGCAGGCGGCTAAAGCGACGCTGGTGAAAAAGAGCCTGCCACCCGCCGGCCAGGCCCGAGCCGCCGCCGCGGGAACGGTCCACTCAGCGGAGGCATCGTGCTCGAGCAGGCGCAGACAAAAGAGGCCCACGGCGAGGAGAGCCACGGCCAGGATCCACGCCCAGTACCGGACGGCCAGAGACCGGAGCCCTACCACCTGTAGGAGCCGTTTCGACATGTTTCCCCCGGACTCCTCTATCGCAGGAAGATTCCTTCCAGTCGGCGGGCCACCTCGGGCATACGCTCGGCCACCCGCCGGTAGTCTACGTCCATGGCGCGAACAGAAGCCAGCGGGACCAGTTCTTCGGGCCGACTCACAGCGGAGCGGACGGGCAGCTGCCTGGCCCGCGAAAAGGCGAGCAACTCTTCCACCTCGGGCTGAAGCAGGAAGCGGACGAACGTCCGGGCGGCCTCCTGATTCGGGCCGCCGGCGACCATCATGACCGAGTTGGGGATGACCAAGGTGCCCAGACCAGCCTGGTCGGGCAGAACCAGGGCAATGGGCATTCCATCGGCGATACCGGCGAAGACGTCGTCCGTGTCGGTCAGGCCGACGGGCACCTCCCCGCGGGCGACGACGTCGCGGACCACCGAGTTGCCTTGGACGACCCAGACTTCGTTGGCTTTCAAGTCGCGCAGAAAGGTCTCGGCCGACTCCTCACCCAGCACCTCGTAGAGCGCGGCCATGTGGCTGGCCGTGGTGCCGAAGAGCGGGTTGGCCATGGCCACCTTACCCCGCCAACGCTCCTCGGTGAGCTGGCGCAGGGTCTTGGGCGCCTCCTCTGGTGAAAGAAGATTCGTGTTGTAGACAATGACCCGGGCGCGGAGGCTGAAGGAGACCCACTTTCCCTCGCTGTCGAGCCAGCGCCGAGGTATGTCCTCGGGTACGAGGTCGGAGAGGTCTGCGGCCAGGCCCTGGTCAGCAAGTTGGATGGTCCGGGAGATTTCGTTGTTCCAGAAGACGTCGGCTCGCGGGCGCCGGCGTTCGGCGAGGAGCCGACGGTACAGACCGGTGGTCTTTCCCGCCTCGGTATCGAAGACCGGCCGAACGCGCACACCCGAGCGCTCGGCGAATCGGTCGAAGACCTGTCGAGCGTAAACCTGGTCCACCGAGGTGTAGACGACGACCTCAGCACTGCCGGAGCGCTTTGCTCCGCAGCCGGCGGCCAGCAACACTGTGAACGCAATCCCGAAGCTCAGGCCGCCCGTCCACCTCATCTTTTGCATCCTCTTGCGCCATACCAGTGGGGCCTACTCCTTCCTCATCTCCTCGAAGTAGTCGCGCACGTAGTCCTTGTAGGCCCGCGGAATCTCCTCCTTCTGGATGGCATCGGCGGCCTCCCGCGCGGCCGCCGCCACCGTCTCCTGGTACTCCGCCCTGGCCTCGCCCTTGAGCTGGGTGCCACCTACGAAGTAGCTTCCCACAACTCGCCCGGGCCGCACCTGGCCTTTGATCTTGGTCGGGTCGAAAGCCACCTCTCCGGGCTCAACCGGCGCAACCCCGCCCCGGCCGATGCCCGGACCCCTCATCCCCGGACCCACACGCCGGCTGTCGCCCTTGGAGTAGATGCCCGAACCGTCCCAGGTGGCGAGCAGCCGGTTGGCCAGGCCCCGTTGACCGCCTTCGCACAGCCCTCGGCAGACGGCGAGAATGGCAAGCTCTGCCTCCAGTTGCGCCAACTCATCGAACTCCACCAGGGCCGCCCGCATGGCCTCGGCCAGTCCTTCCAGGTCGCCTTGCGAAAGCGTGGCCGCCATGGCCGAAAGGGCATTGCACAACCCCGGGCACTCGCCCAGACACTGGGCCAGCTCAGAAAGCTCCCGCTGGAGGCGGGCCGCCCGCATCCGGGCCTGCTGAGAGGTGGCGAGCTGCTCAGCCAGTCTCTTCAACTCGTCAGAAAGGGCGATCATGCCCTTCCTTTGCAGCTCTTTGCCCAGTTCAGCTAACCGCTCCTTGAGCCGCTCGAGTTCTTCGGCGGAGAGTCCCTCGGCAGCCAGTTCCTCGGAGAGCGCCTTGAGTTTCTCGGCGAGTTCCTCAAGGTCCTGCTCTTTCAGCCTCTCAATCAGTTCCGCCAGCCTCTGTCTCAGTTGCTCCAACTGCTCTTTGGAAAGCTGTTGCTGGGCCGTGGCTTGCTCGGCGAGGGCCTTGAGTTCTTGGGCGGCGCTCTCGAAGTCCTTGTTCTGGAGGGCCCGGGCCAGGCTCTTGGTCAGGTCGAAGCCGCGCTTCTTGAGCGTGCCTTTGGGCATGACTCCCTTCTTGGCAAGCCCCTGGCGCGCGTCCCGCATCACCTGGGCCAGCTTGCTCAGCTCGGCCATGGCCTCGGCCCGCTTCATGGTGCCCTTCTCCAGCTGACGGATGACCTTTTCCATGCGTTCCAGGTGGGCTTCGGCTTCCTTGGGCCCGTGAAGTTCGACGTACTGTTTCAACTTGACGAGCTCCCGGCGCATCCGTTTGGCTTCCCGCTTGACGGCGTCCTGCTCCTTTTTCAACTCCTGCTCTTCCGCCCGGCGGGTCAGGAAGTCGTACTGAGGCATCCAGGCGAAAAGTCCCAGGGACAGAAGGGCAACACAGAGCGCGGCCAGATACTCGCGGTGGAAGCGAAGCGGGAAGGTCCGAGCCACCGGCACCCCCGAGGCGTAGGCGCTGGCATCATCGACCACAGCGCGGGCCATCGGGTCGTCGGACTCCTCTACGGCGAGGGCTGAAGAGAGGCGCTCAGAAAGGTGCAAGCGGTCGTCGATCTCGACAGCTGCCCGGAACTGGGTCGGCCAGCCTCGAAAGGAGAGAACGATGACCCCACAGACCGCGAGCCCAGCCGCTGCCAGGATGGCATACACGACGGGAGGGCCCATGTAGAAGAGCCTGTCAGCCACGACGGCCAGGCAGACGAAAACTCCGAGCAGAACCAGGGCCCAGGCCAAGAGCCGACTGGCCCGGTCGAAGCCCAGTCGCCAAGCCGACCGCTTGACCACACGTCGAATGCTCCCCATGGCGGACCTCTCACAACGGGATGGTTGTACCCCGCCACCTTGCTGACGCCCTGCACGACCTGGGAGTTCGCAGCCCTACTTTATAGTACGCTCAAAGCCCCGCCAACTACAGAAAAATCGCCTCACTCCCTTCTATAACGGAGGCCCAGAGGAGTCGCCCCCATGCCCGAGACCCGGCCTACACACACTCTCAGACGGACTTTCCCGCGCTTCGGCTGGCGGTACGAAGCGTCAGCGAACACCGCCCAGGTGCAGCGCGCGGTCGGGCACTCTCGATCGCCGATATACGAACGCGCACGCTTTTTGCCGATGAATCTTCTCGGCTCGGCGACTTCGTGTTCCTTCGCCACCTCGGCGAAGCGCGTGATGGCCGCCTCTCTAAGGTATTTGCACT
>CBDVDV010000054.1:0-18928 GCA_965372835.1 uncultured bacterium | reverse complement strand
GAGGACCTGGCATGGGCGCTCGTCAACACGAAGGAGTTCCTGTACCGGCACTGAGCTGGTCAGATACTATTGGCGCGTCGATACGATGACAGGCGAGGCAAGGAGCATGGTCCCACAGCTATCCACAGGAGCCGTCACCCGGCGCGACGTGCTGAAATGCATGCTCCTCGGCGCCGCCGGTCTGACCTTGGGCGATCACTTCGGCGTGCTGGCCTGGTCGGCGGAGCAGCGGACGCCAGCCAAGTCGGTTATCCAGATCTGGATGTGGGGCGGCCCGGCCCATCTTGACACCTTCGATCCCAAGCCAGATGCGGGTGACGACTACTGCGGCCCCTTCAACAAAGCGATCCCCACCAATGTGGACGGCATCCAGATCAGCGCTCAGTTGCCGTTGCTGGCGCAGCAGGCGGACAAACACGCCATCATTCGCAGTATGACCCACGGCATCAACGCGCACGAAACGGCGTCCTACATGGTGCAGACCGGCCGCAAGCCCGGCCGGCTGGTCTATCCCTGCGCTGGGGCTGTCGTGTCGCTGTTCAAGGGGTACGACCACGGCTACAAAGGGTTGGTGCCGCCCTACATCGTGCTGACCCAGCCTCAGGGCCGTTTTTCCGAGGCCGGGTTCCTGGGCCAGCGATACAAGCCGTTCGCCACGGGCGGCGATCCCAACCGGACGCCCTTCGCCGTGGAAGGGATCGTCGCGCCGGGCATTTCGGATAAGCGCCAGCACAGCAGGCGGGGCCTGCTCCATGCCCTCGATACGCTGGGGACGGCCATGCCGGCAAACCCGTACTTCGAAGAGCTTGACCGGTGCGAGACGGAGGCCTACGACATGATGTTCGGGGACGCCAGGAGGCTGTTCGACCTGTCGGAGGAGAAAGACGAGACCCGGGAGCGCTACGGCCGCAACACGTTTGGCCAGTCCTGTTTGATGGCGCGCCGGCTGGTCGAGCATGGCGTGCCCTACGTGACCATCAACTACAAGGGGTGGGACACCCACAAGCAGCACTTTGGGATCATGCGTAGGAAACTGCCGGAAATGGACCGGGGCATGGCCACGCTGTTGCAGGACCTGACCGACCGCGGCCTGCTCGACAGCACGATCGTATGGTGGAGCGGGGAGTTTGGGCGGACGCCGAAGGTCCAGTGGGATCCGCCGTGGAACGGCGGCCGGGGGCACTACGGCAAGTGCTTCTCCGCCGTGGTAGCCGGCGGGGGGTTCAAGGGTGGCTGCGTCGTCGGGGCCTCGGATGAGAAGGGCGCGGAAGTGGTGGAACGTCCCGTGTATCCGCGAGACTTGATCGGCAGCATGTACGTGTTGCTCGGCATCGATCCCGACGGCCCGCTGCCCAATCCGCGGGGATTGGACGTTCAGGTGCTGCCGGCGAGCGAGGCCGGCGAAGAGAGCGCCGGCCGACTGACAGAGATCATGTGATCTGTGAGCACAATCATGAGAGTATCCCGATTCCTGTTGCTCCTCGTGTTGACCGCATGTGTGCCGGCTGTGTGTGGGGCGGCGCAGAAATGGGAACCCCACATCGGTTACGTCTTTCCCGCGGGGGGACAGCAGGGCAGGACCTTTGAGGTCCTGGTAGGCGGTCAGTTCCTTCGCGGCGTCACCGACGCCTACGTCTCCGGTGACAATGTGCATGCGAAGGTCATCACGCATTACAGGCCTCCCAGGAACCTGGACAGGGAACAGCGCCAGGAGCTTCGCAGACAGCTTGAGGAACTGAGGAACCAACGACTGGCGGAGTTGGATATAAAGGGTTGGGTCCCCCCCCTTCCCGGCAGGCCGGCCGCGAGCAGAAACGAAGGGCCGCAAGGCAAGGAAGCGGCACAGGCGGTGCCGGCGGAACTGCCGGCACATCCGTTGCTCCGGAACCTGGCAGACATGAGCTTGAGGGAATTGCAGAACGTGTCGGACCAGTTGCTCGACTGGCGATACCTCGGGAAACGGCAGATGAACACACAGCTGGGTCAAATGGTGCTGATTGAGGTGACCATTGATGCCGACACGGAGCCTGGCGACCGGGAACTGAGGCTCGCGACCCCTCGTGGTCTGACGAACCCCATGTGCTTCCAGGTGGGCACGTTACCGGAGGTCCGTGAACAGGAGCCGGATGACTCAGACCGGTTTGCCTACTTGCCGAAGGAGCCGCCCATCGATCTGCCCATGGTGTTGAACGGACAGATCATGCCGGGAGACATCGATCGGTTCCGCTTCCGAGCAAGGCGGGGACAACAGCTGGTGATAGAGACGCATGCCCGGCGCCTGGTTCCGTTTCTGGCCGACGCCGTGCCCGGCTGGTTCCAGGCCACGGTGGCCCTGTACGATGCTAAGGGTCGCGAAGTGGCCTTCGCGGACGACTACCGTTTCCATCCGGACCCGGTCCTCCTCTGCCAGATTCCTGAAGACGGAGAATACGAGTTGGAGATACGTGATTCCATCTATCGCGGGCGGGAGGATTTCGTCTATCGCATCGCCGTGGGCGAACTTCCCTTCATCACCCAGACGTTTCCTTTGGGGGGCCGGGCGGGCGTCAGCACCGTCGCCGCCATCGACGGCTGGAACCTGGCCAGCAAGCGATTGCGGTTGGACACCCAGCCGGGCGACGACCACATCCGGCAGACCACCTTGCGCGAGAACGAACGCGTATCCAACGAAGTCACCTATGCCGTGGACACGCTGCCGGAGTGCACTGAAACCGAACCCAACGATGACACCCAAAGCGCGCAGCGGATCGACCTCCCGCGGATCGTCAACGGCCGCATCATCCGGCCCGGCGACGTGGACGTGTACCAGTTCGAGGGCCGTGCCGGTGATGAAGTGGTGGCCGAAGTGCTCGCCCGCCGATTGCACTCCCCGCTGGATTCGCTGCTGCGGGTGACCGACGCGTCGGGGCGCGTGCTGGAATGGAACGACGATTACATGCAGAAGGATGGCCAGTTGCACCGAGATATGGGGTCCCTCACACACCACGCTGATTCGTACCTGAGCGTCCGGCTGCCGGAGGATGGGACTTACTATGTGCACCTGGCCGACGCGCAGAATCACGGCGGCGAGGCCTATGGCTACCGTTTGCGCATCGCTCCCCCGCGGCCCGACTTCGCACTACGCATGACCCCCTCCAGCCTAAGCATGCGCGCCGGCACCGTGGCTCCCTTCACCGTGCACGTGTTGCGGAAAGATGGGTTCGAGGGCGAAGTCGAGCTGGTGCTCAAGGACGCTCCCGCTGGTTTCGCGCTGAGCGGAGGACGAGTCCCCAGCGGCCGTGACCGCGTCCGCATGACCCTGGCGGCGCCCCAAAAGCCTGTGGATCAGCCGGTCGCGTTGCAGTTGGAGGGCCGCGCCCGGATCGACGGAGAAACGGTCAGCCGGCCCGTCGTTCCCTCGGAGGACGTGATGCAGGCGTTCCTTTACTGCCATCTGGTGCCTTCGCAGGAGCTCACGGTCGTCGTCAGGCCGACCAGATGGCGCCCGCTTCCGGTCGAATTGGCGGGCCTCGGCCCCGTCCGGGTTCCCGCGGGAGGCACGGCCCCGGTTCGGCTCAACACCCCCAGGCTTGCCAGGCTCGGAAAGATCGAGCTGGAACTGTGGGAACCGCCCGAGGGGATCACCCTTCAGGACGTCAGGGCCGTCCCCGGTGGCTTGGCGTTTCAACTGAAGGTAGAAGGCGAAGCGGTCCAGGCCGGGTTCGCCGGCAACCTGATCGTCGAGGTCTTCCGTGAGACCGAGGTCAAGAAGGAAGGCGAAGACGGCGCCAAGCCAGCGACCCAGACCCGGCGAGTCTCGCTCGGCGTACTGCCTGCCATCCCGTTCGTAGTCGTCCAGCCGTAGGTGACCAAGGCGCACGCCGTTCCGCCCCTGTGCGGACCTCCGACGTCCAGATTCGCAGTCCGAGCGTCCACCAGTTCGAGCAACCTCAGGCCATGCAACTCAAGGCCACGAGCTAACCATACCTCTGCGCAATCCCTCAAACGGAGCAGGGGTCAAGTGAGGGTGTGCTGAGGTCAAGGCCGTTCCCGGTTGACGTGGCACATGCGTGTTACGACGCGCTTTGGACTCTCAAGGAAGTGGCCGCAGGCGCCGTGACCTATTGCCGGGTAAAGCGTTACTGGTAGCGGGGGAGGGATTCGAACCTCCAACCAACGGATTATGAGTCCGAGAAATCGCCGGTCCTCGACAGCGGACAGTGTCGGGTGCGCACAAGGAGGCCCATCTCAGGTCAAGTCTCATCAAGGAGTTGCGGCGAAGTCCTCCAAGAGTCATGCGTTAGCTTGACCCGTCTTGCTTGAAATCAACTGTCCCCATTTCTGCCCCCACCAAACATCCTGTCGCTGTAGCAACCGAGGGTCCGCCAGTAGGTGTGACTGCTGGTAAGGCGCCGGCGGGCCCATGCACCGCCTCGAACATCAGGTAGTTCCTCGTAGCCACGTTCCAGCCCCAGAGTGGCGAAACCGTAAACGTGGCTTGCCAGTTGTCCTGGGCGTCAGGGTACACGAAGGAGATACTGCTGGCATAGCCAATGATGTCAACGACAACCCATAGCTGCCCGTCCCACGTCTCGTTCATGCGCAACCCGTCGTTACGGGTCGAGCGAACGCGCTGCCGAACGAGATAGATGTGCAAACCGGGCCCTTTGGTCTCAAGCCGCGGCTCCCCTTCCTCAGGCGCTGTCCAGGCCAACGTGAGTGAACCGACCTCGCTAGCGTACGCCTCATTCGGGCTGTGCAAGTCGTTGCCGACGGCTAGGTCGGGGTCTGGCCGTAAGCCTTTGTTACCGCTGACGTTGCGGAAACAGGCTGTTCTGGCTTGAGGGCCTAGTGGGATTTATTTCCTGTGGGGGTTCGAATCCCCCTCCCGGCACCAGGTGAGTGGTTCGCTTTCAGGGCTCTGCCCGGGCAAATGCGTTGTCGGCCAAGTTGGGCCTTGTCTGCTGAGCACACCTGCCATTGCCGTTAGCCCGATCATCAACACACGTTTCGTCCCCTTGCCTCATACCACTGTCTGTGATTTGCGGTGGCTGCAGCCAGAGAGACCGGGGACGGAGGCCCCTGAGGCGCGGTGGCGTCCGCTGGCTCTTTTGCCGTGGAATCGGACTTGCGCCCGCTTCCGCGCCTTCGTATCCTCCGTCAAGGAGCGTGTATTGCACGGTGTCGCCAGCGTCTGTCTGGTGGCTCCCGGACGAATTGTGGACCCAGCGGCCCGTTACTGTTTCCGGGGAACTGGAGGGAACCATGGCTTCCACGAGTGAGATTAGCCTGAGTCTGGTCGGGTTCTTGTGCCTCCTCCTCGGTGGGCTGACGCTGTTCGCTGGGAGATTGGAGGGGCAGGAGATGAGCCAGGAGGAGTTGCGGCAGGCCCTGGCGGGCCTCCAGGTCAAGGTCGAGAAGGCCAAGGCGGAGGGACTTGCGACTTTGTACGCCGAGGTCCCGCTCACGGTCGGGAGCAAGTTCGTCGAACAGGACTGGGACGACGAGGGAATCGCCAGTCACCGGGCCGACTGGTCGGCGTTTCTCGTGCGACAGATTCAGTACGAATCCCGGCAACTGGATGCTCTGCTGGCAGGAACGCCTGACCCGCGCGAGGTCCCTCCCATCCCCGATTACGGCAGGCTGGTCAAGCAGGGGAACTACTTCTATCTGGACGGCAGGCCCGTTCTGCTCGTGACCACCCGCCGAGGCAGGAGGAGGGTGGACCACCGCTATGCAGGCCGGGGGCAACTCTGGGGCTTCGTCAGTTCGGTGGGCGCGCATCGGTATGACTTCCATCAGACCCCTATCTGGGAACTGTACCAGAAAGACCCGAAGTCACACCGGGTCTTCGACGGCGGGTGGTGCGGACACATCATCAAGGACAGGTGGAGCATCGGGGGATACGGCGGCCAGGAGACCGAATGCATCATCAGCCTGGACTACCCACCCATGCTGGAGACGGTGCGCCAGTCCATCGTGGCCAAGGCTCGGGCCTTCAAAGAAGACCCGAACTACGACCGCTACAAGGTACTGGCCCTGCAGTGGGAACTGACCTACCAGAACTACGACGAGCCCAGCAAGGTCAAGTGGCAGAACTGGCTCAGGCGACGGTACGGGACCATTGAACGGCTCAACCAGACCTGGAAGACGGAACTTCCGCACTTCGACGAAGTCACGCTCCCTCCGGTCCAGTGGAACGCAGAACAGAATCCGGCCAAGTTCTACGACTTCGGAGAGTTTAACCTCTGGCGCTTCACTGATTACCTGCTCTGGGCCAGGAAGGTCGTCGAGCAGGAACTGCCGGGCTGGCCCATGAGCACCGGGGGCGGACAGCCCTTCGGGAGCGGATTCGCCCATCAGGGCATTGACGAGGAGTACCTCCGGGTGAACGGTGTGGTCGACGCCTTCCTCTCGGAGACGGGCAGCCGCTCGTGGGGAACAGCCTCCTTCATGGACCTGCAGCACAGCATCGACCCCGATGCGCTGATCCATGATCCCGAGTATCACGCCACCGGGGGGCTCATGCCTTTGATGTTCTTCCACGGCGCGGCTGTGATCGACTTCTACGACTGGACCGGAAGCGGGGTGAACAGCACCTTGCCCCACGCCTACGCCACGCTGCGCGGGGCCCTGGACGTACGCCGATTGAGCGAGTACGTGGTCCAGTTCCCCAAAGCCAGTCCCCAGGCGGCTCTCCTGTACTCGCGGGCCTCCCTCATCCAGCGCTTCCCGGGCACCACCGGTCGCCGCGGAGTCAACACCCCCTACACCCTGGAACTGCAGAAATGCTATCGTGCTGGCACGCTGCTCGACACCCCGATGGGGTTCATCACCTCCCGTCAGGTCAAGGCGGGCATCCGGGAGGACCTGAAGGTCATCATTGTGCCCGGGGCCTACTACGCCAACGCCGACGTGGCCGCGAAGGTTCTGTCCTTTGCCCAGGCGGGGGGTACGGTCGTGCTCATGCCTACCTCCTTCGTCGCCGACGAATACAATCGCCGCCGACACTACCTGAAGGATATCGGCATCGAGATTGTGAAGGAGGAGGTCCCCAAGTACCTCGCCAGCAAAGCCCGCCCAGGTGTCGCCATGCCGGGCTCCGAATACGACTTCATCCAAGGACCCATCGCTGAGACGATTGTGACCGACGAACCCACGGCCACGGTGACCTGGACAGCCGACGGCGCCAGGCCAGCGGACACGCTGGTCGGTCGGGGTATCAAACAGACCATCAGGCTGAGCGGCGACCACGACGTGCTTGCCACATTTGAGGACGGCAGTCCTGCGATAGTGTCACGAAGCCGGGGACGGGGTGAGATCATCTATTCGGCCGTGCAACTGGAGCAGGAAAGCACTGGTGATGTATTGGACTGGGTGTATGACCGGGCCGAGGTCGAGCGTCTGGTGCGAGTGAAGTCCCCGACCGGCGAGAGGGTGCCGGGCCTGGAGTCGCGCACGGTAGCGTTCGGTGACGGCTACCTGACCTACGTCTACAACATGACCGAGCGGACCGTCACCGCCAGTCTGCGGCCGACCGTGTCGGTCAGGAAGGTTGAGGACCTCACGTATGCCCGCACGGTCGAACCAACGGCAACCTTCGAGGTCGGGCCCTATGACTTCTACGTTCTGAGGCTCCTCAGGTGAGGCTGAGGGACGCGGGGCTGCACCCAACCCGGGGCGAGGCCCGGTTAGCGATGGGTAGTCGACTTGCCGAGCAACTGGCTGAGGAGCCTGGATTCGAACCAGGATTTCCTTTTGGCCGGATTCCGCAACTCTTTTCTTTGCCTGTAGTTACGGCATAAGGCCTCCTGCTAGCACGATTTGTGTCTTTTGTTTGTTTTTATCTGCTTTTATCTGGTTTGGTCCTGCGTGGTCACAAAATGGTCACAAGCCAGCTACCGACTCCACGCTCCGGTGGCGCAGAGATACCCGTTGGGGACTGCGGTGCACGACCACAGGGATCGCTGGGCATGGCGTTTCCGTTCTCAATCACTCCTTCAGCGGCCACATCACCTCGGCTAGCGTCGATGACCGGATCATCGACCACTCTATGGGCCACCAGACCAAGGAAATGCGTCGGGGCGGCCAGCACCTCTTGCCAGAGGAGAAGCGGAAGGCGTTGAGCTGGCTGGAGTACTGATGAAACCTTGTTCCCACAGTGGCCTTCCCCGCCCAGCATATCTGCAGCACCACTGGCTTGCCGGCGAGCTGGCAACCTCACCACCTCCTCTGGGGTGCTGGCCGATGATGACCAAGTAGACCTCGCGAGCCGGTCCTTCAGCAATCCGGGCTCTGAGCCTCACGGTTTCTTGACTGTGACGGGCACTACAGGTAGGGTTTGAGAGGCTTAGTGCTCAGTCTGGCGATGTGGCCGTGGGCTGGGGAGTGGTTCCAGTGGGCGACGAGCGCAGGCGTCTGGGTGGTTTTGAGATCGTCCGGGAGATCGGGCGTGGGGGGATGGGGGTGGTCTATGAGGCCGTCCAGGCTTCCCTCAACCGTCTGGTCGCCCTGAAGGTCCTCCCCCCTGGCGCTACTCCCGAGCAGCGCGACGTAGAGCGCTTTCGTCGGGAGGCCCAAGCAGCCGCGAGTCTCGACCATCCCAACATCGTTCCCATCTACGCCCAACGCGAAGAGCAAGGCACCCACTACTACGCCATGCGACTGGTCCAAGGGCGCTCCTTGAACCAGGCTATCCGGGAGACCCGGGAGAGATGCAAAGCTTCGCGCGCCCGTGGTGGACGCACAACCCTCACTCAGAAGCACTTTCGTACGGCGGCGCGGCTCACTATGGAAGTGGCCGAGGCGCTGGAGTATGCGCACTCCCAGGGGGTCATCCACCGTGACATCAAGCCCCATAATCTCATTCTCACCCTCGATAGCCATGCGATGGTGACCGACTTTGGTATAGCACGTTTCCTGGCTGTGCCGAGCATGACGGTCTCCGGGGAGATGATGGGCACACCAGCCTACATGAGCCCTGAGCAGGTGCGGGCCCAGCAGCACCGGATTGACCTCCGCACTGATATCTACTCATTGGGTGTGACGCTATACGAGATGCTGGCCTTGAACATTCCCTTTCGGGGCGAAACCCGGGAGGCGGTGCTCGGGCAGGTTCTGACAAAGGACCCGCCGCCTCTGCACCGTGTCAATCGGCGCATTCCCAAGGACCTGGCGACCATCTGCCACAAGGCCATTGAGAAGGACCCCAGCCGGCGCTATCGGTCGGCGAAGCTCTTTGCCCACGACCTGCACTGCTTCCTGGCAGGGCTGCCGATCACCGGGACCCAACGGGCATGGGCGGCGTACCAGATACGTATCGCGCAGGATCTTCATAGACCCCGCCGGCCGGCATTCTCGTGGCTCCAAGGGAGCGGGCCTTGGGCAAGGAGACGTTCGGGGAGGACATCGGCGACTTCTGGGCCATTTCTGAGACGAGGCCCTACATGCGCGCCCCTCTGGGTCTGGCCCAGTGCCTCTACGCCGTCGGGCGTAAGGAGGAAGCTGCAGCCCACTACCGCGAGATGCTCAGGCTGAACCCCAACGACGATCAGGACGTGCGGGACTTGCTAGCCGTGTGCCTCCTTGAAATCGGCCAAGATGAGGAACTGGAGCAAACATCATAGAGTCGACAGCGGGTCCGAAGAAGGATATCCTCCGCTCGAAGTCGGTGAGCCTGGGCCTGGAAGAAGCGCTGATCCCGTTGAGCATCAGCGCCGCCACCAGTCCCACAGCTCAACTGGCCATGGAGCAACTGCGCCGACTTCAGGGATGCGAGGTGCACCTGACCCACATCCCCACCTCCGGGGACGAAGCGGGACTGAGAAGGCTGGGAGTCGACCTCACCTGCGAACCGAGCTTCGCCAGCAAGAACCTGTTCCAGGCGCAGAGAGCAAGAGGCGGCGAAGCCGCAAGCACGATCCTCGGAGGGACACAGGAGGAGGTAAGATGGCAGGGAGGCTGACTCATTCCCCCAACATTCTCGTCCTCATTGTGCACGACCTCGGGACCCGGCTGGGCGCGTACGGAGAGAGTTCGGTCCGGACCCCCGCGTTGGACGCGCTGGCCTCCGAAGGGGTCCGTTTCACATGTCACTTCGCTACTGCGCCGTTCTGTAGCCCCAGCCGGGGAGCCATTTTCACAGGCAAGTACCCTCACATGAACGGTCTTATGGGGCTGGTGAACCTGGGCTGGGACCTCCCGGAAGGCAACGTCACTCTGGCCCAGATGCTGGGTGAGGCGGGGTACGAGACGTTCCTTTTCGGCCTTCAGCACGAGGTCAAAGATCGGGCCCGCCTGGGATTCCATCACACGTGGGCGCCAGAAGCCGGCTGCGGGTGCGACGATGTGGCACCCCAGGTTGTGGAGTTCCTGCGCGGTCAGCACCGGGGCGATCGTCCTTTCTACGCCCGCGTGGGCTTTACCGAGGTGCACCGGCCATACGAAAGGTATGAAGCCGACGATCCCATTCACGTTAACGTGCCGCCCTACATGAGAGACACGCCTGGCGCGCGGGAGGACCTGGCCATGTTTCACGGCTCCATCCGCACGATGGACACCGCCGTGGGCCGGATCCTGAAGGCGTTGTCCGCGGCCAACCTCGATGAGGACACAATCGTCGTGTTTGCCACGGATCACGGCATTGCCTTCCCGCGCGCCAAGGCGACCCTTTATGACCCTGGAATTAACACCTGCCTCATCATGTGGTGGCCAGGGGCGATCCAGGCGGGCGAAGTCCGCCGAGAACTCGTCAGCAACGTCGATCTCCTGCCCACTCTATTGGAGGCGACCGGAACAGCCGTGCCGGCCGGTCTCCAGGGCCGCTCCTTCTGGGGGTTGCTCCGGGAACGCGCCTTCGAGCCCCGGAAAATCATCTTTGCCGAGAAGAACACCCACTCGAGCGACTACAAGCGGTGTGTGAGGACCGAACGCCACAAGTACATCAGGAACTACAACGAAGGTCCAACCCTGTCCCTGCCGGCCGATATCGAGAAGGGGCTTACGCGCCGCGACATGGGCGACGACCATCTCGCCCCCCGGCCTGCCGTGGAGCTCTACGATCTGGAGAACGATCCTTGGGAGGAGGAAAATTTGGCTGGCAGCGCGTTTGTTTCGGAGGTCGAGGCAGAGCTGGCACGGTCGCTGGAGCGGATCATGGAGGAAACCGACGACCCCCTGCTAGCGGGCTCGGTCCAGCGTCCGCCGGAAGAAGCTCAAATCATCGCCCGGGTCCGAGCTGGCCTGCGGGGTCACAGAGGAAGCGAAAAGTCCGCGCGTTGAAGAACAACTCCGCCTGCGCCTTTGGGGCCGCGCAGGGGGCCTCAGTCCCTTGCCTGTCGGGCCCAGCCGGTAAGGGCAAGCCGCGAGGCAGGGGAAAGGCCCGGTCGAAAAAGAGGGTGAATGGGGGCGGAGACGGATGGTGATGCTTCGAACAAGCCGGGCCGGCTTCCCGCGGACAGGGTCCACGAGCCTGCGGTGCAGGATTCAAGAGGTACGCGGTCGCGCCGAACCGATTTTGCCGGGCCCGTGCCCGGGCTGTCGTGTTCTCGCTCTTGCCTGACTGCCTGCGTCAACGTGTGGCGCCCACCTCCCTCTACATTTCCCCCTGAGGTCCGGGCAAACCGTGGCGAACCACGTTTGACATTCGTGCGGGGCGCGACGTATGTATACCTCGGAAGACAATTGTAGTGTGTTGCCATAGGTGGAGAGATGTGACGCTTGGAGCAAACGAGTGCCGGGGCTGGGGAAGCGCGAGGCTACGCTGATTATTGGCCTGGCCAAGAAACTACGACTTACGCAGAGGAGTCTTCTCATGGGTCACCCGAGCACCCTCCGGTCACGCCACCCGTCCTTTCCCTGGGCGATGGCAGCGGGCATGAGCCTGCTGACCGCATGCCGAGCGGCCCTAGCGGCCGAGACGGTCTTTCCGGACCGCGAATGGGTGGTGCGCTCGCCCGAGCAGGCAGACCTCGACCCGGCGAAACTCGAGGCATTCGCCTCCCGCGTCGGAGGCGACGGCGTCGTCGTGCGCGACGGCTACCTGGTGAAGACGTGGGGCGACCCGGCGAAGCGGGGCGACTGGGCCTCGGCGAGCAAGCCCGTGATAAGCACGCTCCTCTTCTTCGCAGTGGAGGAGAAGCGGGTCCCCTCGGTGGATGCTTCGGTGCGTCCTTGGGTACAGAAGCGCTGGCCCGGCAAGGACCTCATCGAGAAGGACCACACCATGACCTTCCGCCACCTGGCGGACATGACCAGCGGCTACGCCCGGGCCGAAGCCCCGGGCACGCACTGGGCCTACAACGATTACGCCATCAAGCTCTACGCCAGCTTGCTCGCCGCCGTGTTCGACCAGACCCTCGACGAGGCGCTGAGGGAACGGCTCTCACCGCTTGAGTTTCAGGACGGAGAGGTCTTCGGTTCGCGGGGCGGGTTCGGCGTGGACGCTAGCCCGCGGGACTTTGCCCGCATCGGTCTGTTCTGGATGCACCAGGGACGGTGGAAAGACCGGCAGCTCCTGCGGCCACGCTACTTTGACGCCTACATGAGGGCCGACGTGCCGGCGGACCTTCCGCGCACGAAGGAAGCAGGGACCGACTACCTGGGCATCGGGACCCACGGGGGCGGCAGCGACCAGTCGGCCCTGGGCCCGGGGGGCTATGGGTTCAACTGGTGGTTCAACGAGCGGGTGCCGGGGACGGACAGGCTCCTCGCCCCGGGCCTCCCTCGCGACACGGTCCAGGCCAACGGCCACTGGGGCAAAGAGGTCATGATTATCATCCCGAGTCTGCGGATGGTGGTGGCAGCACGCGGGAACTGGGGCGGCATGGAACTGGGCCATGCCCAGCTCCTCATGGAGGCTGTCACGGACCCCAGGCCCGCCGCTCAATCCGCACGGTGACGTAGCTACCGGCGGGGCGAGGCAGCGGAGAAGATGCTGGATCCTCTTCGGAGGGACGCCCAGTCTGCATGCATCTGTGAGGGCACGTGCCGCTATCTGACGGCTAATGAAGGAACGACCGATGGAGCGTGACCGCGTTTTGCACAACGGAATCGAGCTGCCCCAGGAGTGGCCGCCGGCGGGGGCGTGCGACGTCGAGAAGCTCCCGCCCTACCTGGTCTCCCCGCCCGAGGTCATCCCCATCGGCGTTGGCCGTCAGCTCTTCGTGGACGACTTCCTCGTCGAGAGCACGACGCTGGAACGCACCTTCCATGCCTCGGAGCAGTTCTTCGGCAACCCCGTCCTCGCGCCGGACCGGCCTTGGGAGCAGGGCGGTCCCGCCCCTCGCGCGGCGCCCTTCAGCGACGGCGTCTGGTACGACCCGGCCGACGGGCTCTTCAAGATGTGGTACATCGCCGGCGCCTACCCCCGGGAGACCTGCTACGCCTTCTCCGAGGACGGCATTGACTGGGTCAAGCCGGACCTGGACGTGGTCCCGGGAACCAACATCGTCCTGCCCACCGACGGCGACCGCCGGGACTCCAGCACCGTCTGGCTCGACCTCGACGAGGCGGAGCCCCACAGGCGGTACAAGATGTGGCGGGTGATGCACTACGGCGAGGGCATGACCGACTCCAGGCTCGGCCTCTTCTTCTCCCCCGACGGCACCCACTGGCAGAAAGCAGCGACCAGCAACCGCCGTCTCAGGGGAGAACGCACCACCGTCTTCTACAACCCCTTCCTCGGAACTTGGGTGTACAGCTTGAGAAACAATGGGGGCGGACGGCATCGCGACTACCAGGAAGACCCGGACCCGATCCGGGGGACCCGCGAAGTCGAGGAGCACGCCCAGCCCTGGGTTCACGCCGACGGCCTGGACCGGTGGTCTGACGGCGGGGCATGTCAGCTCTATACGCTGGACTGCGTGGCTTACGAAAGCCTCCTCCTGGGGCTTTTTTCCATCTTCCGGGGGGTGCCCGAGGACAACAGGCCCAAGTGGACGGACGTCTGCCTGGGCTTCAGTCGGGACGGCTTCCACTGGACTCGGCCCGACCGACGGCCCTTCGCCGGTCTTTCCGACACCCCGGGTGAGTGGAACTTCGGCTACGTCCAGTCGGCCGGGGGCGGCTGCCTGGTGGTGGGTGACCAGCTCCGCTTCTACCTGAGCGGGGTGGCCGACCGCCCTCCCGGAGGCGAGGTGGGCACCGGTTACACCGGGCTGGTGACGCTTCGGCGGGACGGCTTCGCGTCGATGGACGCGGGAGAGTCCGAGGGGATGCTGACCACGCGCCCGGTATGCTTCACCGGCGGGCACCTGTTCGTCAACACTGTGTGCAGTCGAGGACGGTTGCAGGTGGAGATCCTCGACTCCGAGGTCAGGCCCGTTGCCCCTTTCACGCGTGCCAACTGCCTGCCCATCAGCGCCGATGCCACGCGTTTGCCTGTCTGCTGGCGCGGGGTCGACGACCTCTCGGCGCTCCAGGGGGAGCAGGTCAGGTTCCGGTTCCACCTGGCCCGGGGGAGCCTCTACGCCTTCTGGGTCAGTCCTACATCGGACGGCGCCAGTCACGGCTACGTCGCGGCTGGCGGCCCCGCATTCAGGGCGCCCGAAGACACCGTCGGCCGCGCCGCCGGTCATGGGTGACGGCTTCAAAGGGGACGCAAGCCCGCAGTGAGGGCTCAAGGCCGACGCGCGCCGATGGACGCCGCTTCCCGCAGCTCAACCGTCCCGCTGCTGACCAAGTCCACCCGTCTGACGGAGAAGGAGTCGTCACCCGAGAAGACCAGGTACAAGGTGAGGCCGTCCTCGGAGATCCACTTCGCGGGGAAGCGCTGGGCCTCTCCCCACCCTCCCGCGCCCGCTGGGATGGGTCGCCCTTCCCACTCCTCGGTATAGAACACCGTGGTCCAGGGGCCCCAGGGTTTGGGGGCATCGTAGATGCTGAAGTGGTCCCGGCCGCCGACCCGTCCCCGGCTGCGCATGGTCATCAGGTAGCGGCTCAGGGGGCGGTTGTAGACCACGTCCATCCGGTTGCAGCCGCCGGGAAAGACGAAGACATCCCCTCTTTGGCCGATGTCAGCCGTCCACGTCGGGCGGCCGTCGACATCGCGCGACCGGAAGAACTCGTACGCGCCGCGGTCAGCTATCCGGACCTTGGGAACCCGGGCGAGGACCACGGCGTCCGCTTCGCGGTAGGCGCTGGGGCTGTCGGGCGAGTAGGTGTAGACGTACTCGTCACGGGCTCCGTCATAGTTTCGCCCGAAGTTCAGGGAGCACGGATAGCCGAGCTCGGCGAACTCCCAGTCCGCCCACTGCCAGGTGCGGGCGTGGTCTGTGGACCAGGCCAGACGGGACCCGCATCCCGCTCCATCGGCGTTTCGGACCCACATGTAGAGCACCCCCTCGACCATGAGCAGGCCGCTGGCCTTCTCTCCCGACGCGCCGTCTCCGGTACGTTCCCCTGTGGGCGAACGGATGTTCTCCCCCAGGAAGTCAGCAGGCGTGCCCGTCACCCTGGCGAACCCCAGGCTGAGCTTCACCGGGAGCCGAGGCTCGAAGCCCGAACCATCACCGTAAGCGGTGTAGATGGCACCATCGTCGGCCCAGGTCAGCGGCCAGTTATCGCCCCCCTGTGCTCGGCGGACGATAGACTCGGCCGGTGCCCAAGTGATGCTCGTAATGACGGGACTGGGCGGATACGGTGGACCCGAACTGCCGGCAGTGACTTGGCCTGTCCCCGGCGGGGTTTCGTCCCCAAGCACGAGCGCGGCGGCAATGGTCAGCACGACCCCCGCTGACGCACACAGTCTTCGCCAGGCAGCCATCCCTCTTCCGCTCCCCAACCGTCGCCTCTACCCCAGCCCGTGGAAGTGGACGCCGTTCTCCAGCAGGATGCAGTGAGCGATGTCCTTGGCCAGCGTGAGGTCGATGTCCCCCCGGTCAATTTTGCGCTGGAGCACGCGGGCGATGCCTTCCCGGGCCTGCACCGCGTAGCCGTAGACCATCAGCGGGCTGTGGGTGTCGCTGCCGAAGCCGAAGATCTTGCAGTGGGGAACACCGTCCAGCCAGGCGTCGAGCGTGTGTTCCATGGTCACCGGGTTCATGGTCCAGGCCCAGCACAGGTTGATCCACGCGTTGGGGAAGTTCTTGCCGATGGTCCCCATCTCGTGCTGGTAGGGCCAGCCGGCGTGGAACAGGTCAAAGCGAACGCGAGGGTAGCGCATGAGCGTAGGCACGAGCTGCATGGGGTTGATGTTGTTGAGGACCCCGGTGTTCCCGGCCAAGTAGCCCGTGTGCACCTGGATGGGCAGGTCCTCATCGGCCGCCCGGCGAATGTAGCGTTGGGTGATGTAGTCCTGTAGCGGACGCAGCTCCTCGGCCGAGAGGCGCGACTGGCGCGAGGGCAGCCCGGACGCCGACGAGGCCTGGACGGTCGTGTCGACGTCCACGCCCATGAGCCGATTGAAAGCGCGCTCGGCCTCATGCCTCGTCGGGTCCTTGAAGTCCAGTGCCCGTCTGTAGGCCACGCCGATCTTGAAGGACGTGACCTTGCCCGTGGCCAGGCAGTCGCTGATGGACTGCATGAGGCCGTCGATCAAGTCATCAAGACTGTGGATGGAGCGTTGCCACCGGGCCTCCCGCTCCCCCACGTCGTCGCGGCTCAGGATGCAGAGAAGGTCGTCGTCCCGGTAGTTGAAGCGGATGAACTCCTCTGGATAGAGTTCGTCGCTCGTCGCCTCCGGAGTGTGGATGCTGTCCTTGATGCCCCAGGCCACTCCCGCCCTCTCCTGCAGAACCATGCAGTAGCTGGCCCGGGCGTCGTCGCCCACGAACTTGGCGTAGGCCTTGGCGATGGCGTCGGCGTTGTCCTCCCGGAACTCCAGGCCGAGCAGGTCGCGGCACGCCCGTTCCGTAGCCCGGCAATAGCCGGTCGCCCGGGAGCGCCGCCACAGTTCGAAGAAGGCCGAGGTGTAACCGGGGTCATCCATGGCCGGTAGCACTCGTTCACCCACCCCGAGGGGCCCGCGCGCCGTCACCAGGTCGGCGTTGGCGTAGCTGAGCAACGCACTGAAGTGCGGTTCCTGCTTGGCGTAGTCCGGTACCGAACTCACGTGCTCGTGGGCGTCAAACAGCGGATGCTCCATTACGAAATCGCGGATCGCTTCAGGCACGGCTCCCCTCCTTGCTCGCAGTCGTCCCCTCTCAGTCTCACGGTACGGCCTTTGCCCGTGCAGCGGACCGGCAGGGCCGTCGCTTCAAACCGGCCCGGCCAGTGTACCGGTGCCCGAGGTCAGAGGCAAGAGGCACAGTCGCTGGCCCTGGTCCGCATTGTAATGGCACCATGAACTGGCTACACTGTCCTCGCCAGTGCTGAACTGATTGACCGGGTCGAGGCCCCCTGGCCTTCATCTGAGAGTGAGAGCTGAGCCGATGACCGCGTCGACACCCGTTGCCTGGACGTCCGTTGCAGCCGCACTACTCGTGCTCGCGCTGCTTGCCCGGCTCCGGGCCGAGGAGCTCTGGCCCATGCCCGACTGGCCCACGGCCACCCCGGAGGAAGTGGGGATGGACCTGGCCCTCCTGGAAGAAGCGAAAGCGTACGCGCTCACGGGTGACGGCTCGGGCTGCATCGTCCATCACGGCCGGCTGGTCGCGTCCTGGGGGGACCAGCAGAAGCGATACGATCTGAAGTCGACCACCAAGTCCATCGGCGTGACCGCGCTCGGTCTGGCTCTGGCCGACGGCAAGGTAGCCCTCACCGACAAAGCCCGGCAACATCATCCCACTCTGGGCGTTCCGCCGGAAGGCAACGCTGAGACTGGCTGGCTGGAGAGAATTACACTGTTGCACTTGGCTACGCAGACTGCGGGGTTCGACAAGCGCGGGGGATGGAGCGCAGTGCTGTTTGAGCCCGGCACGGCCTGGTGTTACAGCGACTGCGGTCCCAACTGGCTGGCCGAGTGCTTGACCTTAGCCTACGGACGGGACCTGAACGAGGTCATGTTTGAGCGCGTCTTCACCCCGCTCGGCATCACCCCTGCGGACCTGTCCTGGCGCAACAACGCCTACCGGCCTGACACCCTCGAGGGCATCAAGAGGCGGGAGTTCGGTGCCGGCTTTCACAGCAACGTCAACGCCATGGCCCGCATCGGTCTCCTCTATCTTCGCCGAGGGTGCTGGCAGGACCGGCAGGTCATCCCCGCCGAGTTCGTGGACCTGGCCCGGAGGACGGTCCCCCAGGTGGTGGGACTTCCGGTCAAGGGCAACACGAAGTACGGCGACGCCTCGAACCACTACGGGCTCCTCTGGTGGAACAACGCCGACGGCACGCTCACTGGGGTTCCGAGAGACGCCTACTGGTCATGGGGGCTCTACGACAGCTTCATCATCGTCGTCCCCAGCCTGGACCTGGTGGTCGCCAGGGCCGGGGAGAGCTGGAAGCGGACGGGCGACGGCCACTACGACGTGCTGGCCCCCTTCCTTTGCCCCATTGTCCGGTCGGTGCGAAGTGCGGTGAGATAGTCGTGCTTCCGGGCCGCGGGCTCGGGCAGAGGGTATCCGGAAGACCTTGGACGAAAGGAGAGCCGATGCGCGTGCTCATGCCCACCTTTGCGGTCATGCTGACGGTCCTGCTTATGGCTCTGGCACAGGGTGTATGTGCTCAGGAGGTCGTCCGCGCCCGCCAGTCGGCAGACACCCGGCCGGCCGACATCGAAGCGAGACCCGGGCTTGCCGCCCGCTACCCGGGAGACGTCGGGATCGAGAACGATCCGGCAGTCGTCTTCGTCGAGAACTTCGAGACCGGGGAACTCAAGGACATCGGCACCCGCTGGGGGAACTTCCGAGCCGACAACATGGGCCTCTCGGATGACGTAAGTTCCGTCTCGCAGGGCAAGCGCTCGCTCCGCATCGCCTGGTACGGCCACCTGTATACCCACCACCGCCCCGTGGACCAGCTCTTCGCACGCTACTACATCAAGTTCCACGAGAAGTGCGGCTACACCCACCAC
>CBDVDV010000053.1:0-19089 GCA_965372835.1 uncultured bacterium | reverse complement strand
GAGGTGGACTCTGCCGTGGTCTTCGTCAACTGCTCGACCAGACTGAACGACGGTGGCGTGTTCGGCTTCGGGGCTGAGGTGGGCATCAGCACCGACAAAATCCACGCTCGCGGACCCATGGCCCTGCCTGAACTGACAATCTACAAGTACATCGTCCACGGCACCGGCCAACTGCGGGAGTAGGGGTCCTCGGAGCACGACACCTTCACCCTACTTCATCCCCGGGATGAGGAGGTCAGGCTTTCCGCCTTTGAGGTGGGTGCGGACGAAGAGCGCCGCCTCCACGATCACCCAGACCTCCAGGGCGGCGATGATAAGACCGATGATGAAGAGGTGCACCTTGGCTGGGTCGCCGAAGAAGTCTATCAGGCTCATCACCAGGGCCGTCCCCGTCATCACCAGCATGAAGAGCATAGGCACCAGGGTGATGAGGTAGTTGGTCTTCCGCCGAAGCAAGTAGACGGTGAGCACCATCAGGGCCAGCCCCGCTAACAGTTGGTTGGTGGTGCCGAAGATGGGCCAGAGGATCATCGCCCCCTTGCCGCCGGCGTAACTCTCTGAGAAGACGCCCGGCAGCAGGCACAGGGCTGCGGCAGTTATCACGGCGACGGCCGTCGCAGCATAGCGGTTGGTCAGTGGGCGCACCTTGAAGGTTCCCGCCAACTCCGAGACGATGTAACGCTGAAGACGCGTCGCCGTGTCCAGCGTCGTTCCCGCAAAGGAGCAGATGAAGACACCGATGATGGTAAGAGCCACCTTCTTGGGAATTCCCAGGCCTTCGATCATGTTGGCGCCGCCCTGCATGAATCCGCGCAACTTGTCAGCAAGCCCCGCATTGCCGAGCCAGGACTGATAGAGCTGGTGCCAGGCACTGTGGCCGGTGAACACCTGCGCCGCCTCTCCCTCGCCAACCGTAAGCCCTAACCCCAACCCAGCAGCCACGGCCAGCAGCACCATCACCGCCAACACCCCCTCCATCAGCATGCCGCCGTAACCGATGACCTGGGCGTCGGTCTCCCGGTCCAGTTGCTTGGAGGAGGTGCCTGAGCCCACCAGGCTGTGAAAGCCCGAGATGGCCCCGCAGGCGATGGTGATAAAGATGAAGGGGTAGATGGGAGGCGCCCCCTTGGGGTGCAGGTCCACCACCGGAGCCACCATCTCGGGGCGAGTCACCAGGAGCCCCGCCACCAGCAGCGCCAAGGCGATGAGAAGTTGCCAGAAGTTGATGTAATCCCGAGGCTGAAGCAGCCTCTGCACCGGTAGCACCGAGGCGACGTAGGCGTAGACGAACAGCAAGACAGCCCAGATGGTGAGGCGGTGTACCCCCAGGTTTTCAGGCAACTCGATCGGCACGTACGCTCCCAGTACCACCGTCGCATACATCAGGGTCACTGCGCCGATGGTCAGGAGCAGGGCCCGGCGGGGCCAGCGAATCAGTGCGTAGCCGAAGCCAATGGCAATGGGAATCTCCAGCCAGACCGGCAGCACCGTCTCGCCGTACTCCGTGAAGAGTATGGCGACGATCAGGGCGAAGATGGCAATGACGATGAGGAGCGCGAAGAAAATGATGAGCAGCAGTAGCACCTTCACTCGGGGGTTGATGATGTTGTGGGTGAGTTCACCGATGGACTTGCCCTGGTTGCGGGCTGAGACCACCAGGGCGCCGAAGTCGTGCACCGCGCCCATGAAGATGGAGCCCAGGACAATCCAGAGCAACGCCGGCAGCCAACCCCAGATGACCGCGATGGCCGGGCCCACGATGGGCCCGGTACCGGCGATGGAGGTGTAGTGGTGACCGAAGAGGACCGCCCGGCGGGCGGGCACGTAGTCCACCCCGTCGGTCATGGTGTGGGCCGGGGTGGGCTGCTGCGGGTTGAGTCGGAAGATCTTCCTGGCCAGGTATCGCCCGTAGGTGTGGTAGGCTAGCAGAAAGCCCACAAAACTCACCACCGTAATCAGTACCGCTTGCACCTAAAGGCCCTCCGGCTTGTGTTGTCACGTGTGCCGAGGCTGACATTGGAAGTACGGTGGCCTGGGTTAATCCTACCCCTGTGGTCAAATAGGGTCAAGCGAACGGTGAGACTGACACAGACAAAGGGAACGGGTCTCTGGGGACCCGTTCCCTCTCTTTTGGCTGCCCGAGGGGTGAGGCTCAGGCCCACCACATGGCGCCGGGCTTCTCGTAGAGGAGTACGTCCTTGAGGAAGGAGACCGCCTTCTGGAAGCCCTCGTTGACGCTCATCAGGCTGTCCTCGTGCTCGATGGAGAGCGCGCCGTCGTAGCCGATGAGCCTGAGGGTGCTGACGAAGTCCTTCCAGAACTCGGGCCCGTGCCCATAGCCCACGGTGCGGAAGATCCAACCCCGATTGATCTCGTCGGTGTAGGGCTTGGTATCGAGCACGCCGACGGTGGCCGCGTTCAGGGGGTCTATCCGGCAGTCCTTGGCGTGAACGTGGTAGACGCACCCCTTGAGCGCCCGCAGACAGGCGATGGGGTCCATCCCCTGCCAGAAGAGATGGCTGGGATCGAAGTTGGCCCCGATGTTCCTGCCACACTCGGCTCGCAGGCGAAGCATCGTCTCCGTGTTGTAGACCACGAAGCCCGGATGCATCTCGAAGGCCACCCGGACGCCGTGATTGGCCGCGAACTTGGCTTCCTTCCTCCAGTAGGGGATGACCTTCTTTTCCCACTGCCACTCGACGATCTCGCTGAAATCAGGCGGCCAGGGGCAGGTGACCCAGTTGGGGTATTTGGCCCGGTCCGAATCGCCGGGGCAGCCACTGAAGTTGACGACGGTCTTGACCCCGAGCATCTCGGCCAGGCGGACCGTCTTGCGCCAGGTATCGTGATTCTGCTTGGCGAAGGCCTTGTTGGGATGAAGTGGGTTGCCGTGGCAGGACAGGGCGCTGATCACCAGGCCACGGCTGGTAATCTTCTTCTTCCACGCCCGCGCCTTGGCCTTGCTTCGGACCAGTTCATCCAGCGGGCAGTGCGCGTCTCCGGGGTAGTTGCCGGTCCCGATTTCCACCGCCTGCAGGCCGCTCTTGACGATGTAATCCAGGGCTTCCGGCAACGACTGCTGCGCGAAAAGCACCGTGAACACACCCAACTTCATCACCGGCTCCTTTCTCTACCCAGGCCACGCACCCCCCGGAACCGTCTCCCCTACCGCGACGGCCCCCCTGCCCGCACCGGAGGTCGCCAGCGCGCGTAGATGTACACCTTGGTGCCTTTGGGCACCCACTCGAAGACCTCTTCGACGTCCTTGTTGAGCAACCGTATGCAGCCCTGACTGTGCCGGCCCGGCACGGTCTCAGGCTGCGTGGTGCCGTGGATACCGTAGCCGGTCAGCGTTTTCGTCGGCTTGAAGCCCATCCACCGCGTACCCAGGATGTTGCGCGGGTCCCCGTACTCGATTCTTTCACCCGGGCGCCACCAGGGCGGGTTTTCCACCTTCTTCTCGATGACGAACACGCCCTCTGGGGTGGTGCTCAGCCCTGAACCAAGGTCCATCTTCCCGATGCCACAGGGGTAGCTCCTGAGCACCTCACCCCGGTAGATGAGGTAGAGCCTGGGTCCGGCCTTGTCGATGACGACGCTGGGCATCCGCCAGGAGAGCGTGATCCGATCGCCGACCCGAATGAGGTCGTCGCGCTTCCGGTTGGCCAGTTTGATCTGCTCCACGGTGGTGCCCATTCGGCGGGCGATGTGGGTGAAGGTATCTCCCGGCGCCACGGTGTACGGCTCGTCGGCCCGCCTGGGGGTCTCTTCGGGAGGCAGCGCCGTCACCACCGCCACGGCCGGCCGGCGGCTCTCGTCCGCCGCGCCCGAAGGCTGCTCGCCCGTTTGCTGGCCGGCCCGGGCTGCGAGTCTGCGCGCCGCCTCTCGACCCGCCCACGTACGCCGGTACGCAGCCGCCCGACCGAGAAGTTCCTGCGCCCGAGGCCCGCTCCCTGCCCGGTCGGCTTCCTCGGCCTGACTCAGCAGCCGGGCCGCCTCGTGGGAACGCTGGAACCCCTCTGCCGTGGTGAACGCATCTTCTTCAGCGGCCTCGTCGGCTGGCTGGTCCGCGCCGGGCTCACCGGCCGGCCCCCCGGGCTCCCCGGACCGGAAGAGCACCCACCATCCCACCACTACCACGGCTACACAAAAGAGAATGATGCGGATGTCTCTCATCTCTGCCCCTCGCTACTCCGAGACCGCTCGCACCCCCGGCCACGCCCGCGCATCATAGGCCGTTGGACCGGCCGTAGCAAGCGCGGAGGCAAAATCATTTCGCCCCGTGGCGACACGGAAACCGAAGCACCTCATGCTCGGTAACCAGAACCTCCACGGCCACGTCCGCTGAGCCACGCGGCACCGTCTCCAGCACCTGACACCCGTAGGCCACTGCCAACCGCAGCCCCCGACAATCCCGCCGACCCAGAAAACGGTCGTAGTAGCCTCCACCCCGTCCCACCCGATGACCCTCACGATCAAAGGCCCGACCGGGAACAACGACAACGTCAATCTCAGCCACCACCACGAGTTCCTGCACCTCCGGCTCAGGCACCCCCAGCGCCGCCGGTTGAACCGCCGCACCCGGACGAAGGCGCACGGGAACCAATGCTCCCTCCTCCACATCCGTGTGCGGCGTGGCCACCACCTTGCCCTGCTGCCAGAAGCCCTCAATCAGCGGCTGTGTGTCCACCTCGTCAGGCAGGGCGAGAAACACCATGACCACGTCGGCGGCGCGCACTTCGGGCAGGCCTAAGACCGAGCGAGCGATCCGGGCGCTCTTCGCCCGACGCTCCTTAGGCCCCAGCCCGCCCACTCGCGCCCGGATCAGGCGACGTGCCTCCGGTTTGGTCATCCTCGGGCCCACTTCCCGCCTCACTCCCCTGCTGTTGCACACTGTCCCCCTGCTCTTGGCCCCCTTCTCGACGTCGGCGAAGTTCCTCCAGGCGGGCCTTCATCCGGGCCTCGTATCCCTGGTCGGTGGGCTCATAGTAGGTCTTGTCCACGCCCAGGTACTCCTGGTCCACCCAGTGGTCCTCACCATCGTGGGCGTACTTGTAGCCCACACCGTGACCGAGGCGCTCCGCCCCCCGGTAGCCCGTCCCACGCAGGTGCTTGGGCACAGGGACGGTGCGCTCGTTCCTGACGTCTTCCAAGGCGCGCGAGATCCCCAGGTAACTGGCGTTGCTCTTGGGCGCGCAGGCGATGAAGGTCACGGCCTGAGCCAGGATTATGCGGGCTTCGGGGAGCCCCACGAACTCGGCCGCCTGCATCGCCGCGGTGGCCACCTCCAGGGCCCGGGGCTCAGCGTTCCCCACGTCCTCGGCGGCGCAGATGACGATTCGACGGGCAATGAAGCGCAGGTCCTCTCCAGCCTCGAGCATCTTGGCCATCCAGTACAGGGCCGCGTCGGGGTCGGAGCCCCGCATGCTCTTGATGAAAGCGCTGGCTGCATCGTAGTGCTCGTCACCGATGCCGTCGTAGACGATGGCCTTGCGTTGGATACTCTCGACGGCCACCTCGAGGTCATAGTGGATGACACCCCGGGCGTCGGGCTCAGCCGAGAGCACGCCCACCTCCAGAGCGCTGAGCGCCCGGCGGGCGTCGCCGTCGGACATCTCCACCAGGTGGTCGAGGGCTTCCTCGGTGACGCGCACCTGGTACTGACCCAGCCCACGCTCCTCATCAGCCAGGGCCCGTTGCAGAATGAGGTGAATCTCCTGGTGGCCCAGGGGCTCGAACTGGAAGATCTGGCTTCGGCTCACCAGGGGGGCGTTGATGGCGAAGAAGGGGTTGTGGGTTGTCGCGCCTATGAGGATGACGACGCCACGCTCCACATCGCGGAGAAGAACGTCCTGCTGGGCTCGGTTGAACCGGTGCAGTTCGTCGATGAAGAGCACCGTGCGACGGTCGGCCCGAAGCCGGTCCCGGGCCCGGGCCAGCACCTGGCGGACGTCGGCCACGGTGGCCGAACTGGCGTTAAGTTCCTCGAAGGTGGCCTGGGTGGTGTTGGCGATGACGTGAGCCAGGGCGGTCTTGCCGGTTCCCGGGGGCCCGTAGAAAATCAGGGAAGTGAGCCGGTCCGCACGCAGCATCCGCCGAAGCAGTTTCCCCTCGCCCAAGATGTGTTCTTGCCCGGCGAACTCCGCCAACGTCCGCGGCCTCATGCGCAAGGCCAGGGGAGCCCAGGGCGCCTCGGTCGGGGTTTCTTCACCGAACAGACCCACCCTGCAGGACCTCCACCATGGTGAGCACTTGATCCAATCGTATGCTACGGGGTGACACGAGAAGCGTCAAGGCCGCTCGGATGAACGGAGGCGGACAAAAAGAAAGCCTCTGCCTGATGCCGTGGGGAGAGCTATTTCAGAACCCTGTATCCAAGTGGGAGTCCCATGTCGGCTTTACACGTCCTGTCGGTGCAGGCTTGTGCGCCACCAGCAAAGGTCGACTCCCTCGTCAGGGTTATCGGTTCTCGAAATATGTCCCCACACACGAACACCACAGAGGCTTCACCCAGAACACTACGCCAGCGGGAAGACTTTGTCAAGCAGGTTCGGAGAAAAAGTGCGCCCCGGCAGAGAGGGCTCTGCCATGCGGCCCCCCTTGCAGCCCGCTCCCACCCGGAGCCCTTATTCGGCCCTCAGGAGCGCCCCCAGACGTTCGCGGAGCGCCGCGACGATGCGCTCGACCTCGCGGGTAACTTCGTCGCTGGACAGGGTGCGCTCAGGCGAGCGGAAGAGCAGAGGAAAGGTGATACTTTTCTTGCCCGCTCCTACCTGCGGACCCCGGTACGGCTGTTCCGGTGGGCCGAGGACCTCCAGGATGTCGATCTCCAGCCCTTCGACCAGTTCTCTGATGTCCTCCCAACGGACGGCCTCATCGACTACCATGGCCAGTTCCCGTTCCACCTCCGGATACCGGGCCAGCGGCTGAAAACGCCGGATGAGTTCTGCCCGCTCGGCCAGCGCCTCCAGTTGCAGCTCGGCTACTACCGAACTCCGCCTGATATCGAAGCGCCCCACTTCCTCCGCCGACACCTCACCCAAGACCCCCACCCGCTCGCCGTCGAACCAGAGCTCGAGACACCGCCCCTCGGCGAACCCCGCCACCTCTGCCTCCCGCCACTCGCCGTGAAGCCCCAGGGCCTCAAGCACCACTTCGACCACGCCCTTGGCCGCCAGAGGGCCGCCCGTGCTCAAAAGGGCCAGATGGCGCCGCTCACGGCAACCGGTGCGGGAGCCCGAGTCAGGCCAGTACACGGGGGCCACCTCGAAGAGGCGGAGTTCCTCCCGGCCGACCCGTTCATTGGTCCGCTGTACCCGAAGCAGGCTGGGCAGGAGAGACTTCCGCAGATAGGCGTACTCCTCGGAGATGGGATTGCTCACCTCAATCGCCGGCGACGAACACCAGGGCGAAAGCACGGACGCCGTCCATTTCGGAAGCAGTGACAGGTTCACCGTCTCGAAGAACCCCGCACCCACCAGGGCCTGCTGAGCCACCCGGGTCACTTCGTCCAGCTTCCCCGGACGGACCAGCCTCACCCGCACCGTCTCGGCGGTGGGCACCTTGTCGTAGCCCACGATGCGGGCCACCTCCTCGATGAGGTCGATCTCCCGGGTCACGTCCCGACGACGCCAACTCGGCACCCGCACCGTCACCCGCCGACCCGTCTTCTTCGTGACCTCAAAACCGAGGGCGATCAGGATGCGGAGCACCTCCTCAGCCGGCACGTACATGCCGAGGATGCGGCGAATGCGCTCGTATCGCAGGGTCACCCGGGGAACTCGTTTGGGCTGGTAGTTGCAGTCGACCACGCCCGAAGCCACCGTGCCGCCGGCCACTTCGGCGATGAGGCCGGCCGCTCGCTCCGACGCCCAGGCCACACCCGCCGGGTCCACGCCCCGCTCGAAGCGGTAGGAACTCTCCGAGGGAAGGTTGAGGTCCCGGATGGTCGTGCGGACGCTCAGGGGGTTGAACTCCGCACTCTCCAGGAGCACGGTCGTGGTCCGGCTGGAGACCTCCGTATCGAGGCCGCCCATGACACCGGCGACGGCGACGGGTCGGCGGGCGTCGGCGATGACCAGCCGATCACGGGTGAGGTCGTGGACCGAACCGTCGATGGCCGTAATCCGCTCACCGGCACGGGCCCGCCGAACAATGATGCGGTGGTCGACAAGCGAGTCGTAATCAAAGGCGTGCAGTGGCTGCGACCACTCCCACATCACGAAGTTGGTCACATCGACTACGTTATTCACCGAGCGAAGGCCCACCGACTCCACCCGGCGGCGGAGCCACTCCGGGGACGGCCCTACGGTGACGCCGGTGATGACCCGAGCCGTGTAACGGGGGCAGAGCCTGCGGTCGGCCACCTCGACCGAGCACAACTGCTCGACGGGCGTATCGCCCTCGCTCAGGTTGACCGTCGGGAGACGCAACTCACCCCCGGTTGCAGCGGCCACCTCACGGGCGACACCGATCATGCCCAGCCAGTCGGGCCGGTTGGGAGTGATCTCGGTGACCAGGCAGGCGTCGCCGCCAGCGACGGGCTCGACGGCCTCCACCCCGATGCCCACTCGAGCGAGGAGGTCGGCCAACGCCTCCGGGGATTCGGGCGGCTCACAGTACTCGCGCAGCCACTGGTAACTCACACGCATGGCGGTCAGAACTGCTCCAGGAAGCGGACGTCGCTTTCGAAGAAGAGCCTGATGTCGTTGATGCCGTGGCGCAGCATGGCCATCCGCTCGATGCCCAGCCCGAAGGCGAAGCCCGTGTAACGCTCGGAGTCGTACCCCACGGCCTCCAGTACATTGGGGTCTACCATCCCGAAGCCCGCACCTTCGAGCCAGCCCGTGCCGCTGCAGACGTTGCAGCCCGCGCCCCGGCAAAAGACGCAACTCATGTGCACCTCGCCACTGGGCTCGGTGAAGGGGAAGAAGTGAGGCAGGAGCCGTACCTCAACGTCGCGCCCCAGATACTCACGGTAGAACAGGGTCAGTACGCCTTTGAGGTCGGCGAAGGTCACGTCCTCATCGACCATCAGCCCCTCGACCTGGTAGAACATGAAACAGTGGGTGGCATCCACCGTATCGGGCCGGTAGCAGCGCCCTACGCTGATGACCTGGACGGGCGGCGCCTGCTTCTCCATCACCCGGATTTGCACTGGGGACGTCTGGGTGCGAAGCACCACATCGTCGGTGATGTAAAAGGTGTCGGAGGGACTCCGGCTGACGTAACCCAACGGCGTGTTCAGGGCATCGAAGTTGTAGTAGGTCAGTTCCACGTCGGGTCCGTGGGCGACGCTGAAGCCCAGGCGGCCGAAGATGGCCACGATCTCGTCGATGGTCTGGGTCAAGGGGTGGAGGTGCCCCAATCGAGGGCGAACGCCGGGCCGGGTAAGATCCAGGGGGCGTGTTTCGGGCTCAGCCCCCGAGGCCAGCGCCGCGGTGCGCTCCTCCAGGGCCGTCGTGATGGCCGCCTTGACCTCGTTGAGCGACCGGCCGGCCTCCCGGCGCCCCTCCGGCGACACCTCACGGATGCGGTCAAAAAGGCCCCGGAGGAGTCCTTGGCGACCCAGGTAGCGAGCGCGCAACTCCTCCAGGGCCTGGGCCGAGGTCGCTGAGGCGACCTCAGTCGTGAAGGCTTCCTGGAGTCGTCGTGCCTCGTCCACGAGCGCCATCTCGAACCACCCTCACAGCAACGGCGAACGCCCCGGGACCTCGGGGCGCCCACGACCACCACCGGCCAACCCCTCCAACCATTCAGGCCGACGGCTGGAGTTGCTCGCGGGCGATGGTGACCAACTCGTCAAAGGTCTCAGGGGCGGAGATTGCCATCTCCGACATCTGCTTGCGGTCCAGAGCGACACCGGCCCGGTGAAGACCGGCGATGAATTCACTGTAGCGGATATCCCGCTGACGACAGGCAGCGGAAATGCGGGTGATCCACAGTCGGCGGAACTGGCGCTTCCGCTGCCGACGGCCGCTGAAGGCCATGGACTCGCCGCGGGTAACCGCCTGCTTGGCCTGACGATACTGTCGGTGCCTGGCGCCCCAGTAGCCTTTCGCCCGTTTCAGGACACGCTTATGGGCCCGTCTTCGGGCCGGTGCATTCGTTGCGCGGACCATCCTACTCCTCCTTGGGTGGTCACCGGTCCTCCGGGTTCAGCCGCCGAGTTGTCGCCGAACGATCCGGGCTTGTCCGCCGGTGAGTTCTTTGCCAGTGCCGAGACGCCGACGCCGTCGGCGGCTCTTCTTGCTCAGCAGGTGCGCCTTGCCCGCGCGCCGGTGAATCAGTTTCCCCGTGGCCGTGACCTTGACGCGTTTGGCCAAGCCCTTGTGTGTTTTCCTCTTAGGCACCAGATCTTCTTCCTTTTCCAATGCAACAACTTCGGACAAAGGGGAAACAAACTGCACTCCCCCTCTCGACTTCCGCAAGCAGCGATACCGGCCCGACCGCCCGGAGCCTACCACCCCCTGGCCCCGACCCGGAGGGTTCACTCCTCCTTCTCAGCTGCCTTTTCGGTGGAACTCCCGGCGTCTTTCGCCAGGACCGCGCCAGGCTTCTGGATCACGGTCAGGCTCATCCGCCGACCCTCCATCTTGGGGGGCTGCTCCAGCTTGGCAACGTCGGCCAGTTCCGCCACGCAGCGCTGAAGCAGCTGCTCACCCAGCTCGACGTGGCGCATCTGGGCCCCGCGGAAGCGGACGTAGATCTGCACCCGCTGTCCCCGGGCGAGGAACTCTCGAGCCTTGCGCAGTTTGAAGGTGAGGTCGTGGTCTTCGGTCCGTGGCCCCAGTTGGATGGACTTCATCTCGCCGGCGTGGCGGTGTCTGGTGTGCTGCTCGCGCTTGCGTTGACGGTACTTGAACTTGCCGTAATCCATCAACTTGCACACCGGCGGATTGGCCGTGGGGGCTACCTCCACCAGGTCCAGGCCTGCCCCTCGCGCCTGCTCCAGGGCCTCTTCCACGGGAAGCACCCCGAGTTGCCCGCCCTCCTCGCCGATGAGCCTGACCGGACTGACCCGAATCCGTTCGTTGACTCTCAGGTCTTTGCTGATCGCCACCTCCTCCTCAACGGCAACACTGTTCCCAGCGTGCGCTCACGGCCCAGGCCGCTCACGCCTGAGCCCCGATCTCCATGCCCTCCGGAAGGGCCCTACCGGCCACTTCCTGCTGGGCCCGCTCCATGAACTCCTCGACCGCAACCGCGCCCAGGTCCCCGGCCACCCGGGCCCGCAGCGACACGGTCCCGTTCTCCACCTCCCTCTTGCCCACGATGAGCATGTAGGGCGTCTTCTGGAGTGTGGCTTTGCGAATTTTGTGGCCGATCTTCTCGCTCCGGTCATCCACCTCCACCCGCAGGCCGCCCTGACGCAGGCGACCGGCCACCTGATACGCGTACTGGCGCTGGTTGTCGGTGATGGGAAGGACCGCCACCTGGACGGGTGACAGCCACATGGGGAAGGCCCCGCCGTAGTGCTCGATGAGATTGCCCAGGAAGCGTTCCATCGACCCGATCACGGTACGGTGGATCATCACCACTTCGTGCTCGGTGTTATCGGCCCCGACGTAAGTGATGCCGAAGCGTTTGGGGAAGTTGAGGTCCACCTGAATGGTCGGCCCCTGCCACCCTTTGCCCAGAGGGTCGGGCAGTTTCACGTCGATCTTGGGCGCGTAGAAAACGCCCCCTCCCTCGTCGATCTCATAGTCCAGACCTCGCATGTCGAGGGCTGCTTGGAGTGCGGCGGTGGCCTGCTCCCACTCTTCTATCGTACCCAGGTACTCCTCAGGTCGGGTGGCCAGGAAGACCTGGTAGGTGAACCCGAACGCCTTCATCATGAAGTCGGCCAGTTCCAGGCAACCGCCGATCTCGTCGGGCAACTGCTCCGGGGTGCAGAAAATGTGGGCGTCGTCCTGGGTGAAGCCGCGCACCCTCAGCAATCCGTGCAACGTGCCACTCGGCTCATAGCGGTATACCGTCCCCAACTCGCACAGGCGCAGGGGCAGTTCCCGGTAACTGCGCGGACGGGCTTGGTAGATGAGGATGTGGCCCGGGCAGTTCATGGGTCTGACGTAATAGGGCACGCCGTCAATGTCCATGGGCGAATACATCAAGTCGGCGTACTTCTCCAGGTGCCCGGACCGCTGGAAGATCGCTTCCGAGGCCAAATGTGGGGTGAAAACGATGTCGTACCCCCGTTTCAGGTGCTCGGTTCGCCAAAACTCCTCGATGAGGTAGCGGATGAGACCACCTTTGGGGTGGAAGAGAATGAGACCCGGACCGAACTGCTCATGGGTGCTGTACAGTTCCAGCCGTCTGCCCAGAAGCCGGTGATCGCGGGCCTTGGCCTCTTCCAGCAGACGGACGTGAGCTTCCAACTCATCCTGCGTGGCAAACCCAAGCCCGTAAACACGTTGGAGCATGGGTCGAGTGGAGTCGCCCGACCAGTAACTCCCGGCCACACTGGTCAGCCTGAAGGCGCAGAGGTCCCCCGAGCGGGCCACGTGTGGCCCCCGGCACAGGTCGACAAACTCGCCCAGCCGATACAGGCTCACCGGCTCCTCGAACCGCTCCAGGAGTTCGACCTTGTAGTCCTGGCCCAGTTTGGCCATCTCGACCCGCGCCGCCTCCAAGGACAGTTCCACGCGCTCGAAGGCCAGATCCTCGGCCACGATTCGGCGCATCTCCTCCTCGATGCGGGGGAGGTCCTCTTCGTGGAGTCCGTCAGGGATGTCAAAGTCGTAATAGAATCCGCCCTCGATGGCCGGCCCGATGCCGAACTTCACCCCCTCGAAAAGGCGGCCGACGGCCAAGGCCAGGACGTGACTGGTGCTGTGGCGCAAGACCTCCAGGCCGACCTCGCTCTGGGCGTCCACCATCTCCACCTCGGCGGCGTCGCCGAGGTCGGCGGCAAGGTCCAGGAATTGCCGGTCGCGGCGCAGGGCCACGACGGGCAGACCGTGCTTCTGCCGCCAGCGCTCGGCCAGGGCGAGCAGCCCGCCGCGGTCTGCACACTCCTCTCTCGAACCGTCAGGCAAAAGGACCCACATCATGCGCCATCCCAGTTCCGTGAACAAAAGAGGCCGGGCAAAGGAGAATGGTGGGCGATAGTGGACTCGAACCACTGACCTCTAGCTTGTCGAGCTAGCGCTCTAACCAACTGAGCTAATCGCCCACCAGTTAGATGGAGTCGGGAATTTGTCGTCCGTCTGAGCGTGCCCGTTGTCTCCAGGTGCTCAACAGTCCTGTTCTCACTCCCCGTGTCAGCGTACCGCACCAGCCCTGCCTCTGTCAACGCAAAACCGCCGAAAAACCGGGCTCCCACACCTCACTCCACCGCCAGCGGATCGGGAACCAGTTGGGCGAACTGGCGCAACGTTGAACGCTCACCGCTGGTCACGTAGGAGCAGTTCATCCGGATACGGGGCATGGCCCGGGTGATGTAGCGTCGGGCCACGGCCAGTTTGCGCTCGCGGTGGCCGGCCTGTCTCAGGAAGAGGTAGCCCACCAGAATGTCATAGGCCATGTCCACCAGGGGGCGGGCGTAGAGTTCGGTGTAATCGTATCCCCCCTTTTCCTTCAGGTAGGCCACGGCCTTGCCCAGCAGTTCCCGTGCCCGCAGCAGTTGCCTCTGCAACCCCCTGGTGCCTTCCGGATAGGTGTGGGCTTCGAGTCGCTTGAAGTGGGTTTCGGCGACGCCGCTGAGCACCCCCCGCACAGCGGCCACGATCTGCAACTGAGTGGTGCCTTCGTAGATGCTGGTGATGCGGGCGTCGCGGTAATAGCGCTCCAAGGAGTAGTCGCGCATGAAGCCGCTCCCACCGAGGACCTGGATGGCGTCATAGGTGATCTTGACACAGGTCTCGCTGGCCACGTACTTGGCCAGGGGCGTCAGGAAACCGTTCAGCCGGCGGAGCTGGCGCTCGCGGCCCTTGATCTCCCGCCGGGCCGATGCTTCCAGGTCGTCCCCTTCCATTTGGCGGAGCAGCCCGTGCTGTTCGTCCACGTGACAGCTGCTCTCATAGGTGACTGAGCGGACAGCCTCCAACGCCACCTCCATCTCGGCCAACATCTCAGCCACGGGGGGGATGCGGTCGATGGGCGTGCCGAACTGGACCCGCTCGCGGGCGTAGGCCCGGGCCTCGTTGAAGGCGGCCTGGGCGATGCCCAGGGCCTGGGCGGCGATGCCGATACGGGCGCCGTTCATCAGGGGCATCACGTAGGAGACCAACCCCCGCTGACGCTCACCGATGATCCGGGCCGGAGCCCCGTCGAAGTAAAGTTCACAGGTGGGCGAACCGTGAATGCCCATCTTGTCTTCCAGTCGACGGACTTTCAGCCGGTCGTTCCGCTCGCAGAGAAACAGGCTCAACCCCAGGCCCCCCTCCCGGTCAGGCTCCGAGCGCGCCAGCACCAGCAACACCTCACCGCACCCGTTAGTGATGAAACGCTTCACCCCGCTCAGTTTCCACCATCCGTCACCGACCTCCTCCGCCTTGAGTTGGCAATTCTGCAGGTCACTGCCGGCCTCGGGCTCGGTGAGCGCCATGGCCCCGGTGATCTCCCCGGAGCAGAAGCGAGGCAGGTACTCCTGCTTGAGTTCCTCACTGGCGAAGGCGTTGATGGTCTCAGCGATGCCCTGCAGGCCGAAGATGTTCATCAGACTGGCGTCGGCCTGAGAGACCATCTCGATGGCCATGGTGTAGACGGTGTTGGGGAAGTTGAGCCCGCCGAAACGTCTGGGGAGGGTAAAGCCCATCAAGTCAGCCTGAGACAGCACCTCGAGGGACTCCTGCAGGCCCTGAGCGTAGCGCACCCGGCCGTCCTCCTGGAGCACGCTCCCCTCCCGGTCCACCGATTCGGCCCGGGGGGCGATGAACTCGGCGCAGATATCCCCGACCACCCGCAGCACCTGCTCGTAGCCATCGACGGCGTCGGCCTCGTCGCTCGGGGCATAGTCGTAGTGGTCGGCGTCCCGGAAGCCTTCCTCCTGGAGCCAGGCGATGTGGCCCAGGTCCAGGGTGTGGAAGTGGAACTTGATGTCTTCGTTGTCTTCGTAGAAGTTAGCCATCGTACCTGCAGGTTCCTTTGCGCTCTGGCGAGACTCCTTTTGCCTCAGGGCAGCGCCCGCCGGTAAAACTCCCGCAGAAGCCTCTGGGGGAACAGACAGAAGGCATAGTTACGACTGCCCAGGACCGCGTTGGTGGCCAGAGCTCGCCGGGCCTCTTCGAGAGCGCGCTGCGCCTCGGCCGGTGCGTCGCCGAGTTTGGCCTCCAACTCCGCGTTTGCGCCACGGATTGTAACAAAAATCCTTCGCCGTTCCAAAGATGTTCTCCCCCGACGGCCAATCTGGTCCCACTTCCGCTTGACCAGGGACTGGACCTCCGGGTCCTGCTCGAGGGGCGGGGGGAGGTGGCGGTCCGGGTTGTAATGGAGGTCACGGATGAGATAGAGCAGTCTGGTCAGTTCCTCACGGGACACGCTCTTCAGGGCGAAGGGCAGACACACAGTCGCCGAAGCCACGATGTAGCCCGGCGGCTCCACCGCGAAGAAGGTACGGATGATACGGTCGGTAATCTGGTCGTAGTTCCCTCCGCCCGTGCCGTGAATGAACACGTCGCCAAGGAACAGCCGGGCGAAAAGCGTGGTCGTCAGCGCCCGGGTGCGGACCTTGTAGCCCTGCCGGTGAAGTTCGGTCAGTAGCGCCGCCACGGCCTGACCGTCCGCTAATTCGACCTCCGAAAGGCGGAGGAGTTCCGTGTCCCCGTCCCACAGCACACGGTCACCACCGGCCAGGCCCACGCGCAGCGCTCGGCGGCGCTCGCCCGCCCGCCAGACCCAGAACGGCGCCTCCAGCCAGTCATCACCCCGGGCCAGGTCGGGAAGGGGGTTGGCCCGGTTGCGAATTCGCCGGCGTCGGCGGTACTCGGCCAGGGCCCCGTTGTAGCACTCAGCAAAGTGGGGTAGACGAGCGATGATGTGGGCGAAAAAGTGTCCGAACTCAGGCAGTTGACACGCCCGGCTCAGGGGCAGTTCCAGGTTGGTGAGGTCGAAGTGGGCCTCGTACCGGGAGCGGGCGACGGTCATGAAGGTGGCCATGTCCGCGTGCTCGGCGCAGCCTTCGGTCAGGTAGCCGGCGAAGGTGCTGAAGGCTTCGCGCATGTCCTCTCGATCAAGTTGAGAGAGCACTCCATCGACGAACTGCCGGGGTGCCTCGGGGTCAGCCAGGCGCCATTCCTCGTAGGGAAGTTCTCGCCGGGAGGGCCCCAGCAGCACTTCCACCTGGCCGCCGTGGCCCTCTCGACGAAGGGGAACGTCGAGGCCGGGCTTGCGGGCCTCGTCGTTATCCACCACCAGGTTCAGGGCCACGCCACTCGCCTTTCCGGCCAGCCAGTGGGCGAGGAAGTTCTTGAACCACACCCCGGGATGATAGAAGGCGGGCTGGTGACCGGTCACGATGAGGGGAGCGTCGGGTCCCGAGGGAACCGGAAGACCCAGCCCGCTCATATGCTCGCGCGCAGCGGCGAGCGCCGCGTGAGCGGCCGTCTGGTGAAGTTCAGAAAGGCTCCGACCAGCCAGCCGAATGCCGAGCGACCGCAGGGCCTCGGCGTTCGCCCGCACCAGCCCGGGCAACAGGGCCGCCGGCGGCTCCACAAGGACGCCCCCGTCCTCCGCCGGCACCCGGTACGCTCGTGTCTCCACCGCCACCTCGCTCTTCCGACTCGCTCAAGAGGAGGAGGCGAGTTTGAGGGTAAGGGCCGCGACCCGTTCACCGTAGCGCGCGCAGGCCTTCTGGCTCCGCTCGTCGGGCTTGCCGATAGCCACGGGGCCGTAGTGGTCGCTGTGGGGGTCGCCCTGCACCAGCATCCCGTGCACCAGCATGGCCCGGAGGATATCGACGATGGTAGTCTCGTTGCCCCCGGCCAGGGCGCCCGAACTGGTGAAAGCGCCACCTACCTTGCCGTCTAACTTGCCGTGGTACTTGACGCTCTCGTCGAGCAGTTTCTTGAGTTCCGCGGCCATGGTGCCGTAGTAGGTTGGGGAGCCCATCACGATGGCATCGTATTCGAGGAGTTCCTGGGGTGTGGTTTCGGCCACGGTCTTGGAGACCGTCTCCAGACCGCCCTTTTCGAGTCCGTCTTTGATGTACTCGGCCATCTGGGCCGTGTTCCCACTACGAGAGTAATAGACGAGCAACACCTTGGCCATCGCCCTCTCCTTGCCTCAGTTTCACGCACCTTTACGCTCCGCCTTGGTATGATATGGCTTGGCACCACGGAAATCAATCCTCCTGCCCGCCTCCCGTTACAGCCCCCCGCCACGGGGTTGCGATCGACGGTCCTCCGTTGACGCTCCAGGTGCCACCCGCTGAAATACCTCCAGCAGTCGAGCGGCCCGCGCCTCGTAGGTGTGTCGGCGAGCCAGATCATACCCACCCTGAGCGAGCCGACAGGCCAGCCGAGGTGAGGCCAGCAGTTGCTTGACGGCCTCGGCCAGGCTCCGGGCGCTGCCCGGCGTCACCAGCAGGGCCGTCTCGCCGTCGGTGAGTTCCTCCCGCACCGAAGGCAGGTCACTGGCCACAATCGGGCGTCGGCAGGCCCGGTATTCGTACAGTTTGGTGTGAGCGACGTAAGGCATTCGGCCCTCAGCCAGGCAAGGCAGAAGGAAGATGTCTGCCTCGGCCATCCGTTGCCTGACCTCGCCCGGCGGCACATAGCCGGTGAGGGTGACCCGGTCGGCGCAGCCCAGGGCCTGGGCGCGCGCGGTCAGCCGGGCGACGTCCTGCTGGCTCCCACCGATGAGGAGCAGTCGGCAGCGCGGAACTTGAGTCAGGGCCTCCAAAGCCACCTCCACGCCCTGGAGGCGGTAGAGCTGCCCCAGGTAACAGAGGGTGACGGGCCTTCCAGCCCAGGCAGTCGTGTCTACAGGCGCCGGCTCGTCATCGAGTTCAACGCCATGGGGAATGGGCACTATCTCGCGCTCCAGTCGGTAGGCCCGCCTTATCGTCTCGGCCAGGGTCCGGGTCATGGTGATGACCGCGTCGGCGCGGCTCAGGACGGCGGCCTCCGTCGGATCGCAGGCCGGCCCGGTGAAGGCGGGGTCAGCAGTGCGGAAGTCGTGGAACTCAAAGACGATGGGCACACCCAGCCAGCGGCGAAAGCGCAGGAAAAACCGGGCCAACTTCAACTCACGCAGGTACAGGACCGCCGGGGTCGCCTCATCGCGGAGACGTCGGCGAAGCTCCCGCAAGCAAGCGAACTCGAACACCGCGCTCACGGAGATGCGCGGCCATCGCTGCCGTCTCAGGGCCGGCAGTTGCACCAGCTCAAACCGCTGGTCCTCCGGCACGCCGTAGAAGCGGAAGACCTCGTCCTCAGGGGCCGTCCGTGCGACAAAGAGCGCCATCCGCTCCCCCCTGGCGGCCAGAGCCCGGGCCTGGCGGACGATGGTAACGTCGTGGGCACGCTGAACCATCAGATGGCCGTGATGAGCCTGAAAGATGCGCATCCACACCCCCGCAGCGACCTACGCCGAACAGCGACGCGCGGATTGTAAATGGGACGACAGCCAAGGCAAGGACAAAGGCCTCAGGGCTTGTTGCGGACGGACTGGCGCCCGCCACGCCGACCACAGGTCCCGAGGAACCACCAGGCGTCCGGCCGTCGGGGTCAAAGAAAAGGCATCGAAGCGGGGTAATAAGCCGAGTTCTGTGCCCCTTCTCGGGGTGCGGTCATTTCTCTGGGACGTCCGTCGCCGAACGCCTCCAACGGCCCACCCGGGAGTCAAACGAGCCGGGCCAGCTCATCCTCCCTGCTTGGCCTTTCTCCGGACGGGGTTTACCGAGCCGGGATGGTCACCCACCCCGCTGGTGGGCTCTTACCCCACCGTTTCACCCTTGCTCGTCCCTGGGGGGAGGGACGGGCGGTCTGTTCTCTGTGGCACTTTCCCTGGCCTTTCGGCCGGTGGCCGTTAGCCACCGTCCCGCCCTGTGGAGCTCGGACTTTCCTCACCCGCCTTCGCCTCTCGGCTTCGGCGGGCGCGACCGCATCCCCCGCTCCGATGCCAAGATAATTATACCACACAGATTCT
>CBDVDV010000052.1:0-19187 GCA_965372835.1 uncultured bacterium | reverse complement strand
CCTCTCAGTAGTGGACTTTGCCGACCTTGAGTTTGACGTGGCGTTCCACGTTGGAGATGAGCACGGCCACGGCAATGGACATCAACTTGCTCTCGGCAGTGTCGGCCCGCGAGGTGAGCACCACGGGCGCCCGGGCGCCGATGAGCACGCCAGCGACTCGGCCCTTGCCGAAATAGACGAAGGCCTTGGCCAGCATGTTGCCCGACTCGACGTCGGGCACCACCAAGATGTCGGCCCGTCCGGCCACCGGGCCGCCGATGCGCTTGTGTTTGGCGGCAAGAGCGGAAATGGCGATGTCCAGGGCCAGCGGGCCATCGACAATGGCCGGGGGCGAATACTGTCGGCGCTGGGACATCCTGGCCAGGCAGGCTGCCTCCAGGGTGGCCGGCATCGCCGGGTTGACCACCTCCACCGCGGCCAGGCAGGCCACCCGGGGCTCTTCTATACCTAAGATGGCGGCCAGGTGGATGGCGTTCATGATGATCTGGGCCTTCTGCTCGAAGGTGGGGGCGATGTTCATGGCCCCATCGGTGGCGAGGATGAAGCGGTCGTAGTCACCGGACTCCAGGACGAAGACGTGACTCATGAGCGTCCCGGCCCGAAGGCCCACCTCCTTGTCGAGAACGGCCCGCAGGAAGTCGTCGGTGTGGATCATCCCCTTCATCACGATGTCGGCCTCTCCCCCGCTCACCAGCGAGACCGCTCGACGGGCAGCGGCGATGTCATCGGGCTCGTCGACGATGGCCAACTCGTCGATGTCCAGGTCCTCTTCGGCCGCCATCGCGAGAATGCGGGCGCGGTCGCCCACTAACGTGCAGGTGGCGATCTGCTGGGCCCGGGCGTCGCCGGCCGCCCGAAGCACAGTCACATCGTCCGCACAGGCTACGGCCACGTGCTTGACCGGGTACTCACGAATCCTCTCCAGGACCTCCTCAAAGCGCTTCACCGTGTCACCCTCCTGCAGACTTCCGCTCAAAGCGGGTCACCACCCGGGCCAGGGTATCGACGATCCGAGGTTCGTAGCGCGACCCCGCCTCCTCAGCCAGTCGCGCACACGCTACTTCGCGTGTCAGCGGCGACGCCCCCGGCCGCTCCATGGTCAGCGCCTGAAAGGCGCAGGCCACGGCCACGATGCGGGCAAGAAAGGGGATGGACTCACCCTCGAGGCCCCGGGGTCGGCCGGAGCCGTCAAAATGCTCGCGCGAGGCAGCCACGGCGTCGATGACCCGGCCCAGTTGCTCGTCCGGAATCACCCCACCCAGGATGACGGGCGCCCGCCGAAGCATCTCCTCTTCGGCCTCGGTCAGCCTGGAAAGGTCGTACTCCTCGGGGGGGACGCCCAGCCGATCCATGGCGTGCAGCAGGGCAGCCAGGCGAAGCACGCGCACGTCGCCGTTCTCCAGACCCAGTTCCCGGGCGATGCGCCCAGCCCACTCGGCCGAGGCCCGGCTGTGCCGCCTGGTCCACTCGTCCAGGCGCTCCAGGACGTCGGGGATGAACCGCTCGTCCAGGTCGACACCCCGGTAGTGACGAGCGTCCTCGTCAGCGGTCATCGCCCTCATCCCACCGGACGTATCCTGCCTCGGGAGTGACCTTCTCGATGAGGTCACGGTCGATGAAAACGAAACCCGTGCCTGCAGCCCTGACTGTGATGTGACCGCTGACCGGGTCGCCCGGACTCCAATCACGCGAGAAGACGACTTCGACCCAACGCCCCGACTCCCAGAACCCCACGGTGAAGGTGCTCTCTTCGAGGCTCACTTTCACGTGGTCCATCTCGGCCACGGAACTGGAAGTAGTGCACAATGCGTGCAGGAACTCGTACCGGGTAGTGCCGTCCTGGGTGACCTCCACCCGCCAGGCGCCCTGCTCTGAGTCCTTGCCTTTGGGTGGGTGGTTCTTCCCGTCCACCCAGAACTCTCTCCCGGGCCCGCCGATGACCTCGATGCGAGGCTGCGGGGGCCAGAGGGTTCGGCAGTCGAGCCTACCTTCACCGTTGATTATGGACACCGTACCTCCGGTGACTTCGGGGCGATTGATGGAATGCAGAAGCCAGCGGACGGGGAAACCGGGCTTGGTGGTCACCACGCGGTCGTAGATGACAAACCAGTCGGGCCGGATGTGCAGGAAGGCCCGCTTGAACTCCACCAACTTCTTCCGGTCGTAACCTCGGGTAGCGTCACCCACCGCGTAGGTGAAGTAGGGGTTGGCCTCATAGGCAACGATGTCGCCTACGTCCCACGCCGATCCTTGGGTGACCTCGCCGAAGCGGTCGGGGTGGGCGTTGCCGACGGCCTGGCTTCGGCCGAAGACGTTCTGGCCCCCATCGTTGGATTCGCCCGTCCAGAACTTCTCTTCGGGGTCGTACACGGTGATGGTGTTGTGGGCGATGGTTCGCCGAGAGTAGTTGGGGTAGTGTGGGCTGCCTCCTTCATAGACGCCCGAATCGACGGCCAGCGGCGCGAACCTATGGATGGTGAAGGCGTTGTTGTCACGGTGCTGGTGTCCGGCCCGCTCGTCCCCACACTGGAAGAAGCCAAACGTTGCGTCCTCCTCCCAGGAACTTCGCGTCATCACCCAGCCCAGCCGGTCGAAGTGGCGGGCCAGGGCCAGGTCGCCGGGTGCTTTAGGTTTCAGGCCCGGGTCCTCCCAGAGGATGTCGGTGAAGGTCCAGACGTGGTGCTTGTCCCGCACCTGCCGGGCAATCCACTGGGCATGGGGGTCCTGGTAGCGTGCGGCAACCAGTTGGACGTACTCGGCTTCGTTCCCGTCCCAGCGCTTACCGGCGTGGATGTCCTCACTCTTTACGAAACTGCCATCGAACGGCCGGGAGCCGTAGATCATCCACTGAGCGTTCCAGCGAAGGAAGTTCGTCTCGGGCCAGCGGTCCTGACCCGTGGCCGTCCGCCAGGCTTCCACCATGTGGGCCACCCAGGGGGCATAGCCCCAGCCCGAGTAACTGTAGCCTTCGGGCTGACCGCCATCGTCCCCGGCGGTCTCATTGGCGGCGGGCAGAACGTGGTTGAGGAACTCGTCGACCATCTTGTCAAACAGCGCGTCCACCCGCTTGGTCTCGATGCCATCACCCCTGAGGGCGAGCGCGGCGAAGAGCGGGGCCATCCACTCGTTGACGTAGTGGTTGCAGTAGTCGTTGTGACGCCAAAGGGTGTGCTGATAGTCGCAGAGCATCAGGATGACACGGGCGATGTCCCGGCGCTCCTCGGGCGTAAAGGCATCGTAGCACCAGTCGTAGGCGCAGGAGAGGCAGCGGATGTAGTGAGGCGTGACGTACTGGTTCTTGACCGGGTCCTCGCCCGCGGCGCGGATGATCTCCACGACTTTCTGCGAGTACCGCCGGTCACCCGTGGCCAGGTAGAGGAAGGCCAACTCCCGGGTGACGAAGGCCCAGGCCGGGCCTGCGGCCTGATAGGTTCCGGTGAGGTAGGAGGCAGCCCCGGCCCGGATCTTCTCAAACTCGGCTTTGTAGGCGCCCCGGCAGCGCTCACGGATGCGGGGGATGTCGCCTTTGAGCACCCAGAGGCGCGGGTGCTCCTTGATGACGACGGCCTCACCGGCCACCGCCACAGCAGAGCAAGCCACACACACAACCAGCGCCACCGCAAGTGTCCGCATGTCGTCATCCTCCTGCGGAGCAGACGCACCCGGTCATCAACCTTCAGCAGAGCGAGTACAGCCTCTCCAGGTAGAACTCCCGGAATGCGGGGACGTCCACGGCCACCGCCACCTGGGCTGTGGCCAAGCCGGGGGCCTGAGCGGAGGTCCCCCGGGCGCCCACCGTTACGCCACGGGTGTAGCGGCCCTGGAGTTCGACACCCACCTCCAGCGATTCGGTGCGGATGAGGTCAGGCCGCAGCATCGACGCCAGGGTTAGGGCGTCGTGGGGGACGTTCCGATCGCGGTTGTGGAGAGAGAGGTAGTCCTCCACAGCGGTCACGTAGAGTTTGGCCAGCGGATGGGAGGATCCGCGCAGGGGGTCCAGGTGGTCCTTGGACAACTCGACCTGGGTGGTGACGTCCAGGCCGACGATGGTGAGGTCGAAACCGGCGCCAAAGACCGCCGCCGCCGCCTCCGGGTCGCAACTGATGTTGTACTCGACCCGATGGCGGAGTTCGGGCCGGGCCCCGAAACAGCCCCCCATGAGGGAGTATCGGCTCACCTTGCCGGGCAGCCTGGGGTCCAGCCCCAGGGTCAGGGCGACGTTGGTGAGCGCCCCCAGGGTCAGCAGCGCGACCTGCCCCTGATGCTGCTGGATGAGTTGAGTCAGGAGCACCGCGGCGGGGGTCTCCACCGGCTCCTGCCTGACGCCGCTGAGGTCCAGGTTGTGCCCGTCGAACTTGGTGGCCCGGCCGGGGGAAAGCAGAGGCGAGCCCGCTCCCCGGGCCACCGGCACCCCGGGACGGCCCGCCGCCTCCAGCAGCAGTTGGACCAGCCTCGCCCGCCGACCCGTATCGCCGCAGACCGTGGTCACCGCCAGCAGTTCCACCTCCGGGCTCAGGAGCGCCAGTGTGAGCGCCTGGAGGTCGTCGATGTCGTCACCGATGTCGGTATCGATGATGAGTTTGACGGTTCCCATGGTTAGGTCTCCGACCTCTGCGATTCAGCCTCCCATTGGGGGTTGCCGTCCTTGGGGCTTAGGGCGCGGCCGCAGCCCGTTGCGACTGCCCGGTCTTTTCGACAATGAAGCGGACGGCCTCCTCCGGATCGTCCATGATACGGAAGAGTTGGAGGTCGGCGCCGCTGATGCAGCCCTGCTTCAGCACGAAGTTGCGCAGCCACTGCACCAGGGGGTGCCAGTACTCCGACCCCATGAGTACCACCGGGAAGGGCTCGACCTTGTGGGTCTGGATGAGGGTCAGGGGCTCGAAAAACTCGTCCAGGGTCCCGAAGCCACCAGGGAGAATAACAAAAGCACAGGCGTACTTGACGAACATCATCTTACGGACAAAGAAGTAGCGGAAGTTGAGCAGGGTGGTGATGTAGGGGTTGGCGTGCTGCTCGTAGGGGAGTTCGATGTTGAGCCCCACCGACTCGCCACCCGCCTCCTTGGCTCCCTTGTTGGCCGCCTCCATTATGCCCGGACCACCACCGGTGATGACGGTGTAGCCGGCCTTGGCCAGGGCCCGGGTCGTCCGCTCGGCCAACCGATAGTACTTGCTCCTCCTCTTGGCCCGGCTGGAGCCGAAGATGGAAACCGCCGGGGCGATCTTGTCCAGGGTCTCGAACCCCTCCACGAACTCGCTCATGATACGGAACACCCGCCAGGGCTCACTGTCGCGAAAATCCTCCACCGTCATTCCAGACCTCCCATCCGTACGGACACGCTCAGCCGCGCATACCACGGGACGCAGGCGCATTCTACGCCTCGACCCCGTGGGTGTCAACGTCGCCGAGGAGTGCACACTCAGGGACCTGGGCCGGTCACCCGGCGACCTCGTCGGGGTGGGTGATGTGGCCGGTGACGGCGCTGGCGGCGGCCACGGCGGGTCCGCAGAGGTAGACCTCGCTCTCGGGGTGGCCCATTCGGCCGACGAAGTTCCGGTTGGTGGTGGCCAGGGCCCGCTCACCAGCGGCCAATACCCCCATGTGCCCGCCCAGGCAGGGGCCACAGGTGGGGGTGGAGATGACGGCCTCAGCGTCCAGGAAGATGTCGAACAGACCTTCCTTGAGTGCCGACCGGTAGATGGCCTGGGTGGCGGGGATGATGATGAGCCTGACGTTGCGAGCCACCGTCTTGCCCCGAAGCACCTCGGCGGCGATCCGGAGGTCGCGGAGCCGACCGTTGGTGCAACTGCCGATGACCACCTGGTCGATGGTGACGTCCTTCACTTCCCCGACCGCCACCACGTTCTCGGGCAGGTGGGGTTTGGCTACCAGCGGAGGCAGGCCGCTCACGTCCCACTCGTATACCTGCGCATACTCAGCGTCCGGGTCGCTTGCGTAGGCCCGGTATTCGTGCTGCGCCCGTTCCTTGACGTAGGCTTCGGTGATCTCGTCGGGAGCGATGATGCCACTCTTGGCCCCGGCCTCGATGGCCATGTTGCACATGGTGAGCCGATCGTCCATGGGCAGCCTGGCGATGGTCCCACCGGTAAACTCCATGGCCTGGTAGGTGGCCCCGGAGACGCCGACTTTGCCGATGGTATGGAGGATGAGGTCCTTGCCGCCGACCCAACGACCCAGTTCACCCGAAAAGACGAACTTCACCGACTCGGGCACCCGAAGCCACACTTTGCCCGTGGCCATGACCGCAGCGAAGTCGGTGCTCCCCACCCCGGTGGAGAAGGCGCCCACGGCCCCGTAGGTGCAGGTATGGCTGTCGGCCCCGATGATGAGATCGCCCGGAAGCACCAGCCCCTGCTCAGGGAGCAGGGCGTGCTCGATGCCCATCCGCCCCACCTCGTAGTAGTGGGTGAGGCCCTGCTCGTGGGCGAACTCGCGCATGAGTCGACACTGCTCGGCCGACTTGATGTCCTTGTTGGGCGTAAAGTGGTCGGGCACCAGCACCACTCGCGTCGGATCAAAGACCCGCTCCAGGCCGGCCCGACGAAACTCTTCGATGCCGATGGGTGCGGTGATGTCGTTGCCCAGGAGCAGGTCCACCGAGGCGTAGAGGAACTCGCCGGGACGAACGGACTCCCGACCGGAGTGCGCAGCCAGTATCTTCTCCGTAATGGTCATCACCATGATGCCTGCTCCTGGTCAGGCAACCACGACCAAGGCCACCGTCGGGCTTGGACCCAGAGGTTAGTTGTCGTGAAAGTCCAGCCTGAGGGGGCGATACCGGAAGAGGGGGTCGCGCAGGTAGCGACGGTGACAGGCGGGACAGAGGTCAAAACGGAAACTCTTGTAGACTTGATCTTCCAGTTCCTCCGGGTCCATCTCCTCCATCTGCTCGATGATTTCAGACATCTCACTCAGGGGGTCTTCGTCCAGTTGGTCCTCGGTCACCTCCATGGGGTCGTAGGCGGCATAGGCCTCGACCTTGACCACATAACGCACGTCCTCGTCGGCCAGCAACGGCTTCCCACACATATCGCAGGTGAAGTGTATCATCTCCGGCCTCCAACCCGCATGGGCCCTTCGGTACCGCACCGATGCGTACCTTCTACCTGTTATTATCCCGCACGCTCACCTCCGGGTCAAGCGCTGGCCAGGGCGAATCCGTCGCGCCCTCCGGGCTCACCCCTTGCCTCCGCCTGAGCCCTGTGCTTTACTACCTGACAGACCTGATCGGGAGACCAACCAATGCGGGTACTACTGACCGGGGGTGCCGGCTACGTGGGGAGTCACGTGGCGCTGGCCCTGGTCGAGGCGGGTCACGAGCCGGTCGTCTACGACGACCTCTCCACCGGCCACCGGTCGGCGGCGCTCGACTTCCCGCTGGTGCAGGGCGACGTCGGCGACCGCGGCTCCATGCTCCGGGTCCTCAGCGAGTACGGCATCAAAGCGGTGATGCACTTCGCGGCGCTCATCGTGGTGGGCGAGTCGGTCCGGGACCCCGCCCGCTACTACGAGATCAACCTGGTCAGACCCCTGACCATGCTGGAAGCCTTGCGGGAGGTCGGGGTGGCGACTCTCATCCTCAGTTCGAGCGCCGCGGTCTACGGCGAGCCCCGCGAGGCGTCCATCACCGAGGAGCATCCCACCCGGCCCCTCAACCCCTACGGGCGGACTAAACTGGCCCTGGAGGGGGCCCTGGAGAGTTGGCGTCAGGCCCACGGCCTGGGCTACTCGGCCCTCCGCTACTTCAACGCCGCCGGCGCCGACCCTGAGGGGCGGGTGGGTGAAGACCACCACCCGGAAACCCATCTCATCCCCAACGTGCTGGCGGTGGCCCTGGGTGAGCGGCCGGCCCTCCGGCTCTTCGGCGACGACTATGCCACCCCGGACGGCAGCTGTGTCCGCGACTACGTCCACGTCACCGACCTGGCCCGGGCCCACGTGCTGGCCCTGGAACACGGGCAGCGCGGGGAAGGACACATCTACAATTTGGGCAACGCCCGGGGACACTCGGTGAAGGAAGTCGTCGAGGTGGCCCGGGAGGTCACGGGACACCCCATCCCGGTGGAGGTGTGTCCCCGGCGGCCGGGCGACGCCGCGGTCCTGGTGGCCGACGCCGAGCGAGCCGAACGGGAGTTGGGCTGGGAGCGTCGGCTCAGCGACCTGCGCACCATCGTGGAGACGGCCTGGCGCTGGCGCCGCCAGCATCCCCAGGGCTATCCCGAATGAGGAGCGTCCGCGACGACCGCCGACCTCAGTGCTCGTGGGGGCGGGGGCGCGGGGCGCCTCGGGGGGTGACCACCAGCAACGGGAAGATGATGTCGCTGATGCAGCAGGGAATCATCACCGCCACCACCACCACGAGAAAGACCCCACCGACGTGCCCCATCCAGTCGCTCAGACCATAAGTGACCAGGTAGAGGATGGAGGCCATGCTGGAGGTGAACACGTGGGCCGAGTGGGAGATGAAGGTGCTGGCCTTGACCGCATCGGCGGCCAGGAGTCCCACCCCGATGCCCACGAAGACAAAGGGAAACACCAGCCCCGGATGCTCGACAATGCAGAGGTGGAAGCCCATCGGCGCCCCCAGGAGCAGACCGCCGACGTAGGGGAAGAAGACGTCGCTCAGGCTGCACACCACCACCGACCCAACAAAGCCGGTGATGACCGCCTTCCAGAGTCGGCGCTCGTACCGCCAGAACATGGCGGTGGTGGCCACGGCGCTGAAGAGCAGGTGCACCGGGTGAAAGACGTGGAAGAGCCCCCCGGCCGGGGTGGCGAGGACCTCATGGTCGTGGACTGGTGCATGCTCGGCCTGGACGGCCGGGGCCTCGTGGGGCCGACTCAGGTCACCCCCCACCGACTGTATCACTACGGTCAGGAGCGCCAGCGCCACTATGCCCAGGACCACGCTGAAGACGGAGAAAGGCAGGTGTCGGCGGAGTTCAGTGCTGACGTAGCCCAGGTTTTGTCGCAGTCGGGAGACGGCTCGGTGGTCGCTTGAGGGAGTCTCCTCGGACATGCCTCGCCCTCCTTCCGCTCACATGTACTGGTTGCGGGGTCTCTTGACGGGATCCACGTGGTCAGCTTCGAGTAGGGGAGCGCGCTGGCCTCCGACCTCGGCGTAGGTCAGAACGCCACGGACCTTCACCCACTGGTCACCCTCGAGATCGGCCGCCCCGCGCCAGCGGACGGGGAGGTACACCGGTTGGGCGTCGGCGGCGCAACATGACATCCGGAAGCGCACCAGCATGAAGACGCCCTGGGGCAGCCTCTCCTCGTGGTGGACGAATCCGATGCCGGACAACTTGCGGCCTTCGGCGTGGGCCGGGTCCTGGCCGGCCAGGGTGAGGATCTGGGCGATGGAGAGTTCGGGGTATTCCTGGTCCAGTTGCTCGGCCCGGGCCAGTTCGGCCTCATAGTCTGCGGTCATCTGAGTGGTCAGGGCTGAGAAATCCACCGTGGCCCGCTTGCCCACGGCGTAGGAGGCGAGGCCCGTTGAAGGCACCAGGGCGTTTATGACCAGGGGAAACATCACCACCAGGGCCGCCAGCCGACCGGCGGCGTGGTGGTGCTGCTCGTCGCCCCCCCGGCAGCAGTCCACCGAGCGGTGCTGGGTCAACATGCCGAGCAGTTCTCTGAGCGCCAGGATGATCAGCACCACACCCGCCCCCAAGGCCAGCGGATGGTAGACAGGTTTGGTGTAGAGGATCAGTTTGTCGGCCCAATAGAACCAGATGAGGGTCCCACCCCAGAGGGCCAGGGCTCCGGTCCGCCAGACCAGACCCCGGTGCCGCTGGAGCCAGGTGGTCTCCTCCCAGAGTGCCACCGCCTCCTCACTGTGCTCCCGACGGAAGAGCGCACACACGGTCACGTCCTCCTGCTCACGGCAGCCCACTCAGCCCAAGCGAGCCGAGCGCCAGCCCGGTCACCAGGGCCGCGACCAAGTTCAACACCAACACCGACACGATGATGACGACGATGAGCCGACGCCGAAACACACCCAGGTACATCATTATGAGTTTGATGTCCAGCATCGGACCCACCACCAGGAAGGAGAGTTTTGCCGCGGTGCGGAACTGCATGAAGGAGCGGGCCACGAAGGCATCGGCCTCAGAACACAGCGAGAGCACAAAGGCCAACCCCATCATCACCACCACCGACGCGGTCAGGTTCCCACCCAGGTTCAACAGTACCTGCCTGGGCACGAAGGTCTGCATCGAGGCGGCGAGCAGGCTGCCGAAGACCAGGTACCGAGCCACGTCGATGAATTCACCGGCGGCGTGAGTCATGATGGCCCCGACCTTTCCCCGCCAAGACTCCACCGGCGCCCAGACCCCGGCAGAAGACGCGGCCGTCTCCGCCGGTGGGTCCGCTCCGGCCCCGGGGACTACCTGAGGACGGGCAGCCTCGGTGAGGAGTTCCTCCTGGCGTGCCATTCGTCCGACCAGAAGCCCCACGACGATGGCGATGCTCACCCCCAGGACGACGCGCAGCACGGGCACCAGGATGCTCTCGGCCCCGCCGCGAAAGGCGATAATGGTGGAGACGATGACCACCGGGTTGACGATGGGAGCCGCAAGCATATAACTGACGGCCGCCGGTAGTGGCACCCCCTTGCGGATGAGCCGACGGACTACCGGGATCACCCCGCACTCGCACACCGGGAACACCGCACCCAGAAAAGCACCAGCCACCACTGCCAGTACCGGGTTCCGGGGGATGAGTCTTCGGACCTGCTCGGGTGTGACCAGGACTTCGATGACGGAGGCCACCAGGGCCCCCACGAGGATGAAGGGAAACGCCTCCAGAAGAATGGCCAAAAGAACAATGACGAAGACCTGGGATTCAGGCCGCCCGCGAACCGAAGCGGTGAAGAGCCAGGCGAAATAGCCCACGATGATGACCGTAGGCACAAGAATGGTGACTATAAAGGCAAAGCGCTGGCCCGCTGACATCCGAGCCATAGGTCTTGCACCTTACTGGAATCCGGAAGGCTGCCTGCTCCTGGGCCGGCCCGCGACCTCCCAAAGCACTTGGGCCCTCACGCCGAGACTGGCACCCCGACTCAAGTCAGCCTGGTCGATCCGTTGGACCACACCAGCCGAACGGTGGCACGGCCCGCCGACCGACAGCGACGCGCCCCTGAGGCCGGGCCATGAAACCGACAACAGTAATACTATTGCGTGCTGGCCGGCCCGTCAATAGCGGACGCCCTGCGTAACGGTTCAACCAAGTGTGGCAACAGGGGGGATTGGTGATGTTTGCCAGGGCTCAGGTTAAAGGAATTGGGCAAGAAGTGCCGATGCCCCCGTCGCGGTCTACTCCGTTTCTACAAGATGTTGAGGTGGCTCAGCCGCCAGCGTCTGCCGGCTGTAGATGAGCCGGTGAAGAACCGCAGGCAGCTCTTCGACCTTGACCCGGACCTCGGCATAGGTGGCTGCGGAGTGGGCAGGCCTCTCCTCCACCGATTCCACCACCCCTTCCAGGGAAGGCAGTTCGATGACTTCGGGGACGTCCAGGGCACAGCTCACCCTTGCCCCCACCTCCAGCGGTCGGGCGCAAAGGAGCGTGAAGGTGGCCTGACCTCCCATCACGTCAAGCTCAGCGCCGGTGATCTGCCCGGGGGTGGCCTCCTGCCCCGGGGCCACGACCACAGCGGGGAAGGAAAGTACCAGGTGCTCTTCGGTTTCGCCACTGGTGAGCACGGCTCCTTTGACCGAATAGATGGCCACGGGCGCCTCCACACCTTTCAGTTCGGTGGGAGGCATGCGAAACGCCACCACCCGTCCGGCCACCTGCTCGAAGGTGCTCTGGCTGATGTAGACCTGTCTCTCGGTGGTGACGTCCTCGATGCGCTGAGCCAGGTTGACGTTCTCGCCGATGATGGTGTATTCCATGCGTCGTTTGGAGCCGATGTTGCCGGCGAGGAAGGTCCCGCTGTTGAGTCCGATCCCCATTTCGACGGGAGTGAGCCCATCCTGAAGCAGCCCGTAGTTGAAGCCGAAGAGCGCATTCTGCATCTCCAGAGCGGCTTTGGCGGCGAAGAAGGCGTCGTCCTCGCTCGGTACGGGCGCTCCCCAGACGGCGATGATGGCGTCACCACCGAACTTGTCAATGGACCCACCGTTGACGAAGATCACCTCCACCATGATCTCGAAGTATCGGTTCAGCTGCTTGACCACCTCCTCGGGCCGCATCATCAGGGTCATGGAGGTGAACCCCACGATGTCGCTGAAGAGCACGGTCCCCTGACTGAGTCGGCCCCCCAGGTCCAGGGCGCGGGAGCCACTGAGCACCTGCTCGACAAAGGCCGGCGACATGTAGCGCGCCAGGTTGCTGCGCAACTCGACCTCCCGGCGGACCTCCTCCAGGAGTTGGGCGTTCTTGATGGAGATAGCGGCCTGGCTGGCGATACCGTTCAGGAGTCTGAGGTCTTCCCGGTCGAAGGAGTCGATGGAACTGGTGGTGTCGATGTGGATGATGCCCAGGACCTCGCCCTGGCAGACGAGCGGCGCGCACATGACCGAACGGATGTTGAAACTGGAGATGCTCTGGCCACCTCGGAAGCGGTCGTCGCTGAGTGCGTCCCGACTCAGCACCGCCACCTTCTTAGTCATCACCTCGTCGATGATGGTCTGACTGACGGTGATCTGGGCGTCGGGGTGGGAACCGGCCTTGCGCACCACCACCGGCTCGAGTTTTCCGGAGCCGTCGGCTTCCTGCAGCATGACGAAGCCCCGCTCGGCCTGGGTGAAAACCCGAAACAGGCTGGCCATGACCTGATTGAGGAGCACGTCCAGGGTCAGGATCACACCGATGGCCTGGCTGACATCATAGAAGGTCCTGAGGCGCATCTCCGTCCGCTGGACCTCCTCCACGTCGACCAGGGCGTCCTCGCTGGCCCCGCTCCCCTCCTGGGCGTCGATGCTCTCCTCGACGCGGCCGCTGACCTGGGAGGGGTCGTCGCGGATGACCGAGACGTCGGTGGCGGTGCCCACGAGTTCGTCCTTGGCCGTGAAGGCGAACTCGAAGACCCAGTGGCGGATCTTGATCTTGTCTCCTGGGACCAGCACCTTCTCGGTGATGCGCACGCCGTTGACGAAGGTTCCGTTTCGACTGGGCTCGTCTTTGCCGTCCTTGATGACGTAGCCCGCAGGGGTATGGAAGATGGTGGACTGCTCCCGGCTGACGGTGGGGTCGTCGAGGACGAGGTCGGCCTGTCGGCGGTCTCGACCGATGACCAGCTCCCCCTCCTCAGGCAGGAGGAACTCCTCCCAGGTAACGTCGCCGACCACTTTCACCAGTTTGGCTCTCCCGGCCACGCCCTTCTCCCTCGCGCCAACCAGGACCTCCGCGACCGGAAGTATTATAGCGCCGGCCTGGCTCTCAGGGCAAGATTTCCCGCCCAGATTTCCCCGCCGACCGGTCGTCGGTCAGGGCGCTTCCCCCACCAGCAATCGAGCCGTCCGCTCGCAGAGCCCCCAGGCCGACAGGGCGTCGACCGCGGCGATGATGGTGGGAGGGAACGCATCGTGCTCGCTCCGGCCATAGCCCTTGACCCCGTACTTGGGGTGGTCGCCCTGGAAGGTGGCGTCGATGAAGGCCAGCCCGGTCTTTACCGAAAGGTCCAGGAAGGAGTGGCCGGTCTGGACCTCCGGGTCCGTTTCCAGCCCCTCGATGTTGCCGGCGATGACTGCCGGGTCGAAGGCCGGGTCACCCGTGGTTCGCGGAAAGAGGCTAAGAACGTGGTCGAGGTCCGGACCCTCGCCGCGGGCCAGGAGGTCCTCGCGGACGGGATCCTTGCCGAGGCCCCTCCATTCCTCTGCAAGGTCGCTCCACGAACCGTCGTCCTGCTTCCCGGTCACGCGGGGTCCGCCAGCCTCGGAGTTTCCAAGGGAGTGCATTCCCCTCCCCCCCGCCAGGGGCAGCAGTTCGAAGGTGTACGTCCTTGTGACCTGCTTTACGTCTCGATGAGTTCGCGGAGGCGGACCAGGGCCCGTTTCTCCAACTGACGGACCCGCTCGCGGGAGAGGGAGAGGTGCCGGCCGATCTGCTCCAGGGTCTGGGGTTCGGCCGAACCGGCTCCGGGCAGGCCGAAACGGGCGGAAAGGATGAACTGCTCCCGCTCGGTGAGTGAAGGGAGCAGCGCGGCAACCGTCTCTCGAAGTGACACCACCGACGGGCTGGGCTCGGCCTCCCTGGCCCGCTCGGCCGCCACCTCGTCCATCAACTCGGGCACCCCGGTAACGTAGGTGCGCAGGCGGTAGTTCTCCTCGGGGATGCTCTTGGCGAAGTTCTTGATGATGGCCCAACTGGCGTAGGTGGAGAACTTGAAGCCCTTGGTGTAGTCGAACTTCTCGATGGCCTGCAGGAGCGAAATGTTGCCGTCGCTCGTCAGGGTTTCGAAGTCGGTCTGTGGACCCAGGTGCCTCTTGACAATGGAGACCACCAGACGGAGGTTCGAGCGCACCAACTCCTGCCGGCAGGCCAGGACCTCAGCCTGGTAGCGCTGGTAGGAGCGGATGAGTGAGATGGCGTAGCGTCGCCGACGGACCTCTTCCCGCACTTCGGACATCCGGAACTTGGCGAAGTTGTACTTGCGGAAGAGCCAGCGCTCACGCTCCCGGGTGAGGAGTTTGGTGCGGTAGAGTTCGCGGATGTAGGGTGGCAGGTCCTCGGGCAGTCGGCTCAAGTCGGTGCCCTTACGGCCCCTGCGAGGAGGCTCGTCGCCTTCCCCCAGCCTGACCGACTCGGGCTCGGCAAAGATGCGGGCCTCGGCTCCACGTTCGTGGAACTCCGGGCTGTCCACGAAAGCGACCTCGGTGGTGAGGATTTCCTCGGCCTTCTCCCGGCAGATGGCCCGGTACACGGCCTTCCGGTCACAGTCCAACTCCCGGGCGATGTCGCACAGCCGCCAGCCTTCACTGAAAAGCCCGGCCGCCCGTCGGCGCTCGGCCTCCACCAGCATCGGCTGGAGGGCCTGGTAGACGCCCAGGTGCGGGTGCTCCCGGCGGTCCAACTCCAACACGTACTCGATGAGCGTGGAACTGAGTTTCAGCCTCCCCGCCAGATGCTCAGCGAACTCGGAAAGGGTGCGGGACCGCTTGCGGCTGCGATGAGCTGCGCTCATCACCCGCTGCCGACAGCGGGGACTCAACAGGACCTCGGCCACCGCCCCGTCGGCCAGGACGGGGTTGTCCCGGACGAAGCGGAGCACCGCAGCGAAGCGGAACACGAGCCTGCGACCCTGGTCATCTTCCACGTAGCAGCCCAGCAGGGGAGTGTGCTCCTGCCAGCGAAGGATGGTCCGCGGGCTCACGACGAACAGCCGGGCGAGTTCCTCCAAGCCGTAGACCGGCTCCCGGAAGACGGTCGCTGGGGGACCCGCCCGGGCACTCAACTCCAGGAGCATCTGCGAGAGGTCGGCCACCAGGTCGCCCCCTTCAAAGAGGGCCTCGGCGTCGCTGGCGGGACGGTACCCGGTGATGCGGTGACAGATAAAATCGTAGGGGTAGGTGCGCTGAGAACGGATGTCGAAGACGGCCAGGTCGTACAGGCGGACCACCTGCTCCCTCAGCACCCGCCGGGGCGTGAAGAGCAACTGGTCCCTGAGCAACTCAACCGCAGCCAGTCTATATCCAGCCATACGCGCGCCGCTCATGTACAGACCATGGGCGCTGCCTCCCTCTCCCGTGGTATTATACCCCGTATCGGCCAGAAGTCAAGGCCGTCAGCAGGCGCAAGCCTTTGCTCTGCTCGCCGAGGTGCCCCCGGCCGCCTCCCGGCCTTTGCTCCTTGACCCGCGCGAGCGACGGCGGTACAAGAGACGCCGCGCAGCCACGAGAGGACCCCTGTGGAGACCGAGGACCATGACACCGGTCAACCCTGATACTCCACGCCAGTTGGAAGCGGTGGCCCGCATCGCCCACCTGCTCAACTCCCCGCTGCCGCTGGACGACCTGCTGGAGGAACTGGTCACCCTCGCCGCCCAGGTGGCCGAAGCCGAAGCCGCCAGCCTCTTCCGGCTGGACGACTCCACCGGGGACTTGGTCTTCGACGTGGTTACCGGACCCAAGCGTGACGCGCTCGTCCGCAAGCGTCTGCCCGTTGGCGTGGGCGTGGCTGGGTGGGTGGCCAAGAACCGCACGCCCGTGGTCGTGCCCAACGTCCGGGAGGACGTGCGTTTCTACCCGGCCTTCGACCGGGAGTTGGGGTTCCGGACCCGCAGCCTCCTGGCGGTGCCCATGCTCCTGCGTGGCGACCTGGTGGGGGTGCTGGAGGTGGTCAACAAGAAGGGCGAGGCCACTTTCAGCAACGAAGACGAACTGGTGCTCGGCACCTTCGCCAGCCACGCCGCCGTCGCCATCGAGAACACCCGCCTCCAGGCCGAGAGCCTGGAGAAGGCCCGCCTGGACCAGGAACTGGCCATCGCCGCCCGCATGCAGGCCGACCTCCTGCCCAAAGGGATGCCCGAAATGCCCGGCTACGACCTCGCCGCCCGGATGATCCCCCACGAGATGATCGGCGGCGACTTCTACGACCTCATCCCCATCCCCGATAACCACCTGGGCATCACCGTGGCTGACGGCGCCGGTAAGGGCATCCCCGGAGCGATGCTGATGGCCATGACCCGTTCGGCCCTCAACGTGCAGGTGACCGCGGCCTACGCCGTGCGTGACATCATCGCCCAACTCAACGACCACCTGGTGGCGGAAACCGCCCCTCACCTGTTCGTCACCCTTTTCTACGGCGCCCTGGACATCGGTGGCCGCCGACTCACCTACACCAACGCCGGCCACCCACCCGCACTCCTGCTCCGTGGTGAGGAGTGCCTGCGATTGGACTCCGGTGGCCCACTCCTGGGAGTCTCCCCGGGCGAAGCCTACGAAGAGGAGCAGGTACCCCTGAAGCCCGGTGACCTGCTCGCCGTCTATAGTGACGGGTTGACCGAGGCCCTGAACCGGGGGCAGGAACTCTTCGGAGAAGGTCGGCTGGTGGCGGCCCTGCGGGAGTGTCAAGACTGCGCCGCCAGGGAGATTGTCGACCTGCTCCACGAAAAGGTTTCGCGCTTCACCGCCGGCCGCGCGCTCATGGACGATTTCACGCTGCTGATCCTCAAGGTCCTTTAGGGAAAGGAACGGTGCTGTGACCCCTCTCGATTGGAAGTTACTTGTCGCGCTCTGCGGACTCGTCGTGGTGCTGACGTCCATACCCTTAGCCGCCCAGACCGTGCCCAAAGAGCACCCGCGGGTGATGATTACACCCGAACTGGTCAAGGAGATGGCCCAGAAGGTCCGGGGCCCCTTCGCCGCAGAATACCGCGTCCTGCTGGAAACGACCAAGACCGGCCCCCGGTTCATGGAGAACAGTTGGTCCATGCCTGGAGCCTTCATGGAGTTGGGGCTCGCCTACCTCATCGAGGAGGAACTGGGACGGGACGGGAAGCCCTACGCGGAGAAGGTCCTGGCCATGTGGAGGCAGCCCAAGTGGCAGAAGCCCGGGCTTCTTCGTCACTTTGGCTGGCAGGGGCTCCTTTACGACTGGATTTACGACGCCATGACCCCACAGGAACGCCTGAAGTTCGGGCAACTCTTAGGCGAATGGGTGGCCACCTGGTGGCGGACGGGAGCCGAGGTGGGCATTCCCCGCTCAGGCTGGTGGTACAACCAACACTGGGGGCCAAGCCATCTGGACGTCCACCACAACCGGGTAGCCCTCACCAGCAAGCTCTTTATGAGCCTGGCCACGCTCGGAAATGCTGACGAGTTCGAGCAAGCGGTCCAGACCAACGTGAAGAGTTTCTACACTAAGTTCCTAAGCGACGGCCTCCCCGCCCTTGACGAGATGGGAGGCATCTGGGCCGAGTCCAACGGACATGGTGGCTACGGACCGCTGCTGGTGATTCCTTACAGTTACCAGGCGGTAAAAACCGGAATGGGCTTCGATCCCTTCGAGAAGAGCGCGCCCCGAGGTTACGCCCGGGAGTACATCCGGGCAGGCATCTATTCCTTGATGCCCCATAACGACAAGATGGGCTACATCGACGACGGGAACAGCGGCTACCCGACCTCGTACGCGCGCTGCGCACCCATCCTGGCCCGCGCCTACGACGACGGCGTGGCCCGCTGGCTCAGCGACACTGCGCTGAAGAGGGGCTGGCTCCACAACCAGTACCTCGAGCAGGACGAGGTCTGGCAACGGATCGCATTCCTGCCGCCGGGCCTCGAACGCACGAGCCCGAAAGAAGCCGGCTGGCCCCTGGCTTACCTGTTCCAGGGCGCCGGCCACGTCTACATGCGCAGCGCCTGGGACGGCCCCGACGCCACCTGGGCCTTCTTCGGCGCCGGGCCCTCTTACGCCGCCCACTCGCGCGACGACGAAGGTCACTTCCTCATCACCAGGCGGGGCCAACTGGTCAACCGCTCGGGCGGCCAGGGGCACAACGACGCCTGCTACTACACGGGTGGCTCGCTCATCTACAACATCGTGACCATCTACCACCCCGGCGAGAAGATGCGTCGCGATGCCTACAACGAGAACGATGGCGGGCTCCTGCGCCACGTGTACGAGGGACGATTCCCCATCGAGCGCGGGCACATCACCGCCTACTGGCACGACGATGGCCTCGCTACCTACGCTACCGCCAACCTCACCAAGGGCTACTGGTCCGAAAAGGCAAAGGAAGTGAGCCGCCAGTTCCTGTACCTGCGTGGGGAGAAGGAATGCTTCGTCATCTTCGACCGGGTGGAATCGACCAAGGCCGACTACCCCAAGGGCTGGTTCCTGCACCTGCCCACCGAGCCGGAAGTCTCAGGCGGTGCGACGGTCAAGGTCGAGGGCCACGTCACCCAGTACGACGGCGATACCGCGACCTGGGTGAGCGACCCGGCTGGCGACACCGATCTCCTTTCCACCGGCCGAAGCCGAATCATCATGAAGACGCTGGCGCCTCAGCCCGTCCGCATCACCAAGCGCGGAGGCGCAGGCCACGACTTCTGGGGCAACCCCTACAACCCGGACGCCCAGTACAACCACGTCCTGGACAAGAATGGCAACAAAGAGGACCGGTACCTCAGACCTACGCTCTCGCCCTGGCGGCTGGAGGTGGAACCCACAACCCGCCAGAAGCGCGACTACTTCCTCCACCTGCTCTACGTCAGCGA
>CBDVDV010000051.1:0-19306 GCA_965372835.1 uncultured bacterium | reverse complement strand
CGGCCAGACCCGTCCGAGCGCATCCCTTGGCTGCCTCGCCAGGAACGGGAACCCCCACGGGGCTCCCTGCGCTGTCGGCGCTCCGGGCGCTACCGCCCTGCAAGTACTATAGTACCCCAAATCCCCCACCGTCAAGGTACTTTTCGGCATTTCTTTTAACCTTCCCCGGAGCCCCCTCGCCGCTTTCTACTGGCCTGGCCGGCCCGCCTCGGCTAAAATACATAAAATAGTACGGAGTTGGGCAACGCCGAGGACTGGCATGGTCACCCTGGAAACGCTTACCGAGAAGTTGGCCAGGCTCAAAGTCGAACGCCAGGCGGTCATCCTCGCCCACAACTACCAGATCGGCGAGGTCCAGGACGTGGCTGACTTCGTCGGCGATTCCCTGGGGCTCTCTCAGCAGGCAGCAGGAACCGACGCTCAGGTCATCCTCTTCGCCGGGGTGCACTTCATGGCCGAGACGGCCAAGATCCTCTGCCCGGAGAAGACCGTGCTGGTTCCGGACCTGAACGCCGGTTGCCCCATGGCGAACATGGTCGCTCCCAGGGAATTGGCCGAACGCAAGAATGAACATCCGGACGCTGCCGTGGTCTGCTACGTCAACTCCAGTGCCGCCATCAAGGCCATGAGCAACATCTGCTGCACCTCGGCCAACGCGGTGAAGGTGGTGGCCAGCATCCCGACTGAGCGGGAGGTCCTGTTCATTCCTGACCAGAGCCTGGGCCACTACGTCTCGGAGCAGTTGGGGCGGGAACTCATCCTTTGGCCGGGCTACTGCCCCACCCACCACCGTATCCTCGCCGCAGACACTGGCCGCCTCAAAGAAGCACACCCCCAGGCCAAGGTCGTGGTCCATCCGGAGTGCACCACCGACGTCATCGCCCTGGCTGACGCCGTGGCCAGCACCTCGGGCATCCTGCGCTACTGCCAGGAGACGGAAGCCCAGGAGTTCATCATCGGCACTGAGATCGGCCTCCTGCACCGGCTGCGCAAAGAGAACCCGGAAAAGACTTTCTACGCGGCGTCCGCGTTGGCCGACTGCCCGAATATGAAACTCAACACCCTGGAAAAATTGGTGTGGTCCCTGGAGGACCTGGTCTACGAGGTGAGTGTTCCGGCGGAGATTGCCGAGAAGGCCCGCCTGGCCATCGAGCGGATGTTGGAACTCTCCTAAGCGGGCGTCGGGGGCTGACTCGCCACCACCGGCGAGTTCGGCCCCCCTTCCCCTGCCCGGGCGCGTTGGCGGCCGCGGTCTGAGCCCGTACTCTCGAGGGGGAACGGTGCGCTCCCGTCCGTCAGCCCTGGCCACCCGTGCGTTTTCGGCGAGCGCACCTGGGGCAGTAGCCCAGGAACTTGACGTGGTGGGTCAAGATCGTGAAGTCAGTGGCCCGGCGGGCCGCTTTCTCCAGGTGCTCATCGGCGGGCACCTCCAGGTCGTCGATGCGTCCGCAGCGCAAGCAGCGAACGTGATAGTGCAGGGACGTGTCAGCATCGAACCGGCTGACGTGTTCTCCCACGGGGAGTTCCTGGAGGAGACCGGCAGCAGCCAACTGGTGGAGGTTGCGGTATACGGTGGCCAGGCTGATATTGGGCAGACGACGGCGCACCCGCTGGAAGACCCAGTCGGCCGAGGGGTGGCACCTGGTGCCCTGTAGCGTCTCAAGAATAGCCCGTCGTTGTTTCGTCATGCGCATGACTGTTCCCCGCGGCGAAGGAAGCGCTGCGGTCGAAAGCGTTTACTCTAAGCCTCAGAACGCCCTGCGCAACAAAAAAACCAGCAAAAGCACCGGATTCCCAACGAAAACTGAGATTCAGCACCTCGCTGTAGGTCCTCTGCCCCGGCGCTCAAACGATCTTTTCGGGCTGACCGGGGGAAGCGGCGCGGGCCCGGTCATGAGCCCACCGTCGCAGCGAATCCACGTGCTCCCGGGCCAGGCGCGCTAAAGGCACCGTCTCGGCCAGGGAGGCCAGAATATCCTCCGTGGTCATCTCCCGGTTTTCCGGGAAAGCCCGGTACATGGCGGCGATGACGGCCTGTTCGATCTCAGCACCGGTGAAGCCCTGCGACCGGCCGGCGAGGCTGGCAACGTCGAAGTTCTCCGGCTTTCGACCTCGCTTGCGGATGTGAATCCTGAAGATTTCCTCCCGTTCACTGAGTCGGGGCAGGTCGATAAAGAAGATCTCGTCGAAGCGTCCCCGGCGGAGCAGTTCCGGTGGCAGTTCTTCGATGCGGTTGGCGGTGGCGATGACGAAGACCGGCTCAGTCTTTTCCTGGAGCCAGGTGATGAAGGTGCCGAAGACCCGCTGACTGACACCCGCGTCCAGCAGGTTCGAACTCAGGGTCCCGGAAAAACTCTTCTCAATCTCGTCGATCCAGAGAACGCACGGGCTGAGGGCGCTGGCCATGGCCATGGCCGCGCGCATGTTCCGCTCCGACTCACCCGCGTACATGCTGAAGATACTGCCCACGTCCAGCCTCAACAGGGGCAACTTCCACAGACCGGCCGAGGCCTTCGCCGTCAGGCTCTTGCCACACCCTTGCACTCCCAAGAGCAGCAGTCCCTTCGGCAGGGGCAGCCCGTAGGCCCGGGCCCGCTCCGAAAAGGCCAGCGCCCGGATCCGCAGCCACTCCTTCAGCCCCTCCAGCCCCCCCACGTCTGCCATGGTCTCTGAAAGGTCGTAGTACTCCAGGACGCCACCCTTGCGGACGATCTGCTTCTTCTCGGCGATGATGGCCGGGAGGTCGTCCTCGCTGAACCGGCGGTCGCGCACCAGGGCCTTGGCAAAGACGCTCTCGGCCTCCTTCATGGTGAGTCCGGTGGTCGACTGGGCCACCCGCTCGATGAGTTCCTCGGAGAGTTCGACCTGGACCCCCGGCCGCTCGCCCACCCGCTTGAGGAAGTCACGGAGAAGCGCTTTGAGTTCGTCCACGTCGGGCAGGGGGAAATCCACGACGGTGACGTCTTTCTCCAACTCGATGGGGATGACCAGTTGGGGCGAGAGCAGGATGACGGTCTTGTAACTCCGGCGGAGTTCGGCGACGATGTCGCGCAGTCGGCGGACGATGTGGAAATCCTTGAGGTGGGGGTGGAGGTCGCGGAAGACGAAGATGGCCCGCTCCGGAGATTCGGCCACGTAGCCCAGGGCCGTCAGGGGGTTCTCGGCATCGGAGACGTGCAGCCTCTCCCCTTCGAACCCCTGCGAGCAACTCCAGAAATAGAGCGCCTTGCCCAGCCGCTCGGCGATGCGCCCCAGCACCTCCCCGGCCCGCTCCTCTTCCCAGGTGACCAGGTAGATGATGGGACAGCGAGCCCGCACCGCCAGGCTGATCTCCTGCTCCGCTTCCGCCAATCGAGCCATTACCGCCTCGCTGCCTCGTCGGCTATGCTTTGCCTGTGAGTTCCCCACGAGCCGCATAATCATCATCGTCCAAAAGACGACGATGGGCAAGAGCGACAGACAATAAACTGTCACTGCTGAGGTGCTCCCCAGGCCGGACAAGACCGGCCTGGGCACAAGGCTTGCCTTCGGCCCTACGGATGCCTTGGACGAGGCACCGGTGCCACCCGGCCTGAAAGCCTATGGCTGCGGCGGCTGAAAGCCTGCGGCTACGAAGGCTGAAAGACCCCTCCCTACAGCGCCGTGAGGCCGGGGCTTACAGTTCCAGGTACCCGGCCCACTCGGTCCGACTGCGGGGTCTCCTCATCGGCTCCACAAGAGCCAGGGCTCGGGCTACGACCACCGCCACCGCCCCACCGTCAGCGCTGGCCGAGAGATAACTCACGTGGTCAGGGGGCGCATATTTCCACACCGGGCCACCACCCCCCGGACCCACACAGCACACCTGGCCCTCCACCACATCCACTACCAGGACCCGTCCCTTCTCGTCCCGGACCACCAGTGCGTCCTCACTCTCGGCCCGGTGCCGCTCCACCACCTCCCCCTCCACGGTCACCACCACCAACACCCCACCCGATTCCCCGAGCACCACGTAGTCACCCACGGCGTACGCTTGCAGGCATTCCGAGGCCAGTCGCCGCCGCCAGCGGACCTCACCCCCGCGGCCGACCGCGGCCACACCACCCGACCGGCGGACGACGATCAGCGTCTCACCCATCAGGAGCGCCTCCAGCACATCCTCCACTCCGGTGGACTGGCGCCAGACCTCCTGCCCGCTCAGGTCCCAGGCCATTAGCCTGCCGTCGTCACCGAGCGCAACCGCCAGCCCCTCTGCCCGGCCCACGGCCAGGGCCGCCGGCAGGCACCCCAGTTCCCGCCGCCACAACACCGACCCACCCGCGAACAGCGTCATCTCCCCGAACTCGCTGGCCGCGAGCACCAGCGACCCGTCCTCGCTCACCCGGGCTTCGGTCACCGCCGTCGGACCAGCGTCCATAGTGGTGGGCTCGGGGACACCGGCGCGCACCAGCACCAGCCGACGATCCGTATAGGCCAGGAGCACCTCGGCGGCAGCGGCCCGGCGAAGGTCGGGAAACGCGCCCTGAAGCCTCAGGTTGATCAGTTGGGTGCCGGACCGGTCGAAGACCATTAGACGCTGGTGGGCGTCGATGAAGGCCACGACCTCACCGGCGCCACTGACCAGGAGCCGACCGAACTTGAGGTATTCGGTCAGTGGGAAGACCTCCCGCTGCCAGGTCTCTGAGACCGTGACCGAAGGCTCCGTCCTGCGGGGGATTTCGTGGTCGAACTCCAGGAAGGCCGACCGGTGCCCCTCCGCTCGGGCCACCTCGTAGAGGACCGCCTCCCCCGAACGGTCCACGGCCAGCAGTCGGCGGCCACCCGCGTCAGTCGCCAGCCGGACCACCGGCTCCCGGGTGTGCTGGAGGAAGCGCAGCCCACCGTGGCGGCCCATCATCAGCAGTTGCCGCTCGCCGTTGGCGAAAAACAACACCGAACCCGCCCAATCGCAGGCCACCGCCGACGGCCGGGCCCCCACGGCGTAAGTCCCCAGTCGCTCTCCTTCGCCGTTGAAGGCGTGCACCCGGTCCTGGGGCGAGACCAGCAGAATGAGTTCTCCGGACTGGCTCACCGCCAGGTCCGCCACCGGCATGGCCAGCCGATGCTGCCAGAGACACCCCTGTGCGGCTCCCCGGGCCCGGCCCCCACCACCGCCCGCGCCTGTGGCCGCGTCCACCAACCGGCGCAGCGTCGCCGCGCCCTCCAGCCAGCCCTCCCCGGTCAGTTCCAGCGCCGCCAGGTCGAACGCGGCGACATCGCCGAACTCGCTGGCCAACACGCAGCGACCACTGAGGGAGCCCAGGACTATGAACCGAGCCACCAGGAGCAGGTCCAACTCACCGAGCTCCCGTCCGGACGGGGCCAGCACCAGGCTCCGCTGCCACTCGCCGGCGGCGACGATCCGCCGACCCCAGCGGTCCACGTCGACCACCACGAGACCGGTCAGGCTCGGCTTCTGCCACAGCACCTGGCCCTGGCCGTCCAGCCACCAGAGCGTGCCCTCGGCGAGCACCGCGGTTCGCTTGCCCTCGGCCGTGGTGGCCACGTACGGGTCCGCTCGACCGCAGTCGAACGTCCACCGGAGAACACCTAAGATGTCGTAGCAACTCACCCGCCCCCCGCTCTCGGCAAGCACCACGTCACAGGCGGAGGCCGCCAGCGCGACCGACGAGACTCGTCCGGAAGTGACTTCCCGCCACAGTTCGTTGAGCACTACCCGGCCACTGGCAGCCGGAGACAATTGCTCCGGCTCAGCGGCCCCGTACCCGTCGGCCGGCGGGTACGATCGGCCAGCCGGCCGCTGACTCCGCCGCCCTTCCACCATCGCCACGACACCTCTCAGGCACAGACTATCACGTGGAGATCTGCTCCGCTCATACCCAACGGGTCCGGCCCCTCACCTATGCCAGCACCATCGCTTCCCGCAGGTAGCGGAGGATCAGGTCTTCGAAGGCCGTAGCCGTCGAGGTCTCGAGGAAGGTCATCCCCCGGGTGAGGGCGAACCTACGGAGCCCGCCGCAGAAGCGGTCCAGCCGTCGACGGTAAGCAGCGATGACCCGTCGGCTGACCGAGACATCGACCTCCTCAGCCGTCTCCGCATCCACCAGGCGGAGGTCACCCGTAAGCGTGGGTTCCAACTCCTCGGGGGCCAGCACCTGAAGCAAGATAGGCTCGAAGCCGTGGTAGGCCAGATACGACAACCCGTCGGCATAGCCGGACGGACTCAAGAAATCGGAGATGACCACCACCGGCCCCCGCCGCCGGTTCCGCAGGACGAACTCGTGGGTCGCTCGCCCCAGAGCCGTCTCACCGACCGGCTCGACAGCGGTCAGGAAAGAGAATACGGAGAATATCTGGGCCTTGCCCCTGACCGGCGCCAGCACCTCGGCCAGTCCCTGGCGGAAGACCTGGACGCTGGCCCGGTCCAGGTGGCAGAGGGCGATGTAGGCAAGCGCGGCGGCCACCTTCTTGGCGTAGGTGAGTTTGTGCAAGCGCCGGGCAGCTGCGCCTGATGCCGGCTCCCCCCCCGGGCCGCCAACAGCAGGGAAGTCCATCGAAGCGGAGCCGTCCAGCAGAAGGTACACAAAGAGGTCTTCTTCCTCGACGAACAACTTGAGGAAGAGGTCCTCCAGGCGGGCGTAGGCGTTCCAGTCGACGTAGCGGAAGTCGTCGCCGGGAGCGTATTCCCGGAAATCAGCGAACTCCACCGAAGTGCCCCGCTTCCTGGACCGCTTCTCACCCCGGAGCCGGCCGCGGAAGATGCGTCGGGAGAGGATCTCCAACAACTGGAGTTTGCGCAGGAACTCGGCATCGAAGAGCCCGTACGGTTCGTCGGCCGAGGTCATTCGTGGCTCCCCTCATGCTCCTCTTGGAGGTGTCCGTCGGCGGACCCGCCGACTGACGGGGGGCTGGCCCGACTGAGAGCAGGGAGGCCCGCCTCGAAGCGCCGGGAGCAGGACACACCCACGGCCACTCCCACCAGTCCAATAACCGCGTAGGCTATGAGGGTCAGGTCCGCCAGTGGCGTGGGACCGAAGGGTGTCTGCACCTCCTCAGGTATCTCGTGGCCGCGCATGGTCCACGGGTTTCGGCTGGCGACCCCGATGGCAGCGACCACCCCGGAGAGGTAGTCCCCGTGCCAGAGCCTGCTGGTAAGCGGCTCGCGCCTGCCCAACTCGCCACTCCGGATAACCAGGGAAACCAGCGGACCAAAAAGCAGCCCGCAGACAATGACCAGGAAAAGGAACCGACTCCAGGTCAGCCGCCGCACGCCTGCCCCCAGGGCGTAGGCGACGCCGACCGACATAAACACCGCGGCCAGGCTCAACCCACCCAGGCGAACCAGCCGGTCGAACACTCGCGGACCAAGGGCAAGCCCCGGAGCCCACCGGGCCACGGCCAGCCCGCCTCCGATAAGAAACAGGCCCAGCAGCAGGGCCAGTGCCGCCCCCGAGCCCGGCCCTGGGTAGAAGGTCCTCAGGGGAGCCCAGATACCCCGCAACCGGGCCCGCCGACGACGCAGCCGCTCGAACCGTATCGGCTCCTCGGTCGCGAAGATGCCGGCCGCCAACATGGCCACCACCGTGGCGGGCACCAGGTGGAAGGCAAGTACAAGGAACTGGTCCCGAGGCTGCGGAGGGACGTTGGCCAGGAAGGCCACGAGGAGACAGCCGAACCCCAAAACCGCCATGAGCGTCAGGAACAGGCGCATGTTGGTGGAGCGGTTGGCCGAGGCCGGTTTCATCCGGTTGATGGCGCTCAACAGAAACGCCCCGGTGAGGAAGAGGAAGAAGTACGCCGGCGCTACCAGCACCAGGAGCACGCCATTGACCGTGCCCAGAGACTGGCGCAACTGCCAACTGCCTCCCGAGACCTGCGCCGACCACAGAGCGCCAGCCCCCGACCAGAAGCCCCCCCCCACCAGAAAGGTGAGGAAGTAGGCGTAGATGACCGCCCGTCGGGGCGAGCGCTCGACCGCCGAGCAGTGCAGCGACAGCGTGGCCAGGAGCACGGCCGAAGCCACTAACTGCACGTACAGCAACACCACCTCCAGCATCCCCACCCCACCGAAGAGAAACGTGACCGCCACCAGGGGCATCCACGAGACCAGAAGCAGGAGCACGGTGACCAGGGAAGCCCCTAACTTCCCCAGGACGATCTGGCGAGGCGACAGCCGGGTCGTGATCAGCAGGTCGAGGCTCTGGTTCGCCCGCTCTTCCACCAGCGCCGGAGCCGTCATGCCCGGGACCAGAAGGACGATGAGGATCGCCTGAACCATGGCGCAGGTGTAGAAGAGCGCCTGACCCACCTCACTGGCCCGGTAGGTGGCCAGTTCCTCCCCGGCGCTGACGATGACCACCGCCACCACCAACGTCGCCAGCAGGGCCACGGCCAGGAAGTGGATAACCAGGAACCGGCGCTGGCGCACCGTGGCCCGCAGTTCCTTGACCACGATGGGGTTGGCCCGCCCCTGAACCCACGCCCACACCGACTCGAGGGGCGCCAGAGCAGCCCTCACACCACCTCTCCCTTGGTCACCCGCAGGAAGACACTCTCCAGGTCCCGGCGGTCGTCACTCACCCCCAAGACGGCGATGTCGGCGGCGACCAGCAGTCCCACCAGGTCGGCGATCTCGCTCCGCTCAGCGGAAAGTTCCACCCGAAGCCTCGTGCCTTCGGCCGCCACGTGCACCACGCTCGGCTGGGCGGCGAGCAGGCGCTCTGCCTCCGCCTCCCGTCCGCCCACTTCGATGAGCACCCGCCTCACCGGTGAGAGGGCCTGGGTGATCTGGTCCAGCCGGCCGGCGGTCAGGAGTTTGCCCCGCTCGATGATGCCCACGGTGGTGCAGACGTCGGAGAGTTCGGTGAGGATGTGGCTGGAGATGAAGATGGTCTTGCCCATGCGGGCCAGTTCCTTGAGCAGTTCCCGCAGTTCGATGCGGGCCCGGGGGTCGAGCCCGGCGGCCGGTTCGTCGAGGATGAGCACCTTGGGGTCGTGGATGAGGGTCTTGGCCACACAGAGCCGCTGCCTCATCCCCTTGGAGAGGGTCCCCACCAGACGATGGCGCAGGCCCTCGAGGTCGGTCAGTTCGAGCACGGCGTCGATGGTGGCCCGGCGCTTGCGGTAAGGAAGCCGATAGGCGGCGGCGAAAAAGTCGAGGTACTCCCAGACGGTCACGCCGTCGTAGACCCCGTAGTAATCGGGCATGTAGCCCACCACCTGGCGCACCGCTTCCGGTTCGTTGACCACGCAGTGGCCGTTCACCCAGGCCCGGCCGGCGGTGGGCACCAGCAGCGTGGCCAAGATCTTGATGGTGGTGGTTTTGCCCGCCCCGTTGGGGCCGATGAAGCCGAACACCTCACCCTCGGGCACGGTGAAGGTAACGTCGTCCACGGCCCGAAGGCCGTTGAAATGCATGGACAGGTGCTCGACCGTAATCATAATGAGCCCCGCATATTCCGGCCTCCCCTCTCCCCCCGATAGTCAACGGCAGAAGCAGGTGGAAGTCAAGCGGGAAGTGACGTTTTGCCGCCGCGCAGTCACGCCCGGGGTGGTGAGTGGCACGGACACAAGAAGACGACCGGTCAGGCCTGAGCGAAGGGGACTACCCGTGGTGAGCCCTGTCGAACCAAAGCCCCCTCCCCACACCTGGCGAGCGGTGAGTTCTGGCGTCTACGCGAGCCCGGCTGCGGCCAGCAGGTCCGGCACCACGTCGGTCCAGCCCAGGGTCATGAGGTGGACGCCCTGGCACATGTCTTTCATCTGGGAGACGAGTCGACCGGCGATCTCGGCGCTCTTCTTCTTCCGGTCGCCCTTCTCGGTGGCGGCCATCTCCTCGATGAGGGAGTCGGGGACGAAGACGCCGGCAACGTTCTTGTTCATGAAGCGGGCCATGCCGGCGCTCTTCAGGAGCACGATGCCCACCAGGACGGGCACCCCCAGGTCCGCCACCTGCTCCATGAAGCGCTCGAACTGCTCGGGGTCGTAGACGGCCTGGGTCTGGATGAACTGGGCTCCGGCCTTGACCTTCTTCTCCAACTTGATGAGTTGAGGCTCCAGGGGGTCGGCGGCCGGGGTGACCACGGCCCCTTTGAAGAACTTCGGCGCCCCGGCCAGGTCGTTACCGGCCAGGTCCTTGCCGCCTTCCAGCGTGCTCATGGTCTGAAGCAGGCTCACCGAGTCCAGGTCGAAGACCGGCTTGGACTGGGGGTGGTCACCCAGGACGTTGTGGTCGCCGGTCAGCGCCAGGACGTTCTCGATGCCCAGCCACGCCGCGCTCAGGAGGTCGCTCTGGAGCGCCAGGCGGTTGCGGTCCCGACAGGTCATCTGGAACACGGGCTCCAGGTCCATCTCCAGCATCTTGGCGCAGACGGCCAGCGACCCCAGCCGCATCACCGAACTCTGGATGTCGGTGACGTTGGTGGCCACCACCCGGCCGCGCAGGTGCTCCAACTCCTCGTCCATCTCGTGGGTGTCGATGCCCTTGGGAGGACCGATCTCGCCGGTGACCACAAACTCCCCTGCTGCTAACGCCTCGCTGAGACGACTCATGCCGATCTCTCCTTGCTCGCGGAGGGGTTTCGGGACCCCTCCCTACACCTTTTCAGGTGCATCTGTCTCACAAGCCTGGTGCAGGGCTGGACCCTCAGGTCCATCCGCTTCTCCCCGGTGGGTCGCTACTCGGACGGCACCGCTTCCGGTTTTTCCTCGGCGAACAGGTCCTCTTCCACCTCCAGGGCCCAGCGCACGGTGGTGCGCAGTTCCTCCGGGAAGGACTGCTTCTGGTAGTCGCGGGCGGCGAGGAACTCGTGCAGCCGATCCAGTTGGCCCAGTTCCTTGCACCGTTCGTAGATCTGCGACCAGCCACAGGGCTTGGTGGGAGCGACCTCGCACATCCCTTCGTTGCTGCCGCCACAGATGCCATTGACCAACGATTTGGAACAGGCGGTGACGGGGCAGATGCCTCCGGTGTAACTGAGCACACAGTCTCCACACTCCAGGCAGCGCTCCTCACTGGGCCAGGAGCCCTGCATCCCCCCCATGGAGATGGTATCCAGGGCAGCGCGCACCGGCTTATCCACCATCCGGGCCACGGCCTGCACCCCGATGCCACAGGTCATCACCACCAGGGCATCCGCCGGGCGCAACTCCTCGAGGTGCCGAGCCAGCCGGGTCCCCACCAGGGCCTTGTTGCACAGGAAGTCGACCACCACGTCGCCGACCACGGCCTTGCCGGCCTCTTCGAGCGCCTTGACCATCTCGGCCACCTGCTCGGGGCCGCCCGTGCCACTGCCCTCAGCGCAGCCCGCGCAGCCGAGCACGAAGAGCCGTTGGTCCCCTTTCAGGTCTTCCAGGAGCACCTCGAAGGGCTTCTGCTTGGAAACGATCACCACCGTCCTCCTTCCAACGGAAGTCGCAGGTCAAAAGGTCTCAGGTCGTCGGACTTGTGACTTGCGACTCTGCGACTTTGCGACTTGTCCCAGGTCTCAGAGCGCTAATGAGGCGCGGACTTCCTCCATGACCAGGTGACAGACGTCGGCCAGCCGTCGGCTGACCACGTCTGACAGTTCGATACCGGGCTCCACGCTCTTCGGCTCGACGGCGATGACCGTGATGCAATCCGGATCGACGCCCTGCATCCGGGCCAGGGCCGCGGCCTCCAAGAGGCCACTCTGATGCAGGGACATGGTCAACTGTCCACGCTCGGCCCGCTGCTTCAGTTCCGAGAACGCCAGCCGATAGACCGACCCCGGACTGCCTCCAGCCCGCAGCGCATCCACCAGGAAAATGCTCGCGTAGTCACGCAAACTCCCCAGCACGTCCATCAACGCCGTCCCCGCATCGATGAGTTCCAGGTAGGGCGGCACGTACTCTTTGCCCAGGGCCTCGACTACGTGCACTCCCACACCTTCGTCACCCAACAGCAGGTTACCAACACCGACCACAGCAACTCGCTCTTCCGCCATGGCAGCTCCTACCTCATCTCAGAGCACACGAAACCGGCCCAGATCTCTGCCTCGGACCGTCACCAAATGCACCGAGCACGCTAAACACGGGTCGAAGGAACGCACCACCCGAAGCACCTCGAAGGGCTGCTCCGGGTCGCGCACCGTAATCCCGGTGATGGCTTGCTCCATGGGCCCGGGCTCGTCGGCCGCGTCCCGCGGGCCCGCGTTCCAGGTGGTCGGTACCACGGCCTGGTAGCGGGCGATCCGACCACCCTCGATCTTCACCCAATGACCCAGGGCCCCACGGGGGGCATCCGTCATCCCCGCTCCGGCAGCCTCCTCGGGAATGTAGAACTCAGCACAGTGGGGCTCGCCCGGCTGAAGGGCCAACACCCACTCAGCCATCGCCTCGGCCACCAACCGGCACTCCAGCGCCCGGGCAATGTGGCGACCCAGCGTTGACTTCAACCTGTCCATGCCAACGCCCAACTCCGACAGGGCGCCGTCGATGGCGGCCTTGGCTGCGCCCTGGCCGCTGGCATAAGCCACCAGCATCCGCGCCAGGGGCCCCACTTCGTAGGGCGCGCCGTCGTAGCGAGGCGACTTGAGCCAACTGTAGCCGCCCTCTTTGTGGGGCTCAGGCACGGTGGTCTCCTCCGCCGGCGGACCGTCGGTGCCCTCAGCGTACCAGGAGTGCGCCACCGACTCTGCGATGGCGCCGGGGTCCACCTCCGCCAGTGAACCGTCCTCTGCCAGTCGGCCGGCGGGGACGAACCGCTGCCGACCCATGGGCGGACCGGCCAGGGAGGCCAGGTCGAAGACCCCGTAGGAGAGGTAGCGCCCGGGGCCCCGGCCCTGCTCCAGGTGGTCGCTGTATCGGCGGGCCACCGTCAGTACGTCGGGCAGGTAGCAGCCGGAGATGAACTGGCGGATGTCGTTCAGTTTCCAGAGGAAACCGGTCATCTTGGAGACGGTGGGCCCAGCGGTCACCCCACCCGGGACGATGGCCATGCTGTGAGGCATCTTTCCGCCGAAGATGCTGGACATCTCGTGGGCCAGTCGGCGGATGGTCAGGGCCTTGACGTAGTGGGCAGCCAGGACGCAGTTCTCTTCCTTGCTCAGTCGATAGTCCCCTTCGAGCCGGGGGAGGAACGGCCCCAACTCACCCCGCTCGATGAACTGACGAATGCTGAGGAGGTCGGGGTCCTGGCCCTCGTAGTCGGCCACAGCGGTCAGGTCCAGGTAATCCAGGAGCGCCAGGTGGTAGAAATGGAGCACGTGGCTCTGGATGAAGTTGGCGCCCAAGATGAGGTTGCGCCCGATGCGGCCGTTGTCCGGGATGTCCTGGGCGATGCCGAAGGCATCGTCCAGGCAGAGGCTGCTGGCAGTGGCGTGGGCGGTGGGACAGACGCCACAGATGCGTTGGGTGATGCGCGGAGCGTCCAGGGGATGGCGCCCCTGGAGGATCATCTCCAGTCCCCGGAAGAGCGTGCCGGTGGTCCAGGCCTCCTTGACCACGCCGCCCTCCACCACCGCTTCCACCTTGAGGTGCCCCTCGATGCGGGTCACCGGGTCGATGACGATTCGCGGCATCCGTCTGCTCCTTCACTTGGTGGAGACGAAAAACTGCTCCAGCCGCTCCTCCGTAATCTTTTCGAACAGGGGAGAGAACTTCTCGGGGAACTCGGGCTCCACGCAGCCGATGCAGGGGTGGTTGTTGCCGATGGGCCAGTTGGTGCCGCCATGCCAACCCCTGGAGGGGCAGTCGGAGTAGGTCACCGGGCCCCGACAGCCCAACTTGTAAAGACATCCTTCCTCACCCAGCCGGTCGGCGAACTTGCCGGCGTCGAAGTCCGCTCGCCGGGGACAGTTCTCGTGGATGAGGGTGCCGAAGAACTCCTTGGGACGGCTGAGGTCGTCCAACTCCTCCGCTCCGGGGAGCCCCCCCAGGAGCACCCGGGCCACGGTGCCCACGAACCAATCCGGATGCGGGGCGCAGCCGGGGACGTTGATGACCGGGGTGTCGATACCGGCCTCTTCGAGCACCTCGGAGACCGACTTACAGCCACCGGGGTTGGGCGAGGCAGCGAAGACGCCACCGAAGGCCGCACACGTCCCCAGGGCGATGACGGCGTCAGCCCGGCCGGCCAGCGAACAGGTCTTCTCCAACATGGTGACCTCTTCGCCGCCCAGCGTGCCTACCCCCCCATAGACCCCGCCGTCACGGGTAGGCACCGAGCCCTCCACGACTAACAGGAAGCCACCTGCGGCCTCGGCCCCTTCGGTCACCTCCAGGGCCGCTTCGCCGGAAGCGGCCATGATGGTGGGGTGGAAGCGCAGGCTCAGATGGCGGCCCGGGACGACGTGGTCGATGAGCACGTTCTTGATGCTCGGACTCTCGGCGTTGAGCACCGACACGGAGCAGCCCGAGCAGCAGGACAACTGCAGCCAGATGGCCGGGAACTCCATGGTCTCGCTCACCACCCTCCCTCCTGAGAAGCCAAAAGGTCGCAGGTCAAAAGTCGCACGTCTCCTACAGATCCGTATGGAGAAAAGCCCGAGGTCAGCAGCGCGAGTGCCGGTCCTCTTCGGGCCCGTCGGTCCGGGGCTCCTCCGCAGTTGGTGCTGGCACGGGAGCCTTCTCGTCCGCTGCTTCGCCAGGCGGACCTTCCTCACCCCAGTACTCGCGCTCTTCCTCAGCCTCGATGAACCGCATGAACATCGGAAGCGCGCTGGTGACGTGCCTCTCCAGCCAGTCCTCGCTCTCCTCCACCCCCAGGGCCACGGCCATCAGTTCGGTGAGGAAAAACACCGGGATGTCCACACCCCGGCCCAGTCGCTGGCTGACCTGGTACTGGCGGAGGTCCAGGTTCAGATGACAGAGGGGACAGACGGTGACGATGGCCTCGGCCTCAGCGTCGAGGGCCGACTGGTAGATGCGCCCGAGGAGTTCCTCGGCCACCTCCACCCGGGCCACACCCAGCGCCGACCCGCAACAGTCGCCACCGGCCGACCACTCCACCGGCGTCGCCCCGCAGGCCTCGATTACCCGCTCCAAAGCCCCGACGTTTATACCGGCGGGTTCGGAAGGAACACCTTCTCCTCGATGGCCTGCTAACTCAGGGTCGGGCCGGGACAACTTGCAGCCGTAGTAGCCCACCATTCTCAGACCGGTCAGCGGTTCGACACGCTTGGACAACAGGCGCGCGAGCACCTCCTCGCCGGCGAACACGTCCAGAATGCTGCGCAGGCGCAGCGCGGATGGTCCAGGGTCCGCTTCCCCCGCTGAGGCGAGCGTCCGGGCGAAACTGATGTAACAATGCGGACAGGGGCAGAGCAGTTCAGGCGCGTCCGCCGGCACCCGTCTCAGGTTCCGCCGGCCGAGCGCCTCGAGGGCTCCTTGGGACACTGTCCCGGCGCTGACTCCCCCGCAGCAGTTCCAGTCAGCCAGTTCAACCAACTCGACGTCCAGGGCCTCAGCCACCGCCCGGGTGGCCAGGTCGTATTCCCGGGCGCTCCCCTTGAGGGTACAGCCTGGAAAGTAACTGAGCCTCAGCGTCCTTCTCCCTCATCAGGCTCGGGGGCGCTAGCCCCGGTGTGCAGGGCCTTGGGGCCGGGCCACCGCCGGCATCGTCCCCCGCGAAAGGACAACTTCCCCTTGCCCAGAAGCATCATGATCAGGCCCGGTCTGCTCCGCCAGCCCGGCACCTGATGGCGGAAGCGCCACAGCAGGCTCAGTTCGTGGAGACGACCCCGCTGAGCGATCTCCTCCAGGAAGGCTTCGTGGAAGCGAACGATGGGGTTGTCGGGTGGAGCCTGGGCCGTCTGGTGGGCGAGGAGCCTGAGCCCCTCCATGGCCCGGGCCACGTCGATATCCACGGGACAACTCTCACTACAGCGACGACAGTCGGTGCACACCCACGGGGAAACGTGAACCAGGAGGTCCTGGCCCGCGCCCCCTTTGAGTCGGGTGATGAGTTCGGCGGGGGCTACGTCCATAGCGAAGACGACCGGACACACCTCACTACAGGCACCGCACTCGGTGCAGGGCTCCACGTCGACGCCCCGCAGCCTAAGGAGTTCCTCCGCGACGGTCACCTCCAGTGTCCGCCGGGCTTCTGCCGACGACGAACTCACCTGCGCCGCGTTCATGCGTCTCCTGTCCATACAGACTCGTATGAGCAATCCAGTCGGCGAGTCCCCGAAGTATCAGGCCTGGGCCAGTTTCTCGGCGGCCACCACCGTGTTGCGGAGCAGCATGGCCACGGTCATCGGTCCCACACCCCCGGGGACGGGAGTGATGTACCCGGCCACTTCCCGGGCAGCTTCAAAGTCCACGTCACCCACCGTGCGCATCTTCTTCCTGCCCTCGGGGGTGAGGACGGGATTCCCCTGCTCATCCAGAACGGGGACCCGGTTGATGCCGATGTCGATGACCACGGCGCCGGGCTTCACCATGTCACCGGTGAGGAGCCCGGGCTTGCCCACGGCCACACAGAGGATGTCGGCTTGCTTGGTCTGGGCCGCCAAGTCGGTGGTGCCGATGTGACAGACGGTGACGGTGCAGTAGTTGTTGAGCAGCATGAGGCCGAGGGGTTTGCCCACGATGTCGCTGTGACCCACCACGACGGCGTGGTGGCCGTAGAGGCCGCGCACCAGGTCTCGCCGCTTGATGTCGGAGTCCACCCAGTCCACGATCTCCTTTTTGGGTTCCAGTGGCAGACCCTTGATGAGTTCGAAGGCGCCCATGGCCGTGCAGGGGCCGATGTCCCAGGCCCCGTAACTGACCATACCCATGTGCTCGGGCAGGATGCCCTCGATGTCCTTTGACGGATCGATGGCCCACTGCGCCCGACGGGCGTCCAGCCCCTCGGGCAGAGGCATCTGGAGGATGATGCCGGTGGTATCCGCGTCGGAGTTCAGTTGAGCGATGTGGGCTTCGAGTTGCTCCTGGGTGGCGTCGGCTGGAAGTTCATCGAGAGTATAAGCGATGCCCATCTGTTCGCAGGAGCGCTGCTGGCTGCGAATGTAGGCCCGGCTGGCCGGGTTCTCACCGACTTGCAGGGCTTTCAGGTGTACCGGATGGCCAGCGGAGGTGAGCGCCTCGACGCGTCCTTTGAGGTCAGCCTTGACGCTTTCCGCGACTGCCTTGCCGTCGATGAGTTGAGCCGTCATCCCTCACCCCCTTCATCTTCGCTGCCAAAGCCGATCCCAGCCGCGCTAAACACAACAAGGCGCGGTCTCTCCTCTTAGAGCCCGAAACTTGATGATACGGCCTTCAGCCATATGAGCGCAAGACAAAAACAAACATTTGGACGAGACTGCCCGAATTCGAGGCAAGGACATATCGGCTTTCCACGCCAATCGCTATGAAGCGCGCGGCTAAGGGGGTGGTGGGGGCGGACTTCCTTCCGGAATCTACATATCTGGCAGCCTTGCGGCTCCGCTCGTCGGCGGGTTTATTGGGGTATGGTTTAGGCGGCGGGCCGGCGACGGTTGTGCCTCGGCATCAAGGCTCGGCGAACTGGACCTGGTAGTCCTGTAGCAGCGCGCCCATGGCTCGGCGTAACTCCACCAATGCGATGTTGAAGTCCACCGTGGCCCGCAGTTCGTCGCGCTCGGCGTTGGTCAGTTCGCGCTGGGCTTCCAGGACGTCCAGGGTGGTCGCGGTCCCCAGGAGCAACTTGTCGTTCTCATCATCCAGCCGGTCGAGGGCCAACTGACGGGCCCGGCGGAAACGGCCGATCTGCTCGTACTTGGTCTCCACCCGACGAAGTTGCCGACGCACCTCTACCACGATGGCGTCCTCGCTGTTCTTCAACTCGAAGAGGGCCTGCTGGCGTTGGAGGCGGGCCCTGGTCACCGAACCCCTGGCCGAACGCTGCTCCAAGGGCACGGAGAACTCAATTGTCCCCCCATAGTCGTCGAAGATGAGGGAGGAGTAGCGGTCGAAGGAGGTGTCCAGACTCCGCCCAGCACCCTTGGTCCGGTAGAAGACGGTGAGGTCCAACGTGGGCAGCAGTTGGTTCCGGGCCACCACCAACTGGATGCCCAGGTTTTCCAGTTCGGTCTTCCGGGCGATCAGGTCAGGCCGATGGGTGAGGGCCTGGTAGATGACCCACTTGAGGTCCAGGGGTTGGTAGTCGGAGCGGGGCTCGTCGGTGGGGAGCACGTTGACGTCGTCGGCGAGATCGACCTGCGGGGTGTTGATGAGCCGACGCAACGCATCCCCGGCATCATTGACGGCGGCCTCGGCATCGAGGATGGCGGCCTGCTGGGCCGCCACACTGCTTTCGGCCCGGATGATTTCACTGGGAGCGAGGATCCCGGCCTTGACCCGCTCGCGGTTGCTCTGGAGCAGGTCCTCGGCCAACTGAAGGGATCGCCGGTGGACCTTCAGGTTCCCGTGAGCGAACACCAGGTCCCAGTAAGCCCGCTCGACCTGGGCGATGACGTCGATCACCGCGCTCTGGAACTCCGAGACCGACGCCCGGTGCGAGTTGCGGGCGATGCGTGCGTCACCCAGGTTGACGGCCGGCCCGGCCCCCCGGAGCAAGGGTTGGGTGATCTGCAGGCCGAGCGCCGCGTTCTGGATGCCCGGGCTGGGCGGGTTGGCCGTACGCAGGTTCTCGTAGGAAAGTTGGGCCGTGGCCCCGGTAGCGAACCTGCGACTCAGTCCGAACTGCAAGCGGAAGCTATCGGTCATGCTGGCCGGGCTCTGCGGAGCACCGGCGATAAAGACGACCGTGGGCGGACTCTTCTCCCGTCGAATGGTGGTGTTGAGGAAGGCCGTGGTGTCAAACTCGCCCAGGGCCTGGAGGACCTCGGCCTGGCGGATGAGCGGGGCGAAGCGCTCGACGGTAATGTCCAGGTTGTGCTCCAGAGCAGTGAGGATCGCCTCCCGGAGCGACAGCTCGATGACGACGGGAAAAGCGGACACGCCCACCTGCCCTTCCGGGCCGGCCTGCTGAGCCGAGAGGGGCACCGCCGCAACTGAGGTCAGAAAAAGCAACAGCCCCAGCCAGGCGCACCGTCGGAGCGCTGCTACAGCACCATCAGCCGGCCTGTGACCGCTCTGCTCCATTGCCTCATCCTCGACCGTCGCCGCGGAAAGTCGCCTTCGGCCCGCCGCCAGCAACACTCTCAGCGCCACGGTCCCTCATCGCCGAACCGCCCGCTACCAGTCTTATCGGCCTATCTTAGAAAGGAACTTGACACCCCGCTCTAACACCCAGGGAAGAAAAAGGAGACGCCGATGGAATATGGACCGACCGGTCATGCGACCCGTAGGGGAGGGTGGCACCCCAGCCTTGTTGGGAGGTCGGACATTCGTGTCCGTCTGCGCTTGCCCAAATCCAAGAGAGCGGCGGGTGGCACGG
>CBDVDV010000050.1:0-19470 GCA_965372835.1 uncultured bacterium | reverse complement strand
GTATCAAGGCAAGGCCCTGACCGTGAACGTGAGCGCCGATTTCGGACCCTTCGGCCTTGAGATAAAGCCGGTGACCTTTACGCCTTAGGACCGGTTAGCGGGACGTGGCGGCAGGGCAGGTGATTGGCGGCTGAGCGGGACGGCGACAGGTGGAGGTTAGTACTCGGCCTCCTCCATCTCCTTTTTCACCGCCCGGAGTTCTTCTTCGGCCTTCCCAGCTAACTTGTCCTCGGGGTACAGGTCGATGATTTCTTTGTAAGCGGCCCGGGCCCCCTCCAGGTGCCGATTCAGCCGATAGTTGGCGGCCAGGCTGAGCAGACGGTTGCACTTATCCTGGGCGCTGGGTCCCCGGACTTCCAGCGTGTCCTGCTCGGTGGCGACAGCCTCCTGCCCGGGCACATCCGACCCGGCAGCACTCAGCCGTCTCATCATGCGTCCTCTGAAGCCGGCGGCACCTTCGGCGCGGGCTTTGCGCACGGTCTCAGCCAGGCCCGGAGTCTGGGCGAATTCGAGCAACTTCCTCTTGGCTGTCGTCGCCGTCCCGGAACCCTCGAACTTCTCGGCGACCTCGGCCAGCACCCGAATCGCCTCCTCCTGCCGGCCTTGACCCCAGAGTTGCTCGTACAAGGCCATCTTCTCACGGGCCAGTCGCCCGATCTCGCGCAACCGGCTCTTCGCCCGTCCCACGTAGCGGCCCCGATAGTGGGCAATGACGACCTTGAATAACTTGATGGCCATGCGGTAATCCAGACGCTCCATCGCCGCCACCCCTGCGCGATACTCGTCCTGACCGCCAAGCGGCTTCACCGGGGGCTCGTATTCCTTGACGGGGTTCCGCCCGCCCTCGGGGTTGTAGGGCAAGGGGAAGGGGGGATCAACACGCGGAACCTCATCCCAACGGTCACTAACAGGATAGACTTTCTTACCCTTCGCGAAGATTATCGGCTTGCTCCACTTCCGCCTCTTCTTCACCCCGGCCGTCCCATGGGCAGGCCACAACAGGCAGAAAACCACAGTCAGAAGCAGCAACTTCCGGCTCACTTGCCGGCCTCCTCCATCTCCTTTTCCACTGCGCGGAGTTCTTCTTCGGCCTTCCCAGCTAACTCGTCTTCGGGGTACAGGTCGATGACTTCCTTGTAAGCGGCCCGGGCCGCCTCCAGGTGCCGATTCAGCCGATAGTTGGCGGCTAGGCTGAGCAGACGGTTGCACTTATCCTGGGCGCTGGGCTCCCGGACCTCCAGCGTGTCCTGCTCGGTGGGGGCAGCCTCCTGGTCGGGCACATCCGACTCGGCAGCCCTGAGCCGTCTCCTCAGGCGTTCTCTGAAGCCGACGGCAGCCTCGGCCCGGGCTTTGCGCACGGTCTCAGCCAGGCCCGGAGTCTGAACCAATTCGAGCAACTTCCTCTTGGCTGTCGTCGCCGTCGCGGAACCGTCGAACTTCTCGGCGACCTCGGCCAGCACCCGAATCGCCTCCTCCTGCCGGCCTTGACCCCAGAGTTGCTCGTACAAGGCCATCTTCTCACGGGCCAGTCGCCCGATCTCGCGCAACCGGCTCTTCGCCCGTCCCACGTAGAGGCCCCGGTAGTGGGCAATGATGAATTTGAACAACTTGATGGCCGTGCGGTAATCCAGGCGCTCCATCGCCGCCACGCCTGCGCGATACCCGTCCTCACCGCCAAGCGGCTTCACCGGGGGTTCTCTCTTGAGGGGATGCGGCTTGGCCCTGGGGATGCTGGGGTAGGGCGGGAACTCCTCAACGTCATCGTCCTTGATAGGATAGACTTTCTTACCCTTCAAGTATATGGTCTGCTTGCGCTTCCGCCTCACCGCGGCCGTCTCAGAAGCAGGCCACAACAGGCAGAAAACCACAGTCAGAAGCAGCAACTTCCGGCTCACTTGCCAGCCTCCTCCATCTCCTTTTCCAGCGCCTCGAGTTCTCCCCTGGCTTCCTCAGCGAAGTCGGTGCCGGGATACTGGTCGATGATTTCTTTGTAAGCGGCGCGGGCCGCCTCCAATTGCCGATTCAGCCGATAGTTGGCGGCCAGGCTGAGCAGACGGTTGCACTTATCCTGGGCGCTGGGTCCCCGGACTTCCAGCGTGTCCTGCTCGGTGGCGACAGCCTCCTGCCCGGGCACATCCGACCCGGCAGCACTCAGCCGTCTCATCATGCGTCCTCTGAAGCCGGCGGCACCTTCGGCGCGGGCTTTGCGCACGGTCTCAGCCAGGCCCGGAGTCTGGGCGAATTCGAGCAACTTCCTCTTGGCTGTCGTCGCCGTCCCGGAACCCTCGAACTTCTCGGCGACCTCGGCCAGCACCCGAATCGCCTCCTCCTGCCGGCCTTGACCCCAGAGTTGCTCGTACAAGGCCATCTTCTCACGGGCCAGTCGCCCGATCTCGCGCAACCGGCTCTTCGCCCGTCCCACGTAGCGGCCCCGATAGTGGGCAATGACGACCTTGAATAACTTGATGGCCATGCGGTAATCCAGACGCTCCATCGCCGCCACCCCTGCGCGATACTCGTCCTCACCGCCAAGCGGCTTCACCGGAGGTTCGTATTCCTTGAGGCGATGAGGCTTGGCCCTGGGGATGCTCGGAAAGGGGGAGGGGTTCTTACCAGGCGGAGACACGTACCAAGGCGCGGGAAGGCCAGCGACTTTCTTGCCATTCGTCTTCCATATGATCCCCTTCCTGCGCTTCGGCCTCGACTTCGCCGCGGCCGTCTCAGAAGCAGGCCACAACAGGCAGAAAACCACAGTCAGAAGCAGTAACTTCCGGCTCATCAGAAGGGCTCCTCCCGCCAGGGGGCAGAAGGTCTACCAGGGACTCCCCACAACTATAGTATCATGCCTGCGGACGTTTCGCAAGCCAAATTCTCAGAGTTTTCTGATAAACTCCGCAGACTGCCTTGCTGCCGTCCGGCTTGGGCGTCGTCGGCAGGAGGGCGAGGCTTCAGTAACCGGCCTCCTCCATCTCCTTTTCCAGCGCCTCGAGTTCTTCGCTGGCTTCCTCAGCGAAGTCGGTGCCGGGGTACTGGTCGATCACTTCCTGGTACTTGGCCTGGGCGACCTCGAAGACTTTGTTGGCGCGATAACTGCGGGCCAGGCTGAAGAGGCCCTGGCACTTGGCCTCGGCCTCGCACTCTTTCAACTGCTTCTGGAAGTCCTCATCGGCGTCGAAGCAAGCCAATCGCTCCTTTGCTTCTTTCGCCTGCGGGGTGTCAGCGTACTCCTCGGCTAACTTCTTGTAGCACTGCACGCCCTGGAGGAGGTCGGAGGCCTCGATGTAAGCCTCGGCGTCAGCGAGGAGGTCCTCGGCCTGGGCTTTCTTGATGGCCGCGGCCAGTGCGGGACTCTTGCTCAGTTCCACGAGCCGAGCGTCGGCCTGCTGGGCCGCTCTGGAGCCGGCAAAGGTTCGCCGAACCTCCCGCAACAGCGTGATGGCCTCGTCGAACTTCTCTTCGCGGATGAGTCTACGGACCGGGGCGAGGCGTTGGCTGGCCAGCGCCTCGATCTCAGAGAGTTTCTCGTAGGAGGGTAGAACGTAGGGACCGTTGGGGTACCGTTTGATGACCACATTGAACAGTTCAATGGCCTTGCGGTAGTTCTTCTGCCGAAGTGCGTTCAAGGCGGCGGCATACTCGTACTTCCCGGTGGCCCGGTCAGCGGCGACTCGGGCTCGGCGCTGGCGCTGGGCCGCCTTTCGTTGTGTAGCAGCCCGCCGGGCTGCCTTCTGGGCCCCCGCTCACGCTCCGCACAGATCAGCCATGAACCAGACCGACCAGAGCATCCAGAAACAGACCGCCACCAGCACCCAGCACTTCCTGCTCATAGGGATCGCTCCTCAGCCAGGTATAAGAACTCACACCTACGACCTCACCTCACTAATACGACTACCGGATACGTTTTGTCAAGTGATTTTCTTGGAATTAGCGGCCCCAGTGGTTGGGCCCCCCAGGCGGGCCCGCGGCGACGGTTGCCGGGCTTTGCGCCTTCCCAGGTGTGATTCGCGGTCAACACGCCGCAACTCACCCGCGCCCAGCATCGCCGACCCGGGTGGCCAACGAGCACCCCCAGGCGCGCGGACCCCACGGTCGCCAGCCAGCAGTTCGACTTCGTGACGCTCCCCTCCGCGCCGAACCGACTTACGTGGGGTCCCGCAAGGCGCTCAGGCCTGCACTGTCACCATCCTGCCGGGGGGGACGGGCCTTGGATGCCAAGTCAGAACTCCCACTTGAGCTGCAGCGCCCAGGCCGAGTTCTCGGTGTTGTTGAGCACTTCTCCGAAGTGGGCGTAGCCCAGGGCCACAGTGAGGTGGTCGTTGACGATATAGCCCAGTGCTACATCCCACCAGTCGTCTTCCCGTCCCACCAGCGTCCCAAGGGGCTGCACGTGGTTCGGTTTCTGGCGGTATTCGCCGGCGAGGAGCAGCCGGTCGGTGAGAAAGAAGACGGCACTCGTCTCAAAGACGACGTCCCGGTTCTCAGTGAAGCCCAAAAGGCCGGTGTGCGCCGCCTTCGTGCTCCGCAAACCTGCCGAGAGGATGAAGGGCTTGGGTAGAATCCCCGCGAACGTCTTGCTGGCGGTTACCGTGTAGTCCCAGCCTTCGTTGTCGGCCACACCGAGCGCGCGGCACGTACCAAGAAGGTCCTCGTCGATGTCCCAGATGTCTTCGTTGTATTTGAACCGGGCCCCGGCGGTGACGGCCGGCAGCCAGGAGAGGCCAAAATCACCTTCCTTGACGAGCATCAACCTGGCCCCCACCGTATGCAGCTCCACGTCGCCTTCACCGACCCGGATCCCGGTGGCCCTCTGCACAGCCTGCGGCCAACCCCCCAGACCCATTCGTTGGAAGGAGTAGCCGATCTCCACCCGGTGGAACAGACAGGTCGTCACCGCGTAGGCCTGCAGATCCTTGTCGCCAAACGAGATCGCCGAGACAGATACAACAGGTCGGCTCAGCCAGCTCTTACAGGGCCCCTCCGCCCTGGCGCAGCAGTCGGCCAGGTTGCAGATGTAGGCCATGTCGGTGGTGAAGACCCCACTGGTGCCTTCAACGGTGTGGAAAGGAAGGGGTGGCGGGTACGCCTTCTTCTCCGGTGGCGCTTCCGCTTCCTCTTCGGCGGCAACGGCGGGGACAGCCAACACAGCCAAGAGCACCAACAACACCATTACTCGATACATCGCAGAACCTCCCTTCGCGCGGGGTTGAAAAAGAGGTGAAGCGAAATTGCTTCTTCCCCTTCTTGGGCCTCGTTCCTACATGGGGCCCTCCTCTGGACACGTCTATCTTCATCACCAAAGTGCATGGTGGTTGCCTGCAAAGCGTCTGCGCACTTCACGATAACTGACCGTACCTCCGGGCGGCCGCCATGAACGCTTCGACGTTCTCGAAGGGCGAGTTGAGTGGCACCTCGCATCCCGAGGCCAGGATGAATCCCTTGGGACTGTCGAGCGCTTTCTCCAGGCACTCCCGGACCTCGGCCTCCACCTGCTCGGGGGTCCCGTTAAGCAGCGTCTGTGCCGGGCGGACGTTCCCCATGAGGGTCACACGGTCACCGACGCGCTCGCGGGCCTCGGCCAGGTCGACCAGGTCGAGACTGAGCACGCCGGCTCCCGTATCGGCCATCTGTTCGAAGAGCAGGTGGGTCTTCCCGCAGATGTGGAGCATCGCCGGCAGGCCCGCTTCCTTGATCCGCTGCATGATTGGAGCGATGTAAGGACCGGCGAACTCCTCGAACATAGCGGGGCTGAGAATGCTCCCCGTGGCGACCGGGTCGACCACTACGGGCACGCCACCCGCCTCGATGACTGCGCCGGTGAAGTCCAGCACCACCTCCAGAGATTTCTTCAGCAGCGCGTGCGCTAGGTCGGGGTTGCGCCTGAGGTCGCGGGCCAGCATATCCGTCCCCCGCAGGCAGGCGGCGGTGGTAAACGGTGCGCTGTAGCAGCAGGCCACGAACACCTCCTCCCCCACGGCCTCGCAGCAGTGGCGAATGGCCTCCAGGTGGACGGGGAACCGGCCGCCGGTCCGTCCATCGGGCATCTGCACCTTGTCCACATCCTCAGGGGACTGGACCACGGGCTTTTCAACCCGGGCGGCATCGTCCTCGGGGTAGTAGAGTTCGGTCCCCATGGCTTCAGCCAGGACGGCGGTGTCGGTGAAGATGGTAATCATGTCCTGGTGGTAGCGCTGGTAGGCGGCGAGGTGGGCTTTGCCCATCATCTCTCCGTCGCGGTTGTGCTCGGAGACTTTCACGCCGAGCACCCGAGCGGCGTGGTTGAGGATGAGGGGAGCGCACACGACCCGGTCGATGGGTTGGCCGCCGAGGAACGCACCCACTCGCTCCTTGGGAGTCATACGGTCTTCCATCAGTCTCTCCTCTGGGCTTCGGGCTGCAGTTGCGCGACCAGTTTGCGGGCGATGCTGACCGCTTCGCTGGCGTTGGCGCCGAAGGCGTCGGCACCAATGTCTTCGGCAAATGCCGGAGAGCAGGGACAGCCACCGATCATGACCTTGTAGCGGTCGCGAAGCCCCCGCTCCCGCAACAGGTCCACCACCTTGCGCATACCCTCCATGGTCGTGGACATCAGGGTGGAGATGGCGATGACACGAGCGCCCAACGCTTCGGCCTGGTCCACAAACTTCTCGATCGGCACCGAGCGACCCAGGTCGTGAACGTCGAAGCCCGCTGACTCCAGCATGATCTTGACGATGTTCTTGCCGATGTCGTGGATGTCACCGTCGACGACACCGATGACGATGCCTGCTCGCTCGCCCACCGATTCCGCCTTGATGTGCGGCTTCAGCACCTCGATGCCCGCGTACATGGCGTCGGAGCACAACAGGATTTCCGGGACGAAGTACTCCTCCCGGTCATAGAGGTCGCTGACCACGGACATCCCTTTGGAGAGGCCCTCGGTGACGGCCTCGTAGGCGTCGATGCCGGCGGCCAGGGCTTCCTTGGCCAGGCGCACCGCGCCCTCTTCGTCCATCTGGATCACTGCATCGGCGAGGTCTTTGAGAACGCCTTCTTTGTCGCGCGGCATACCTTTCTCCCTACCTCGGTTGTCGTCGGTAGCGGGAAGACTGCTACTGGGCAAGGGCTACTTGCGCGTGCCCGCTGCCAACTGGTTGGGAAGGTTCGCCGCGGCGGGGCCGACCGTAGGGGCCGGCGATACGCCTACGAGAGGGCGAGAATCGCGGCACCTCGGCACCGACCACAGCGGACCCCGAAACGCCAGGGGTGTACCCAGTACACCCAGAGGGCGCTGCGTCACAAGCGATCCATGCGCTTGGCGGCCACGATTCTCACCTCCTTTCTGGGACGTCTGCTGAAGACGTGGATGTTGGGCCTGCGACCCGGGCAGCCTCCACCAGGGCGCGCAGGTGACCAAGGGGCGTGGCTCCACTCACGCCACAGGCCGGAGCCACGATGACAAACCCCTGCTCGCGGACGGTGTCGACGGCCCGACGAATGTCCTCGACCGGGCCGTCCTGTAACAGAAAGGTGCTCAAATTGCCCATCAGCGGGAGCCGACAGCCTGCCTGCCTGAGGCTGCCGATGTCGGCCACGGCATCGACACTCAGGGCGTCAGCCTCCAGCAACGCCAGGGGAGCGGCGATGGCTCGCAGTTGCCCGCAGATGTGGACGACGGCCTTGGCGCCACGCTTTCGGACAGCGAGGCATATGCGGTTCAGGTGGGGCAGGACGAAGCGCCCAAAGTCGACGGGGCCGAGGATCTGGCCCGTCCCCGACGGCTCGGAAACAACCACCACGTCGGCCCCCGCCCCCACCTGTTCCTCGGCGAAGGCGGTCAGGAAATCGGTCACTCGCTCCAGGAAGTCGTCTGCTGCTTCAGGCTGCCGACGCAGCGCCCGCCAAAACCTTCCCGGCTCCACCACCATGGCCGCCACTGAGACCGGACCCGCCACGTTCCCCACGACGGCCACGTCGGGCGCTTCCTGGGCCAGGATGCGGAGCGCCTTCACGCACACCTGCTGGCGACCATCGCGCGCACTGAGTTCGTCTGTAGGAAGGTCCGCGTGTGCCTCGCGCTCGATTCGTGGTGGGCGGAGCGGGGAGCCCAGGGCCACTTCGGAGCACAGCGCCTCGGCCTCCACGGTCATGCAGAAGGGGACGCCGACGTTGTCCAGACCGAGGGCACCTTGAATGGTCAGCGCGAAGGAGGCCATGGCCTGGGGTTCCCGGTTGACGGCTTCCCAGGTGAGGCCCGCCAGGGCCAGCAGTTCCTGGGTGGCGGCGCACATCATGCCCCCCGGCACCAGAACGGGAAGCCGATCAGTGGGCTTGCCGGCCAGAGCCGCCCGCACACGCTCTTTTGCGGTCACGGAGCCACTCCTCCCCTTACACTCTGCAACACCAGTAGCATCGGCAGACAGCAGCCTCAAGTTTAACTCTTAGAGCGACGGGTGCAAGTGCGACAGTCCGTCCTGGCTATTCCATTTCTATGAGATGCTGCTTCGCTGCCTCAAGGACGGTGTCGCGTCCGGCTGCTAAATCGTGCGCGTTCTGTCTCCAGGGAACGTCCGGCTCCAGCCCCCGCCGCTCGATCGGGCGATCGAGGAACCCACGGTACGCTTTCACCGGAAAGGTCACCCGGTAGAGACCGTTCTTGAGCGTGTAGGTACGCTTGCGCGACGAGGCCCCAGCGGTCGCTTCGCCGAACACCCGCGCCCGCCCGCGGGCGATGAACCAGGAGGCCCAGCCCTCCCCCGCGCTGATGCAGCGTGCGTCGATGAGCAGCGCCATCCGCCCCCGAAAGCGCGGCCGCTGCGACTCCTCGTCACTCTCGGGGTCGAAGTTGCGATGTGCCCGGCGGGCATCGAACCCACCGCCGCTGTTGCCGCGCACGTCGAGGATCAATCCTCGTGCGTCCTTTAACTCGGCGACGGCCCGATCCAGTTTCTCGATCAAGTCGCCCCGGATGCGACGGACGTAGATGTAGCCGATGTCTTCTTCCAGCATCTTCCACGACACGTTCCCCGCATCGGCAATTCCCTCAACAGGCACGGGCAGTCTGGGCAGATAGCGCACGCCAAGAGTCGCCGGCAGCTCGAACTCGTGAGTTCGCCCGTCCGGCTCTTGCAGTAGGAGCGCAACCATCGCTCCTCGCTCCATCTGCCGAAGGAACCAGCGGGCAGCCTGATATCGCAGATAGCGCCTGCTCGAATAGCCCACATACTTGCTGACCTGTTTCATGCGCTCTTCGACCGCCTCCTCGCCACATCGGCCATTGACGGACAGGACCGTCATGCCCACCCGCACACCGGCCCGCTGCGCCGGCCCCCCTTTGTCGACGTAGTAGACGACGGGCTTGCCGCGGTCGTCGATCAGGCAGGCGAAGCCGGGGTCCCACTGTGGCATCGGGGGCCAGGGCGGCTCCGCCGACCCCTTCTGCACGTGGGCGTGGCTGTCCTCCAACCGCGCGACGAGTTCCAGGCACAGGAGGCCGAACGCCTCGTCCCTCTCCACCGATCGGGCCCTCGGCAAGAGTTCTTCGCCGACCTGCGGCCAGTCGATCCCTTTCAGTTCGAAGCAGGGGTACTCGCGACCCAGCGTCTCATACAGGTCACGAAACGCCTCTTCGTATGTGACCGGCGAAGCCGCCGACAAGGGGGCACCCCTGCCCGTAGCCCAGACGCCACGGTGGCCGTGGTTGCCATGGGGAGAACTGTCGTGGACGATGAGGCCCGCGCCCTCGTCAAAGGTCCAGCAGGCCACCAGTCCGGGCTCCTCTCCGGTAAGAGTCCGTTTCATATCTCGCCGGATCTCTTCAGCGCTGCGGGCCACGTTCCAGACCCGGACTTCATCGATAGAGCCTCGAAAGTGTTGCCACTCGCCACGGTCAACGGCGCCGACCATGTTCCACATGGACGAGGTGTCATATTCGATGTCATGGTGAATATCGGCGCTGCTCTCCCGCTCCGCGTCCTTGTAGAGAGAGATCTTGCGGGCCTGCTTGTCGTAAACTCCGGTCCAGAAATGCCAGCGGCCGTCGACGGGCTCTTTTGATTGTATTGTGTAGCTTGTGTCGCGAATGTCGCCCGGACCGGCGTCGACACGGAATTCCATGCGGCTTGCCTTAAGGTGCAATTCGTAAGGGTCTCTGCCTCCCTGTGTGTCGCCACGCCAGATGATCTGACCATCGTCGTCGCCGTCATTCTTGACCCACGCAGAGAGGGTCAGACTCCCGCGGACGTCGAGGCTGGGGCTACTCGGTATCTTCACGAAGCCGCTTACGCCGTCAAATTGCAGCGCGTGGCTGCTGTCGCCAGCCGGGGAATCGGAAGCGACCCACTCAGGCTTAAGACCGGGGGCCTGGTGCTGGCGAAGCCGTTCAGTGGCTCTTCTTTGCAGCTCCACGTAGCGATAGGCAGCCAGGAGATCAGCCACCGTCGCCTGGCGCCCGTCGGGAAGGGGGATCTCCCGTTCCAACGGCCCCACCCTCTGGATGACGTCACCGAGGCCGCTCAGATTCGCCATATTGAATGTCACGTCGCCCAGGAGTTCTGCGATGGATACGGCTCCCTCGATAACTTGCCGACAAAGGGGCTTGAGTCCTTCGGGCGCTTCGTGACGTGCATTCGACCAGGTGGCCACGAGAGGGACGTACACTTCGGTCGTAGCCCCCGCTTTGATATTGGCAACACCTGCTCCGAAGCCTGGGGCGCTGTCAGCGGCAAAAATGGCCAGGTACACCTTTCCCGCGGGCAGGCCGTGGACGGTTGTCTCACCGCTGGGCATCCGGTTGCCCCCGATGATGTGCCGCACGAACTTATTCCCCCAGCCCAAGTGCCCCAGGGCCGGGTCGAACCGCGTCGGCTCCGTGCTCAGAAGAAGGAACACATCATCGTTTGGTGCTTGCTCATCGATGTGCAGAGCACCTGTTCCCAGCGGACGGAGTTGCAGGGCCTCGGCGGCACGGGAGGGGACGCTGATGTGTTCGGCAACTCCGCGGAGTTCTACAAGTCTCACAGGCCTCCTTCGAAGCTGTTCGAGCCCTCTGCCTTCCCGCACTCCGGTCAGGTCAAGGTCTTTCCAGGATTGCGCGATGACCCGATACGCGCCTGGCTTGAGGGGTCCGCAAGAAAAGCGCCCGTCCGCATCGGTGATCTCGAACGCGGGAAGCGCGAGCCCCCCACCTTCCCGAGACTCCGTTATTGGCCTGGAGGTCGATCTGCCGATGGGAATGCCCGTCTCGTCGTCGCAAACGACAACCAAGGCTGCGGGGACCGGCTTTCCCTCAAGATCGAGGACCACTCCGGCGATGATGCCGGAAGCGGGTTCGTCGGCGTGCACAGATCGGGAGTGTTCTCCTCCGCCCTGCCCTTCGGCCGGCTCCAGCCTCTGCTCCCCTACCCGGGGCACCACCTGGCCGAGGTCATGGAGTTCCCCCTGCCAGTAGCGGAGGCCGTCTGCCGACAGCGATGCCGCAAGTACCAGGATGAGCGCGCTTGCCAGCCACCACCTGCTCCCCTTCATGGCTCTCCCCTCTGCAAACGCCACACGTGCCTGCTTTGCGAGAATTGTATCTCGGAAATGAGCGCTGTCAAGCGCTTTGTCCGTACCCAGAGGGTGTGAGCCGCTGTCGTGTGCGCGGACCGCTTGCTTGCGCTCCGGGGAGTTTGCGTTGGTGAGTCTGGAGGCCTTTCTGGTGCCGGCCCGAGTCCTCTTTCGCCCATACAGACATGCCGCTGCTTACACCCTTGCCGATGCCTCTGTCAGCAGCAATCCGCTGGGTCGGCACCAGCACCTCTTTCCCGAAGGGAAGCGGAAGGCTCGCAGCGACCAGGACGCAAAAAAACAAAGAAATGCTTGCTAATCCGGAGCATAGAGGGTAATGTGCTGCCGGGAGCAAGCCCGTAGCTCAGCGAGCGGGCGAAAGGGGGCTATCATGAGCCAGTCGCCATCACCAAGAGCGGCCCGGCGTCCTGCAAGGTCCATAGGCCATGGGCCCCTCCTGTGCACACTGTCCTTGTCCCTGCAATCATGTCCCACAGCCCGACTACCGTTGGTGGCCCGGGGTCTCGCTCATAAGGAGCGGCACTGTCCGTGGGGATAGTGGGCTATTGGATTGAAAGCTGCGCCCAACGCGCGCGGGGGAGGTGCTACCAGCATGAACGATTCTGAGAAAGCGGAAGGGCGGCCGTTCCGGCTGGAACGCTACGTCTGGGCCCTAGCAGTGGTGTGGACAGCCGTCGTCGCGGCAGCGGTCATATCGGACGCGGTGCAGATTGAGCATAATGCTGTCGAGACAGCGCGCATTCAGGCGCGGGCCGCTCACCAGAAAGACGTGATCTACCGCCGATGGAACGCTGGCCACGGTGGGATCTACGTGCCGGTGACCGCGACAACGCAGCCCAACCCTCACCTTTCCGACGTACCCGAGAGGGACATCACGTTGCCATCGGGCAGGCTGCTGACGTTAATGAATCCAGCCTACATGACGCGCCAGGTGCATGAGTTGGGCGAGGCGGAATCTCGTGTTCGCGGACATATAACGAGCCTGAACCCGATCCGCCCAGAGAATGCTCCCGACCCATGGGAGGCTGAGGCACTCCAGGCGTTCGAGCGCGGCGAGATTGAAGTCAGCTCGCTCGAGGAGGTGAGTGGAGAAGAGCACATCCGTCTCATGCGCCCTTTGATCACTGAGAAGGGCTGTCTCAAGTGCCACGCCGCGCAGGGATACCAGGAAGGAGACATTCGGGGTGGGATCAGCGTTTCGATCCCCATGGAGCCCCTCCGGGAGATTGCCCGTACGAACGTTCTCACGTTGGTGTTGGGTCACGGTGCGCTGTGGCTGATGGGTGTGAGCGGGATCTTCCTGGGGACACGGCGCCTGTCGAGGGAGGTCGCGAGGCGGAACCGCGCGGAGCAGGAGACACGACGACACGCTGTGCAGCTCGAAGCCGCCAAGGAGAGGGCTGAGGAAGCGGACCGGCTGAAATCGACTTTTTTAGCGACCATGTCTCACGAACTGCGTACGCCTCTCAACTCCATCATCGGATTCACCGGCATCGTCTTGCAGGGCTTATCCGGACCGCTGAACGATGAGCAAAGCAGGCAACTGGGCATAGCGCGCGACAGCGGTCGCCACCTCCTGGCCCTCATCAATGACGTCCTCGACCTCTCCAAGATCGAGGCCGGGGAGGTGGAGATCGTCAAGGGAGACTTCGCCGTCCCCGACCTCATCGAGAAGGTGGTGAACACAGTCTCTCCTCTGGCCGAGCAAAAGGGGCTGGAGTTGACCGTGGCCCTGTCGCCGGAAGTGGGGCAAATCTACAGCGACAGGCGCCGGGTGGAGCAGATCTTGCTCAACCTCGTCAACAACGCCATCAAGTTTACGGAGAGGGGGCGAGTGCGGATCGAAGGCACCATAGTTGAGGAATACCTGCGGGTCAGTGTCGAGGACACAGGCATCGGCATCAAGGCGGAAGACATGGGCACTCTCTTCCAGACCTTCCGCCAGGTCCAGACCGTGAGCACCCGCGACCACGAGGGCACTGGGTTGGGCCTGTCCATCTGCAAGAAGTTAGTCACGATGCTGGGGGGCGAGATCTGGGCGGAGAGCGAATGGGGTGTGGGCAGTAAGTTCACCTTTACACTGCCGATGGAGACACTGGCGACCAGGACGCAAAAAAACAAAGAAATGCTTGCTGATCCGGAGCATAGAGGGTAACCTGTTGTCCACAGGAAGGCCGTACTCAGCGAGCGGTCGAAAGGGGGCTATCGTCAGCCAGTCGCCATCACCAAGAGCGGGCCGGCGGGTTCGTGCCTTAGTCCGCCGTGCCCTGGCGACCAGCCAGAGATGTTGAGCAATGGCGATACGGAAGGTGGTGCCGACACGGGACAAGCCGTGTAAAGGAGTCAACACGACTCCGCACAGCGAAGGGGTGACAGACCCATGTCCGTAACACTTGTCGTGGGATTTTCTGTCGCCCTTCAGTTGGTGGCGGCCGCTTTGGCCCTACGGCTGATCCGGGTTCGGGGTCGGTGGCGGGACCGCACGCGGGCGGAATGGGGCCGGAGGCGACCAAGGCACAGCACGTCCGGAGGAACCGTGACGATAGACGGCGACGGGACAAAAGCGCAGTTCGAAGCCGAAGTGGCAGAGCTGCCATGCCGAATCGGAACGTCCAGGGCACCTGAAGCCTCGGCACCGCGAGAGCGCTGCCTCTCTTAGGAGCTACCCAGCGTGGAACCTCAACGCAAAACAAGACGTCACGTTCTTTACGTGGCGGCTATTCTCGCGGTTCTCGCTATGGCGGCGGGTACCTACCTCTCAATGGCTCGCACACGACCTCGCAGTTTTCTTTGGTTGAGTCAAGAAAAGCCAGAATACTATAGGGGACCTGTAGCGAACATCACTGTGGCAGCATATGCCGGAGAAACTGGAGCGCTTGTTTATATTGCTGAAGACCAGGGATATTTTCAAACACATAGTTTAGCGGTAACAATAAAGGATTATGACTCTGGTAAGGCTGCTGCTGATGCCCTTACGGCTGGAGAAGCTGATATGTGCACCTCGGCCGATTTTGTTTTTGTCAGCAATAGTTTTGACTATGTAGACCTTAGGGTATTGGGATCTCTTGCTACTGCAGAGGTTAAAGAAGTAGTCGCCCGAAAAGATAAAGGCATTACAGCGCCACATCATTTAATAGGGAAACGGCTTGGAGTCACAAGAAAGAGCGGTGCCGAGTTTTCTCTTGTAACCTTTTTAATATTCAATGGTCTTTCACTTAACGACGTAGACTGTGTTGATTTAGAGCCCTCAGAACTCGTAGCGGCTATTTCACGTGGGGATATAGATGCTGCTGTTACCTGGGATCCTAATGTTTATCATATAAAGGAAGACTTAGGTGATAACGCAATAGCCTGGCCTGTGGGACGGAGGTTCTACTTCCTATTACTTACAACAGGCGAGTGGATAGAAGACAATCCTGGAGTAGCTGAGCGCTTTATGAACGCATTATTGGAGGCGCAGGACTTTAGTGAAGGCAATCCTCAAGAATGCAGACAGCTTGTAAAGAATAGGTTTGATTATGAACAGGCTTACGTAGAATACAGTTGGCCAAAACAGGAGTACGCCGTTATGCTTGAACAGGCCATGTTCACTGCATTTGAAGAGCAGGCACGATGGAGGATAGAACGGGGACTAACGGATGCAACAGAGGTCCCAAATTATCTGGACTATATGTACTTGGACGCTTTAGAAGAAGTAAAGCCCGAAGCGGTCACCGTAATCCGATAGAGGCACGCAGATGAAGATTAGAACGAGATTCGTGGTGAGCGCGAGCTTTGCTCTCTGCACGAGTCTTGCAATGGTTGCGGTTGTTCTTGTCACGTCCCGACACGTAAGTGATACGATCGACAAGCATAGAGTAGCGGATGAGGTGGCCAGAGGCGTGTTTGATCTGCACGTCCTTCTCAATGACTATCTCCTGCATCATGAAGACCGGGCGCAAAGACAGTGGCAATCAAGATATGAGTCACTGGGGAGGGTCGTGTCAGGCGCACAGTTCACGCGACCAAAGGAATGCGAACTGTTACGTGTGATACAAAAGGAACATCAAAGAGCGAAAGGTCTGTTTGACCGCTTGGTCGAAGCCTACGAACGGCGGCCTGGCAGTGGAGAAAAGGCCGCTCTGTCCGCGCAGTTGCAGGAGAGATTAGTAGGTCAGCTGTCGATGGCATCACAGGCTATGGTTTCCCAGGCCTCTCGACTGTCGGAGATGAAGGTTCTTGAGATTGAGGCTGCTCAAGAGAGGGCTGCTTTGTCGATCATGCTCTTAGTCGTAGTTATGGTGGTAGTTCTGGGTGTGGATGCCATGTTGATGGCCAGAAGTATTCTCAGGCCGGTGAAGGAACTCCAAAAGGGAACTGACATTATAGGCGCCGGTAACCTAGATTACAGGGCGGGGACCTCTGCTACGGATGAGATCGGTCAGCTTTCCAGGGCGTTCGACCAGATGACGGAGAGATTGAAAGCCGTCACCGTTTCACGGGATGAACTGCGGAAGGAAGTGCGCGAGCGCAAGCGGGCAGAGGAGGCACTGGAAGAGCGCAGCGCCGAGCTGGCCATTGCCAAGGAGCGGGCTGAGGCGGCGGACCGGCTCAAATCGGCGTTTTTAGCGACCATGTCTCACGAGCTGCGTACGCCTCTCAACTCCATCATCGGATTCACCGGCATCGTATTACAGGGCCTGGCCGGCCCGCTGAACGATGAACAGACGAAGCAACTAAACATGGTTCGCACCAGCGGCCGCCACCTCCTGGCCCTCATCAATGACGTCCTCGACCTCTCCAAGATCGAGGCCGGGGAGGTGGAGATCGTCAAGGGAGACTTCGCCGTCCCCGACCTCATCGAGAAGGTGGTGAACACAGTCTCTCCTCTGGCCGAGCAAAAGGGGCTGGAGTTGACCGTGGCCCTGTCGCCGGAAGTGGGGCAAATCTACAGCGACAGGCGCCGGGTGGAGCAGATCTTGCTCAACCTGGTCAACAACGCCGTGAAGTTTACGGAGAGGGGTCGGGTGCGGATCGAAGGCGCCATAGTCGACGAATACCTCCAGGTCAGTGTCGAGGACACGGGCATCGGCATCAAGCCCGAGGATATGGGCACTCTCTTCCAGACCTTCCGGCAGATCCAGACCGTCAGCACCCGTGACCACGAGGGCACTGGGTTGGGTCTGTCCATCTGCAAGAAGCTGGTCACCATGCTGGGGGGCGAGATCTGGGCGGAGAGCGAATGGGGTGTGGGCAGTACGTTCGCCTTCACACTGCCGATAGAGAAGCGTGGACCACACTGATAGACTTTGTTTCTTTTGTGTTGCGGAGGACAGGAATGAAGGGTAAGATTCTCGTCATCGAGGATAATGAACAGAACCTCTACTTGATGAGGTTCATTTTGGAAAAGAATGGCTACCAGGTCGTCACTGCTCGAGATGGCCAGGCGGGGATTGAGGCTGCTTGCCGAGAAAGGCCGGACCTGATCCTTTTGGATATCCAGTTGCCGGTCATGGACGGCTACGAGGTCGCTCGGCGGCTGAAGGAGAGGCCCGAGTCAAAGGACATCCCCATCGTGGCGGTGACCTCCTTCGCCATGGCGGGTGATCGGGAGAAAACGCTGGCTGCAGGCTGTCAGAGCTACATCGAGAAGCCCATCAACCCGGATACCTTCATGTCAGAGATCGAAGAGTACCTGTGAGCAGAGGCGGAACAGCTGAACAGGGGACAAGAGAAATGAAGGTCCTGATCGTAGACGACAAGGAAGAGAACGTCTACCTGCTTGAATCCCTGCTGAAGGGGAGCGGCTACGAGGTCGTGTCGGCTACAAATGGCGCGGAAGCCCTTGAAAAGCTCCGCGCCGAAGGCATTGACCTGATCATTTCCGATATTCTGATGCCGGTAATGGACGGGTTCCAGCTTTGCCGGGCGTGCAAGGGGGACGAGGAACTGGAACTTATCCCCTTTGTTTTCTACACAGCCACGTATACAGACGGAAAAGATGAGGATTTCGCCTTAAAACTTGGAGCAGACAGGTACGTTCGCAAGCCGGTTGAGCCGGACGAGTTCATAAAGATCATACAAGGCGTACTCAGAGACGCGGAGGAGGGCAAGATAGTTGCGAAGAAGCCTCCTTTGGAAGAGGAGGAAGAGATCTTCAAGCTGTATAGCCAGCGCCTGGTGGCGAAGCTGGAGAGGAAGATGCTGGCCCTGGAAGAAGAGATGACCGAGCGCAAGCGAGCCGACGAGCGCATCGTCCACCTGAACGCGGTGCTTCGTGCCATCCGCAAGGTCAATCAGCTCATCGTCACGGAGAAGGACCAGGACACGCTGCTAAAAGGCGCTTGCGAGAACCTGATCGAGACCCGGGGCTACTACAACGCGTGGATCGCACTCATGGACGAGTCCGGCGAACTTGTGACCACAGCGGAGGCCGGTTTAGGCGAGGATTTCCTGCCGTTGGTCGAGGACCTGAAGCGCAGCCAGTTACCCCATTGCGCGAGCAGAGCCCTCAGTGAACCAGGGGTCTTGATAATCGAAGACCCTTCCTCCACCTGCGAGGGCTGCCCTCTGGTAGGCATGACTGCCGGAAAGGCGGCGATGACCTGCCAACTGGAAAGCGATGGGAACGTTTACGGTGTGCTCAGTGTCTCCGTCACGCCTGATTACGCTGCCGACGAAGAAGAGCGATCTCTATTCGCCGAGGTGGTAGGAGACATCGGTTTTGGCCTCCGAGGGATGGAATTGGAGCGCGAGCGGTGTCGTGCGGAGGAAGCGCTGCAGCAGCGCACGTACGACCTTGCAGAGCGCGTCAAGGAACTGAACTGCCTCTATGGCATCTCTGCTCTTGTCGAGAAGCCGGGCATCTCTCTGGCGGAGTTCCTTCAGCGGACCGTTGATCTCATACCCCCCGCCTGGCAGTATCCGGAAATTACCTGTGCACGGATCATCCTGGAGGGACAAAAGTACAAAACGGAAAACTTCAGAGAAACTACCTGGAAGCAAACCAGCGACATCATTCTGGACGGTGAACAGACAGGCGCAGTAGAAGTCTGCTATCTGGAGGAAAAGCCGGCGAGCGATGAGGGGCCCTTTCTGAAAGAAGAGAGAAATCTCATCAACGCCGTGGGCGAGCGATTGGGCAGAATTACCGAGCGCAAGCGGGCCGAGGAGGCGCTGCGCAAAAGTGAGGGTAAGTATAGAACACTCGTCGAGAACGTTCCGCAAAAAATATTCCTTAAAGACAAGGATTCAGTTTATATTTCTTGCAACGAGAGTTACGCCCATGATTTGAAAGTTAAGCCCGACGAAATCGCTGGCAAGACGGATTACGACTTTCATCGCAAGGAGCTGGCTGACAGATACAGAGCAGACGACAGAAGAGTTGTAGAGTCGGGTGAGACAGTGGATGTGGAAGAGCCATACATCCAGGACGGGAATGAACTCTGGGTGCATACGGTGAAAACACCCGTGAGGGACGCCAGCGGGAATGTGGTAGCTATACTTGGCATTTTCCGCGACATCACCGACCGCAAGCGGGCGGAGGAGGCGCTGCGGGAAAGGGAGGAGAACTTTGGGGCCTTAGCTGAGAACCTTGGGGACGGCGTGTACATACTCTCCCTCGAAGGCAAGCGCGTCTATGCCAACAGCCGCGCCGCGGAGATACTCGGCTACCGTGTCGACGAATTCTTGGAGCTTGACCTTGGAGCCGTAGCCGATCCTGACGAACGCGCGAGAATGATAGAGATGCACCATGCGAGACTGGCGGGCGAGCCCCTTCCGTCGCACTACGAGTCTACCTATGTTCGCAAGGACGGGACACCCGTACCAGTAGAGGTGATGGTGACCGTGACAACCTGGCGGGGCGAGCGCGCCTGCCTCGTGAGCGTCCGCGACATCACCGAGCGGAAGCGCGCGGAACAAGAACGCCAGTTGAACTTCCGCCGA
>CBDVDV010000049.1:0-19694 GCA_965372835.1 uncultured bacterium | reverse complement strand
ACTCTGGGCTTCGCCGCGGAGGTTGCTGGGGAAGAGCCCGTCATCGGCCCCCAAGAGCCACAGTTCTGCTAAGGCCAGGTGTTCGAGGGGATCGGCCTCCAGCGCCGAGCGGGCCGCGGCCTCAGCTTCGTCGGTTCGGTCTTGCTTTCGCAGCGACGCTGACAGCAGCGCCAGCGTGCGGGGGAGCGCGGGACATCGGCCAAGCACCTCCCGGAACGCATTCTCAGCCTGGGCGAACCGACCGCCCGCTAAGTACAGTTCCCCGGCCAACTGCCAACCCAGCCATTCCCAAAGCGGCCGGGCAGCTACGGTCAGCGCCTCTTCCAGGGCCTCCTCCGGTTGCCCCAGGCCCCGCCGGGCGAGGGCCAGGTAGTAGCGGGTCAGGCCGTCCTCGGGGTTGCGCACCAGCGCCGCTTCCAGGTCGTCACAGGCCTGGCTCCAGAGCCCTCGGCTTAGCCAGACCATCCCCCGGTCTCGCAGGGCCGGTGAGAAGTGGCGGTCGCGACGGAGGGCCCTCTCGAACCGCTCCAGCGCCGCATCTTCATTACCTCCCTTCAGCGCGGCGATGCCCTCCTGGTAGTGGGCCTCCGGGCTGGTTCCCCCAGCGGTGCGGTGCTTGGTGCGGGGCCGTTCAGGCGGGGGCTCGCCAGTGGTGTGATGACGAGCCAACACCGCCCCACCGGCGTCACGGACCTCGACCTCGAGGACTTGCCAGCGCCGGGGCAGATGGGCAGTAACTTCGGTCGCCCGACCCGGGGCCAGGTCCAGGTTCCAGGTCTCCAGCTCATTGGCGTCGGTCCTGAGCACGGCCGAGCAGCCCTTCAGGCGCTCGCTGGCCTGGAGCCTGAGCAAGGCGGTTGACGGGGGCCTGACCCCAAGGTGTAACGTGAGCTTCTCCGTGGCGAAGTCGAAAGGCCCCAATTTCCACACTGGGCACCAGTACTCTTTCCAGGTGAGGGTGGTGTGGGGCGCAAAGAGACCGAGGTCGGCTTGGGTATCGTGAGAGCCGGCCTGGATTTCGATGTAAGGGCCGTCGTCGTCGGAGAGGATGGTGCTCCAGGCCAGGCCGTCCTGACCGCAGCCCCAGGTGAAGTACTTTTTGCCTGGAAGGATGTGCCGATCGGCTACGTGCACCACGCCGAAGTCGCGGCCATGGTCGTAGTAGCCGAAGAAATCGTGCGGGCAATCCACGGTGAAGAGATCGGTGGAATGGAAGTGGTTCTTGTACCAGCGCTTGTCCACGCCGTCGTCGTAGGGGAAGGGGAGGTCCTGGCCGAATCGCCGGGCCGCCCGGGCCGGGGAGAGGAACTGGAGGTGTTCGTTGGCGGACACCGCCGCGTTGGCCCAGAAATAGTAGCGGTGCGGGAGTGCAGTGCGATTGGTTATGCGGGTGGCGACCTCGATGCGCCGGACGCCCGGCCTGAGCGTGATCATGACGGTCCAGCGCATGCGCGACATCTGTTCACAGTCGCCCACGGCCACCGAGACGCTTCCGTCGGCGCGCTCGAACAGGCGATAGTCGATGGGCGAGAGCGTGGTCACCGAGTGACCGCGCGGGAAGTTGAACTCCACACCGAAGGCTGCCCAGGCTCCGCGCAGGCGGATACGAGCGGGCTTGATGACCCGGTTCAGATAGAACATTTCCTCCCCGGCCAGCTTGTCGTAGGCCGAGTAGATGTGACCACCCAGTTCGGGCAGCACGACCACCTTCAGGAACTGGTTTTCCAGGCAGACGGCTCGGTAGGTGACGTCCCGGCGTCGGTGCAGGAGGTCGTCGCGCAGGGTGTAGGGATAGATGTGCACCCAGCCGCTGGTGAAGAGGTCGGGGTTGCGTCCGGGTGCGCCGACCTGGTCGGTGGGGATAACCAGGTCTTCTTCCCAGATGCGGGCCGTGGCGCGGGTGTGCGCTTTCTTGACGGAGGTCATTCTCGATGAGTCCTCTCAGCGTCTTTCCCGGGTGTTACAGCCAGCACGTCTGCTTCACCGACAAAGGCCGCAACTATAGCGACCCCAGCGCCGCTGTCCAGCCTTTTCGTGAAGAAACTCTTTTCGCATCACGGGCAAGCCGATCTCTCCCACTGTGTCGGACGCGCCCCGCAACCCCTCAAGGAGCGGGGCTACGCAAACTGTTGGACTCCCGGGCTACGTGCGCCCGCACCAGAACGGGCGTACGTTAGTTCACTTACGAGTTTGCCTCCACTGGTATCCACACCCGCATTTTGCCAGGCGTACGGTTGGCCCAGAGGCAATAGGGTATGGCCGTCAGCTCAACCGGAGTTCCCTCTGCCGGCTTTATCTCGCCGGCCTCGCGATAGAGGACGTGTTCCCAGCCACTCCGGTCAAGGAGCGCTCCTGCGCCGTGGAGCGCAACTACGCCGCCCAGCAGGTCATCGTGGAAAGTCGGTGTCCACTGCATGTCTGTTGGCAGGGCGAGGTCGAGAAGTTCGGTGTGTTGATGGTCGGCCTCTTCGAGGCAATAGACGAGCGGGCCTCGGGTCAGCGCAGCGCGGCCGACGTTGCTCGCGTGGGGGTGGGAGCGCATGGCGCGCACCGGCATGGCCATCTCCAGAGCGACGATATCACCCTTAGACCACGTGCCCGAAAGCGGTAGGTACTGGCCGGGCGTGGGCTCAGGGTGTTCGATGCCCGAGGGCGCAGTGAGCGTGACGTCGCCGCACCAGGCTGGGATACGAAGATAGAGCGTAAAAGATGCACCTTCCTCGGACGCTACCTCTATCTCCACCTTGCCGTCCCAAGGGTAGTCTGTGTGCACGGCGAGCGTGACCTCGCCTGCACCTGGGACGGAGGCGGAGCAGCGACCGGCCACGAACAGGTTGAGCCACAGGCTCCCCTCGGACACAGCGTAGATATATCCTGGCAGCGAGGCGAGCATGCGGGCGACGTTGGTCGGGCAGCAGGGGACGGGGAACCAGGGCCGCCTCGACCTGGGCGTGCGCGCTTCGAGCAGATTCACGTAGAAGAAGTGCCTTCCGTCCAGAGCCACGCCGGAAAGGAACCCATTGTACAGTGCCCGCTCCATCATGTCGGCGTACTTCGCCTCGCCGGTGAGCGTCAGCATTCGCCAGGACCAGAAGACGTTGCCGATGGCGGCGCAGGTCTCCGCGTAGGCTGAGTCGTTGGGCAGTTCGTAGTCGTCGCCAAAGGCCTCACCGCGGTGCCGCGAGCCGACGCCTCCGGTGACGTAGCACTTGCGCTCGGCCATGTTGTCCCAGAGCCTGCTGGCTGTCTCGAAAAGCGCCTGCTCTCCCGTTTCTCGATAGACATCACCGACACCGCCGTACAGATACATCGCCCGGACGGCGTGGCCGAGAATCTCCCGCTGCTCACGTATCGGGGCGTGGTCCTGAAGGTACGCATCTCCACCGAGTTGGGAGTCCTCGGTGCCACGCTCGTCGATGAAGAACTCCGCTGAACGGAGGTACTTTTCCGCACGTGTCAGCCGGTAGAGTCTGACCAGAGCCAGTTCGATTTCCGGGTGCCCAGGCGCGCCGACACGCCCCTCCGGGCCGAATATATCTCCGATGTGATCGGCGAGCCGCAGGGCCACCTCCAGCAGCGTCCGTTTGCCCGTGGCCTGATGATGAGCCACCGCTGCCTCGAAGAGATGCCCTGCACAGTAGAGCTCGTGAGGACCCCTGAGATTGGACCAGCGGTTGGACGCTCCGTCGCCGGTGAACTGGGTGTTCAGGTAACCGTCAGTGTCCTGGGCCTCGGCAATGAGGGTGATGAGGGTGTCGAGCCGGGCCTCAAGTTTCGGATCGGCCTCCACCGCCAAGGCGTAGGCGGCGGCTTCGATGCACTTGTAGACGTCGGAGTCCGGTGCGACGAAGTGGCCCGAGGGCATCTCCGCTTTTCCCGCTACGGCCCGCAAGCGTTGCACCCGTCCGGTGGCTTCACATTGGTCGAGGACGTGGGGGATGGTCACCTCGCGGTTGGTGCTCATCCGGGGCGCCCAGAACCGGTCGTCAATTCGCACGTCTTTGAGGCCGATGCCCCGTAGTTCAACGCCATCGGCCATGGGGTACCCCTTGCGTCTGGGTGGGTCAGAACTCCCGCAGCAGGTCGAGCAGACTACGGTCGAGTTTGTGTCCGTGCCAGTCTTGATAATCTACGTCGTCACGTCCGGAGTCCAGCACGCCAAAGGAACCCCGGAAGTTCCACAGCGCGTAGCCGATGCCGTGGGTCGTCAGGATTTCGAGCACGTCGCGGAACCAGCGGAGAAAAACGTCATGCGGGGTCTTGTTGAACGCTCCGCCTTCGCCGCAATGCACGCCCACGCCCTGGCGGGCGAGGCGGACCCAAGGCTCGTAGTGCTCTTCAAGCCTTTTGCGGTTCCACTGCTCACCGCGGAACTCAACCCCAGGCCACACCGGCTCGGGGAACTTCTCGCCCCCGACCCAACGTGCCTGGTAATGGCTGACCACCATGGGGTCGTAAGCGCGGCAACTCTGGGCGATCCGCAGGTCCGCCAACTCCGGGCAAGGCTCCCGCCCCCACCGAAGGCCGTCGATGATGATGAGCCGTTCGGGGTCCATAGTGCGAATCGCCTTGACGGCCGCACGTATCACCCGCTCGTGATCGTCACGGGGAACGAGTGCCGGTTCGTTGACCAGGTCGAAACTGAGTTGCTCAGACGGGACGCCCCGGTAGCGTTTGGCGAAGAGTTGCCAGTGAAAGCAGAAGGCGTCGAGGGCCTCGCGGTCCTTCCAAAGGTCGAAGGGCTCTTCTCGCTCCCGACTGACCGAGTAACCCGGGGCGCGGTGGAAGTTCAGAGACACGTGGATGCCGTGCTTCCGGCCCAACTCGACGGCCCGGTCGACCTTTCCGAGCATGCTCTCTTTGACGTTGTACACCTCGCCGTCTTCCACCCACAGGAGGTAACACATCGGCAGGCGCACGAAGTCGAAACCCCAGTCGGCGATCCACCGGAAATCATCCTCGCGGAAGTTCCCGTCGCTTCGGCTGGTGAACGCCTCCAGCAGGTTGAATCCTCGCCAGCGTGGCAGCACGGTCTGTGCAGCATCTGTCATTGGACGCCTCCCGTCCCCTGTGGATTCCTCTGTTGCTTTTGCCTCTTGGGTAACGTACCGTATCCCCTTCGAATGACCTGGGCAGTCAGCGCTTGTACCGCCAGCGTTGAGGCTACCGCGGCGGAAGGCGCAGGGCAAGCCCATACGGATCCGCCCATACGGGCGTCCGTATGGACGCAGAGAGAGAAACGGAGAAGGAGGAGCACCGTGATCATCGATTGTCACCTGCACTCACGGGGGACGGAGACGGCGAAGGAGGTCATCGAGGGACTGGACGTTCGGGGCGTGGACCGGGCCGTCATCTTTGCCCCCAGCGGCAACCGGGCCGGGGAGAAGGTTCGCGAGCACACCGATTTCATCGTCAATCTCGCTGCCGAGGCGGATGGGCGGGTCATTCCCTTCGCCTGGATCGACCCCTCTTACGAGCACGCGGTCGAAGAGGTGGAGCGGGCGGTGACCGAGAAGGGCGTCAAGGGAGTCAAAATCATCCCCGACCGTTGGCACCCCTGGAGCGAAGATTGCCAAAGGGTCTATGAGAAGGTGCAGGAACTGGGCGTCCCCATCCTCTTCCACACGGGCATCCTCTGGAGTTGGGGCGACACCAGCCGATTCTGCCGGCCCTGCGAGTTCGAGATCATGATGGACTACCCCAAGGTCCGTTTCGCCATGGCCCACATCGGCTGGCCCTGGACGGACGAGTGTCTCGCCGTGGTCGGCAAGATAAAGTTCGTGAGGCGGGGCCGGAAGTATGAGGGTCCGCAGGCCTTTGTCGACCTCACCCCGGGCACGCCACCCATCTACCGGGAGGAGGCCGTCCGCCGAGCGCTCACCTGCGTGGGCGAGGACCTGCTGCTCTTCGGAAGCGACGGCGGGCCCACCGGCCCCGGCAACGGCGTCCTGAAGCGCGACAAGGAACTCTTCGCCAGGATGGGTCTGTCACAGGAGACCCAGGAGAAGATCTTCTACAAGAACACCCTGGTCTGGCTGGGAGAAGAATAGCGGCTGGCGGCTGGAAAGGGAGCCGATGATAATCGACTGCCACGTCCACGTCCTGGGGGACTACTCCAAGACGACGAAGGAAGCCCTCGCTGCCCTGGATGCCGCCGGCGTCGACCGGGCAGTCGTCATGTCGGACGATCCCAGCGAACGCCCCGACGTTCGCACCAACACCGAGTACGTGCTCGGGCTCGCCCGTGAGGCGGACGGGCGTATCATCCCCTTCGTCTGGCTCAACCCGCTCGCCGACGACGTTCTGGATGTGTTGACCTGGGCCGAGGGCGAGGGCATTCGTGGCGTGAAGTTGATTCCCCACGGCTGGTTCCCCTACGACCCGCCCCTGCTTCGGGTGTATGAGAAGGTCGAGCGGTTGGGGCTGCCCATCCTTTTTCACTCGGGCATCCTCTGGCTCTGGGGTGATACGTCCAGGCAGTGCCGACCGGCTAACTTCGAAATCCTGATGCAGTACCCGGGGATCCGCTTCGCCCTGGGTCACTGCAGTTGGCCCTGGTGCCACGAGTGCTTCTGCGTCATCAACAAGATTCGCAACCTGCGCAAGCAGCGGGGTCTCGACTCCCACCAGGCCTTCGGCGACCTCACCCCCGGGATGCCCGAAGACCAGAGGCAGCACACGGTCGACTTCGCCCTCAACTTCATCGGGGACGAGCACCTCATCTTCGGTACCGACGACGTTGTAGGTGGCGACTACGGAAGGACCGTGGTGGAAAGTTTCCAGCACATTTTCGACCAGTTGGACCTGCCCCAGGAGACCCGGGACAGAATCTGGTACAAGAACGCCCTGCGCTGGCTGGGCGAAGAGGGCTGAGGCCGCCCATCATTTGGCGGTGGATGCTGCCTTCCCAGTTGGGCAGCCGGCGACCTCTTGAGTTGTGAAACTGGTTACTGGACGGCGATTACAAAGAAGGGGTCGGGCTTCCACCCGACCCCTTGCCTAATCGAGTTGCTGCTGAGTGCTACTTGGTCGGTTGGCCTGGCTGGGGCGTGCTCTGAGTGCCTGGGCCGCTCCCCATCATGGGGCACATCATCGGACCGCCCGTGCCGCCGGACATCTGCTTCATCATCTGCTGACACATCTGCATCATCGAAGTCGGCCCGGCAGGTGTCTCGGCAAGCTTTCTCTTCTGCTCCTCAGTGAGCATGGTCCACGCTTCCGCGCGGGCCTGCTCCACGATGCCCTGGAGCTTGCCGACTTGTTCCTGGGTTAGCCCGAGTTCGCTGCGTAGAGCGAGGATGGCCGCCGGGTCGGTCGGTAAGAGTGCGGCGCCCATCATCATCGGGCAGCGCATCATCATCGGTCCGCCCATGCCTTTCGGTCCCATTGGCTGACCTTTCTCTCGCATTCCCTGGCCGCCCGTCATGGGGCTGGAAACTGTCCCACCCATGGGCCGCATCCCACAGCAGCTGGGTCCCCCGGTCATGCCCCCTTGGCGGGCGGGCTGGATGGGCGGCGCGCTCTTCGTTGCGCTTCCCTCGTCCTGCGCCCAGACGTAGACACCAGCAACCCCTAAGCCCAAGACCACTGCGGCCAGAGCCCACCACCGAGAACCCTTCATCGTCGTCCCTCCTCAGCGTCACCTCTAACGTCGCAGCATTCTGCAGACCAACTCTGCCTTTGACTCCATACGTACCTGTCAGATAGGCAGACTATAGTATGACTATCACAAAACTTCCGCCGGTGCAAGAGAATTGTCAGCAACTGGCGCCGCCCGTCCTGGAGGATTGGCGTTGCGTGATGAAGAGGCGTTTCCCGGACCCGAGCAGGAGAGCAAGGGCCCTGAGGGTGACCAGGGCCTTGGATGCTTCTTAGCGGCGGCTGCCGAAGATGCCCATGGCGGTCGCCGCTAAGCTTTGTGCCCAGGCCGGTCTTGCCCGGCCTGGGGAACACGTCCGGGCGGGACAAGACCCGCCCGGGCACACACCCTCAACGGACGACAAGGCCAGCGCTGTGCGCGTCCTTAGTCGTCGCTGCTGAAGAGGCTCCTGGCCGCCGCTGCTAAGCCGACCAGCAGCCCCATAGTGATGAGGAGTCCTGCCAGGACTCCGATGGGGCTACCTCAGGAGGGCGGCTTGCAGCCGGTCAGGAACACCAGCCACGGGGCAAAGCACAACCTGAGCACAATGTCTCGCAGACTCACTTCGTCGCTCCTTGCTTCGCCACCATCACTACCCCAGCATCAGAACCCCTAAGACCACCACGGCGATCCCGCTGATGATGAGCCCGGCGAAGGCAGACTTCTTGTCGACACTGACGAACACCCCGACCACATTCGCGATGAGCGCCACAGGACTGCCCACGATGAAGCAGAGCCCTGCGAGGGCCCCGATGGGAGAGCCTCACGCAGGCTTGAAGATGAGGACCGAAACGAGGGCCAACCAGGGAACCGCCGACAGGCACAGCCCGACTTTTCCCAGCGTCATTCAGTTCCTCCTTGCCCTCCAACGTTATCGACGCGGCAGCGACCGGCCTTGACAGCGCTTTTCAGGGACGTTCTCCCGTTTTGAGGTAGTGGCCGAGTTGCCTGGCCGTCATCCCGGCGATGCCCAGGTGCTTGGGCGTCCGCGCTTCTTTCCAGAAGTCATGGCCGGACGCCGACGATGCCAGTTCCACGACCGCCTGGGTCAAGGGCATATCCACGCCCAACTGCCTTCCGAGCAGTGCGAAGGTAGCTAACCCGTAAGGCACGTCCTCGGTGACGTAGCGATCCTCGAGGCTTGCGGGGCCGCGGAAGCGCGACGCTTCCTTTCGCCGGGTGTCGCCGAAGTAGTCACACATGATGCTTCCGTAACCGAAGAAGGCCCGCTCCGGATAGGAGATGAGCCGGGTGCCCAGTCGTCGGGCCAGCAGTTTGGTCTCCTCGTGGAGGCTGTGGATGGTCCTGCAGACGCTTTCGGTGATGCCCTCCTTGTAGAGGTAGAAGTCGCCTCGGGTGTGCTCGATTCGACCGACGTTCAGCAGCGCCCCGGGCGGATGGACCAGGGGGTTGGGGTTACTGAGGGCTGCGGCCAGGACACTTCCCAGGGACTTCATCAGCCTGGGGTACATGCGCTCAGCGGCCCGGCGGACCTTGCGGGTGTCGCAGGCGGGCATGGCTGCGATGTGGACCTGAGGCGCGCGGAGGCGTACCTCCACGTGGCTAGCACCCACGAGTCGGCAGCCGTAGGGGAGGGTGTTGGTCTCCGCCACCACGATGCCACGCTTCCGCGCCCGACGAAGCATTCGGTACGCGAGCAGCGACCCGGAGTTCCCCGGCCACAGGATGACCACCTGGCCAGCCTGGAGATGGGGGAGGGCGGCCTTCAGGAATGGCTCCTGCCCCATGGCTGGCATCACCAAGTTGACAGTCTCGGCGCCCGCGACCGCAGCGCCGACGTCGGTGGTGGCGAGCGCCAGTTTCGCCTTGCCTGTCCGTCCGACCCCGTCCAACCGGATGGTCCTGCTGCGCAGGAGTTCCTTGATTCGGCCAGCGAATTTGGGCAGTTCAGCCAGCGCTACCTCAGACCCCCGCAGCGCCATGTCCGCAGCCATGGCGTGGGCGCCGTTGCCGCCTCCCAGGACAGCGATTTTGCCTGTGCCCATCGTCTCGTTCCTTTGTGCCAGCGTCGGTTCACTTCACTTCCCGGACCGTGTACCTGCTGGAGCCCAGGCGCCGGCGTTCCAGGGCGCGGATCTGGACGTAGGGGTCTTTACCGTGCAGTTTCTCGAACAGGTGCTTTCCCTTGTGGAGTTGGCGGTCGCCCGGGAGCGCGTCCGGGTTCAGGTCCCTGGCCTTGATCTTGGCCAGCGTCGCCTGCTCGATGGCCACGATGTCGCGGCTGGCCATGATGCCGATGTCGGGCACCAGCGGCATGGTCGAGAACCCCCAGCAGTCGCACAGGAAGGTGATGTTCAGGAGCACGTTGATGTGCAGCACCTCCTCAGGCTTGAAGTACCCGAGCACCTTCTCGGTGGCCAGGGCCATCCCCTCCTGGAAATGCCGGTACTGCTTGGGGTCGGTGATCTTGATGGCTTGCTGGGGACAGACACTGGCGCAGTGCTGGCAGTAAACGCAGTGGTGGTAGAAGATGGTGACGTTGTTGTCCTTGTCGAATCGGCAGGCGCCCGTCGCGCAGACTTCCACGCAGGCTCCGCAGTGGGTGCAGCGCTCCTCGTACCAGGTGTGCCCGCCCTCCAGGGCGTGGATGTCTCCGCGGGTCCTGGTGGTCACGCAGCCCATGGCTAAGTTCTTACACGATCCGCCGAAGCCGCAGTCGCCGTGCCCCTTGGCGTGGGCGAAGTTGATGAGACGGTCGGCGTCGGCGGTATTCCCACAGATCTCCAGGCTCCTGAGCGTCCGGTAGTTGACCTTCTTCCGGTAGAAGTACCTCTCATTGGCGCCTGCTGCCGGCACGAGGGGGCAGCCGATGGTCTCCGGAGTGTAGCCCCGGTAGACCGCGCCCCCCACTGACCAGGAGCCGTCGGTGACGAAGGGCCGACCGCCCGCTTCTTTCACCGCTTCGACCAGCCGACGGACAAAGAACGGATGGATAGTGGTGTAGCCGATGCCCCCGCCCACGTGCATCTTGATGGCCACCGTCTTCTTGCTCACCCACGCGGGCAGATCGAACTTCTCCAAGAGCCGAGTGAACTTGGCCGGCAGCGTAGCCCGGCCGTCGAGCCGCGCCACCTTCGCACTGGCAAAGTACACCACCGACTTCTCCGCCGACCTCTTCTTCGAAACCATCAACAGCCCTTTCCCTTACAGTCATCCTTGAGCACTTGAGCAAAGGATATCACAACGCCGCGGCTACGATGTAAGGACAGACCTTTCCATACGGAGTCGTACGAGCAGGTCCGTCCGCAGTCCCTCCGCCGCAGCGCACAGGTCTGCCTGTCGTGAGTTTTGCCGAAGCAGAAACCCCTCCCTGCACGTGGTTTCTCACGTGGTTCCTCGGGCTGACGCTTCACCTCCACTGTAGGGATGGACCTTCAGGTCCATCCGCGGAGGGGTCTGAAGACCCCTCCCTACAGTAGGACCCGCACTGCCTCTCCACAACATCTGTAGCCCGCCGGCCGGCGGGTTCAGGTCCATCCCGTCGGTGTTCTCCTCGCTGCCGGCCAGTTCCTGCTTCAAACGCCCGCCACTGAACTCGTAGGCCTGCCAATCGGTCACCAGACCCCTGCGTACGGGGTTATTCAAGACGTAGTGTACAATGTCACGCAGAGATTCGCTGCCGCGGATAACATGGTCGTAGTAACTTGCCTGCCAGAGGTGGGTTCGCCACCGGCGCCTGAAGCGGAACCCCGTTTTCTGTTTGAAAGAGCGAACGAAGGCTTTCAGATCACTTTTCTCCGTGGCGCCGACGACAACCAAATGCGCATGGTCAGGCATGAAGCAGTAGCAGAGCACGTCGAACCCGTAACCCTCTGCCGTTCGAAGCAGTTGCTCGCCAATCCAGTCCACCAGGACGGCATTCTGGAAGCGCCCCTCACGCTCCCACGTACCGATGGTGACGAAATACGCTCGCGACCCTGTATAGTTGAAACCCTTGAGCCGAGGGGCGCCTTTTCTTTTCGGCAATTCGCTGGCGGTATTGCTCATCGTCGCTTCAGGCGGACGGGTTTACCTATGGTGAGCTTTGCCGAACCAAAGACCCGTCCCTGCACGTGGTTTCTCACGTGGTTCCTCGGGCTGACGCTTCACCTCCACTGTAGGGATGGACCTTCAGGTCCATCCGCGGAGGGGTCTGAAGACCCCTCCCTACATGGGGATTGGAAACCCCTCCCCGCAACGCCTGTACGCATGGGAGTTTCCATTCCTACCCGGCGTACGGCGGGGCGCCCCAGTGTTTCCCACGCTTCGCGCCCACCTTGAAGTTCAAGGTGGGCCACCCAAAGGAGAATCCGTCCGGTTCCCTTCCGTTGGGTTCTCACGCCTGGGTGCAGGGCTCGTCCTGCTCTGGAGCCGCGGGGTGGAGTTCGCCTCGGGCGAGGAGGTCCTGGTAGCGCTGGAGGTCGGCGTCGACCATCATCCGCACCAGTTCCTCGAAGGAGACCTTGGGTTCCCAGCCCAACTGCTTCCTGGCCTTGGAGCAGTCGCCTACCAGGATGTTGACCTCGGCCGGCCGATAGAACTTGGGGTCCACCACCACGTAGTCGTTCCAGTCCAGCCCCACGTGTGCGAAGGCCAGTTCGACCAGTTCGCGCACCGAGTGGGTCTTGCCCGAGCAGATGACGAAGTCGTCGGGCTCGTCCTGCTGAAGGATCATCCACATGGAGGCGACGTAGTCGCCGGCGTAGCCCCAGTCGCGCTTGGCCTCTAAGTTCCCCAGTCGAAGTTCCTTGGCCAGCCCCACTTTGATGCGGGCCACACCGTCGGAAACCTTGCGTTCCAGGAACTCCTTGCCCCGCCGGGGTGAGCCGTGGTTGAAGAGGATGCCGTTGGCGGCGAAGATGCCGTAACTCTCCCGGTAGTTGACGGTGATGTAGTAGCCATAGACCTTGGCCACCCCGTAGGGGCTGCGGGGACTGAAACGGGTGGTCTCGGTCTGGGGCACCTCGGTCACGTCGCCGAACATCTCCGAACTGGCGGCCTGGTAGAAGCGGATCTTGTTGTCCACGATCTTCACCGCTTCCAGCATCCGGGTGACGCCCAGGCCGGTGACGTTGCCGGTGTAGACGGGCTGGGTCCAACTGGTGGGGACGAAACTCTGGGAAGCGAGGTTGTAGATTTCCTGGGGTTTGGCCTCGCACACCGTGTTAATGAGGGAGGGCTGGTCCAGCAGGTCGCCCTGGTGGAGGGTGAGGCGGTCCTGGATGTGGGCGATGCGCTCGAAGTTGGACGTGGAACTCCGCCGAACCATCCCGTGGACCTCGTAGCCCTTCTCCAGGAGAAAGTCAGCCAGGTAGGAGCCGTCTTGTCCGGTGATGCCGGTAATCAGGGCACAAGGTGAACTCACGGGCCAGCCTCCTCTATGTTCAGGTCGTTGCCGCCAGGCGCGTCTCGACGAGCACCCGTTTATATACCCGGTGAGGACGTGCCGGGCAACGGAAAAGGTCCCCAGGAGACGGTGCGCGACCGGTTCGTGATTGACAGCGCAGGCTGCGAACTGGTAGCATGCGGGTGTGCGGGAGAACTGCCCAGGCTACCCGACGGAGTTTCTCGTCCGCGAAATCAGGGAGGAACAGCATGGCTGAAGAGGGCAAGGTGTACGCCTGTGAGATCTGCGGTCAGGAAGTGAAGGTGATGGTCAGCGGCGTCGGTACGCTGGTCTGCTGTGACCAGCCCATGAAGATGAAAGAGGAATAGGCCGCGTCCGGGCTGGAGCGCGGGCGAACTGGTGGTGCGGGAGCTGTGTAACCTGCACGGCCTGTGGGAGGCCGAGCGGCAGGTCGAGGTCGGTTGAGCGCTGGCGACCGGAGGCGGTGTGGGGATAGTAGCACGGGTGCTGGGACTCGCCGGGAGTCCCCGACGGGGAGGCAACTCGGAGATACTGCTAACGGAGGCCCTTGAGGGCGCGGCCGAGGCCGGCGCCGAGACCGAACTGGTCCGGGCCGCTGACTACCGGGTGGCCGGCTGCATCGCGTGTAACGGCTGCTTTCAGACCGGCCGCTGCGTGGTCGAAGACCAGTACCAGGACATCTATGAGAGGCTGCTCGACTGCGACCTCCTCTTGGTGGGCACACCCGTCTTCTTCATGAACGTGCCCTCCCAACTGAAGGCGGTCATCGACCGCACCCAGTGTCTGTGGGCCAGGCGCTACGTGCTCAAGGCAGCGGCGGTGGAAGACGGTCGAACCCGGCGGGGCGGCCTCATCGTGGTCGGGGGCTCCAAGAGCGAGAAAATGTTTGAAGCGGTGACTCTCACGATACATTATTTCTTCGACGCTCTGGACATGACGCTGGCGGAGACGCTGTTGGTCAACGAGGTGGACGAGCGGGGGGCCATTCGTCGACACCCCGACCTCGTGGCCGAGGCCCGGCAACTGGGTCGTCGGCTGGTTGAGGGGTCCTGAGCGACCTCGCCCTGTCCTGGGAGCCGGCAACGTCTGCCCGGACAGTCGGTGGGAACTCGTGTTTGAGATTGGAGGTCGATGCCGTGAAAGAGATTCGCATTCACGCCCGCGCCGGTCAGGGGGCCATTACCGTGGCCAACCTGCTGGGGGCGGCGGCCGTCGTTGAGGGCAAGTACGCCCTGGCCTTTCCCCACTTCGGGGCCGCCCGCATGGGGGCTCCGATGAACGCCTTCGTCCGGGTGGCCGAGAAGCCCATCCGCCTGCGCAGCCAGGTCTACGAGCCTGATTACCTCATCGTGGTGGACCCCACGCTGCTGACGGCCTACGACGTGTTCGCCGGGCTCAAGAGCGACGGTGTGGCCGTGGTGAATCGGCCCTCGTCCGAGGGCCTGGAGGCCCCCGACGGCAGCAAGGTCTTCTGTGTGCCTGCAACCGAGATTGCCGACGAGGTCATCGGCCAACCCTTCGCCAACACCACGCTGCTGGGTGCCTTCGCCGCGGCCAGCGACCTCATCTCACTGGAATCGGTGGAGAAGGTCATCGCCGAGCGCTTCGAGGCCCGTCTGGCCGAGACCAACGTGGAGGCTGCCCGACGGGGTCATGAGTTCGTCAAGTCTCAACAGTAAGGGGAGATTTGCATGAAGGTGCCTATCACCGTAGCCACCAAGCCGGGCAGCAGCCGGGTCAACAAGACGGGCAGTTGGCGCACGGGCAAGAAGCCCAAGTTCCTGCAGGAGAACTGCATCGCCTGCCAACTTTGCGTGCTGGTCTGCCCGGAAGGCATCGTCAGCGGGAAGGAGAAGAACTCCTTCCACAACGATTACGACTACTGCAAGGGCTGCGGCCTGTGTGCGGCGGTCTGCCCCAAGCAGGACATCGTGATGGTCCCGGAAGAAGAGGAAGTGTGACCATGAGAAAGTTTCTCGAAGGTTCCCGGACGATTGCCGAGTTCGTCCGACTCTGTCGTCCCGAGGTCATCACCGCCTACCCCATCACCCCGCAGACTCACATCGTGGAGAACTTAGCCCAGATGGTGGCTGACGGTGACCTGGAGGCGCAGATGGCCAACGTCGAGAGCGAACACTCGGCCGCCTCGGTGGTGCTGGGCTCCAGCGCCGTCGGCGCCCGCACCTTCACCGCCACCTCCAGCCAGGGGCTGATGCTCATGGCCGAGGTGCTTTTCAACATCGCCGGGATGCGCCTGCCGGTGGTGCTCACTTGCGCCAACCGGGCCATGTCCGCTCCCATCAACATCTGGAACGACCACCAGGACTCCATGAGCGTGCGCGACTCCGGCTTCCTCCAGTTCTACTCCGAGAACACCCAGGAAACCGGCGACCTTATCCTGCTCTGCTACCGGATCGCCGAGCACCAGGAGGTGAGCCTGCCGGCGATGGTGTGTCTGGACGGCTACATCCTGACCCACAACTCCGAGATCGTGGACGTGCCCACCGAGGAGCAGGTGCGGGAGTTCGTGCCCTCCTTCCAGCCCCTGCACAAACTGGACGTGGAGGACCCCATCTCCATGGGCCTGCTCTTTGAGCCCGCGCACTACATGGAGACCCGCTACTCCATCCAGGAAGGGATGGAGCGGGCGTTGGAACTGCTGCCTGAGGCTGAGGCCGACTTCGAGAAGGTCTTCGGCCGACCCCTGACGGCCCGCCTCGAGGCCTACCGGTGTGAAGACGCCGAGAGCATCCTGGTGGCGCTCGGCTCCGTGGTCGGCACCATCAAGGACTTTGTGGACGAGCGTCGGCAGGCGGGTGAGAAGTTGGGGGTACTGAAGATGGTCTCCTACCGGCCCTTCCCCGCCGAGGACATCTACCAGGCGCTGCGGGGAGCCGGCCAGGTGGGCGTCCTGGAGAAGGCGGTCTCCCTCGGTGGCGAGGCCCCGGTGGTGGCTGAGATCCGCTCCCTCTTCTACGGCCGGCCTGAACAGCCCAAGATCAGCGGCTTCGTTATCGGTCTGGGTGGCCGGGACATCCGTCACGCCACCCTGGAGGAGGTGATGGAGAAGTTGGCGGGCCCGGCCGTGACCAACGAGTATATTGATCTCAAGACGGAAGTCGAGGTGGCATGACTATGACGGAGACGACTGTCGAGAAACCGCAGGAACTGTTCTCCCCCGGTCACACGGCGTGCGCGGGCTGCGGTCAGGCTTTGGCCGCTCGCCTGGTCATCGAGGCCGCAGGAGCCAACACCATCATCACCAACACCACCGGCTGCCTGGAGGTCTTTACCACCAAGTATCCGGAGTCGGCCTGGGGGGTGCCCTGGATCCACTCCCTGTTTGAGAACTCGGCCGCGGTGGCCTCGGGGGTGGAGATGGCGCTGCGGGCCTTCGGCAAACTGGACTCAGTGCGGGTCATCGCTCAGGGCGGCGACGGGGCCTCGGCCGACATCGGCTTCGGGGTCATCTCCGGGATGTGGGAGCGTGGCCACGACGTCCTCTACGTCTGCTACGACAACGAGGCCTACATGAACACGGGCATCCAGCGCTCCAGCCTCACCCCCTACGATGCCAACACCACCACCACCCCGCCCGGCAAGCGCAGTTTCGGCAACCCGCTTCCCAAAAAGAACCTGCCCGAGATCGCCGTGGCCCACGGCGTGCCCTATGTGGCCACGGCTTCGGTGGCCTTCCCTCGCGACCTGCAGCGCAAGGTGAAGAAAGCCATGGGCATCCGTGGACCGAAGTACATCCAGATTCACGTCCCCTGTCCGCTGGGCTGGCGCCACGATCCCGGGCTCACCTTCGACATCGGCCAGGCCGTGGTGGAGACGGGCCTCTACCCGCTCGTGGAGTGGGAGGATGGGAAGATCACCCGGGTGCGTCAGTTGAAAGAACTGCGTCCGGTGGAAGACTACCTCAAGCCCCAGGGCCGCTTCCGCCACCTCTTCCGTCCGGGGGCGGAGGCCGAACTGGAGAAGGTCCGGGAGGTCGCCCGCAGGAACGCTCAGCGCTACGGCCTCCTCAAAGAAGCACCGGCAAACTCCGAACCGGAGGCCGACGAGGCCCCCGCAGCCGGCGAAACAGTGATGAGCACGGAGGAACTGGCCAAGTTCGACGGCAAGGAAGGGCGACCGGCCTACGTGGCCTACAAGGGCCTCCTCTACGACGTTACCAAGAGCACGTCCTGGGAAGGTGGCATTCACTACGACACCCACATGGCCGGTCGTGACCTGACCCAGGAACTCGAACAGGCGCCTCACGAGGAGGAACTGCTCAAGCAGTTCCCCGTGGTGGGCAGACTCGCAGATTAGGGGCGACCCGCCGAAGGCAACAACTTCGGACCTTCGAGCAGAGAGGAGTAGATTGATGGCCGAACCCATCTCCATCAAGCACCTCATTGGTAAAGGTGTATACAGCCAGGGGAAGTCCGTGCACCTCTATCGCATCTTTTACGAGCACGGCCCGGCCAATGGCACCGGGCTCTTTCTGCCCATCGACCAGGGCCTGGAGCACGGCCCCGTCGACTTCTTCCCCAACCCGCCCAGTGTCGATCCCGACTTCCAGTGCCGCCTGGCCTTGGGGGGGAACTATTCGGCCATCGTCTTTCAGCCCGGGCCCTCTCGCAAGTACATGCGCGATTACGTCGGCCGAGTGCCCCTGATCTACAAACTCAACGGCAAGACCAACATCCCCGCCGACGACGAAGCCTTCTCCCCACTCACCGGCACCGTCGAGGAGGCCTGCGAACTGGGGGCCGACGCCGTCGGCTACACCCTCTACGTGGGCTCCCCGGCCCAGGACCGCGACCTCGCACAACTGACCGCCGTCCGCCGGGAGTGCGACCGCCTGGGGATGCCTATCATCGTCTGGAGTTACCCCCGCGGCAAAGCCATCAAGGGCAAAGGCGGCCGCGATTCTCTCTATGCCGTCGATTACGCGGCCCGGGTTGCCTGCGAACTGGGGGCCGACGTGGTCAAACTCAACCTGCCCAAGTTCGTCGACGAGGACCTGCCCAACCAGCCCAAGCCTTACGGCGAGATCAGGCTCGAAGCCAAGGAGGCCATGGCCAAGGTGGTCGAGTCGGCCGGGCGGGTCCCCGTACTGGTCTCGGGCGGAAGCAAGATCAGCGATGAGGACCTGATAGCCAAAGCCGAGGACTGCCTGGAGGCGGGTGTGGTCGGCCTCATCTTCGGCCGAAACATGTGGCAACGTCCCTTCGACGAGGCCCTGGCCATGACCAAGCGTATTCACGAACTGATGGCGAAATACGGCCGGTGAGGGAGCGCGACTGCCTCTTCGGGTTCCGTGCAACTGTGATGCACAGCACAGCGCCGCCTTCGGCGCTGTGCCGTTTGTGGAGACGGAAACCGGGAGCGGGTGCGCCGCTGCTCCGTCTGTGCTGCTATTGACCAATCCTACGGATCCGCTGGACGGGAGGTTGCTGCATGCGGTACCGCAAGTATGGAAACTTGGGTTACGAGGTGAGCCAACTGGGCTTCGGCCTGATGAGGCTCCCCACCGGGAGCGACGGCAAGGTCGACCGCGAGCAAGCCGTCAGGCTGATCCACCGCGCCGTCGAGTTGGGCATCAACTTCTTCGACAGCCACTTCGGCTACCACGGCGGCGAGAGCGAAGAGACCCTGGGTGAGGCCCTGAAGGGCTTGAAGCGCGAGGACATCTTCATCCAGACCAAAAACCCCACCTACAATGCACCCGCAAGCGGTCGCCACCGCGAGCGGCTGGAAACCCAGTTGCAGCGCCTGGGCACCGACTACATCGACTTCTACCTCACCCACTCCTTCTCCTGGAAGGGCTACAACGACTACGGCAAGGACTTCCTGGCCATGGCCCGCCAGGCCAGGGACGAAGGCCTCATCCGCCACCTCGGCTTCAGTTTCCACGACTCGGCCGAGAACCTGAAGAAACTCATCGACACCGGTGAGTTCGAGTGCATGTTAGTGCAGTACAACCTGCTCAACCGCGCCAACGAGGAGATGATCGGCTACGCCCACGAGAAGGGCATGGGCGTCTCCATCATGGGCCCGGTGAGTGGCGGTCGCCTGGCTGCGCCCAGCAAGGAAATCCAGAAGTTGCTGCCCGCCGCGTCAGCGGGGTCGGCTGAGGTCGCCTTGCGCTTTGTCCTGGCCCATCCGGGCGTCTCGGTGGCCTGTAGCGGCATGAACGCTATGGAGCAACTCGAGGAGAACTGCACTACCGCTGAACTGACCGAGGCCCTGAGCGAGCAGGAACTCACCCGCATCCAGGCCATCCTCGAGGAAAAGAAGAAACTGGCCGACCTCTACTGCACCGGCTGCGACTACTGCATGCCCTGCGAGCAGGCGGTGGCCATCCCCCACATCTTCGCCCTCATGAACACCTACCGGCTCTACGGCCTCAAGGAGTGGGCCCAGAAGGAGTACGCGCGGCTCGGCCTCAAGCACTGGCGCAAGTGGATGCCCGCCTCTGAGTGCATCGAGTGTGGCCAGTGCGAGGAGAAGTGCCCCCAGAAAATCGACATCATCAAGCAACTCAAAGAAGCCCACGAGGTGCTGTCGGGGGAGAACACCAGGTAGCCCTCAGTTCCTCATCAGAAACCATCAAATGGGGGAGGGCGGACCACCGAGGCCCGCCCTCACGCATCTTCCTGCCTGCACCAGCAATCGCTCCCCTGACTCGTTCCT
>CBDVDV010000048.1:0-19791 GCA_965372835.1 uncultured bacterium | reverse complement strand
GCCTCGAGGCACAGCACAGCGGCAACACCGAGCATCATCAGCGACCGTTGCACTTTCATCGCAAACCCCTCTCCGCCCATACGGGTCGTATGACCGGCGCGATTATTCCCCCGGCGCCGTCACTGCACCCAGGATCTCTCCGCCCACCAGCCACATGTAGAGGAAACGGGCCGTATGGGGTTCGGGGAGTCCGATGATGTTGACGGTCACACTGCGGGGTGACGCCAGGGCCTCCAACTCACTGGTAAAAAGACGGATCAGCCCAGAAGGACGCTGATAGCGCACCACTTTGGCCTCGGGCACTCCAGCCAACTTCTTGGCTTCGGCGATGGCGTCCTCCAGGTAGCCGATGCTGTCGATGAGACCCGACTCCAGAGCCTCCTGGGCGGTGAAGATGCGGCCGTTGGCCAGGATGTCCACCTTGGCGGCCGACATGCCTCGGCCCTCGGCCACCGTCTCCTTGAAGCGGGCGAAGAGGTGGTCCAGCACGCCTTGAAGCAGGGACCGCTCCTCCGCGGTCATTTCTCGCAGGGGGGAGCCCAGGTCCTTGTGTTCGGCGCTCTTGAGCACGATGCTTCGCAGTCCCACTTTCTCCATCAGTCCCTGGGCGTTGATCAGGGTCATGAGCACACCAATGCTTCCGGTGACGGTGGTGGGGTGGGCGACGATGCGGTCAGCGCCGACGCTTACGTAGTAGGCCCCCGAGGTTGCCATGCTGCCCATGCACACTACCACGGGCTTGCCCGTCTTTTCCCGCAGTCGGCGCACCTTGTGGCAGAGGACGTCGCTGGCCGTCACTTCGCCCCCCGGAGAGTCCACAACCAGGACGACGGCCTTGACGGCATCGTCGCTGGCGGCCTGTTCCAGTTCCGCCACCGTGGTGCGGAAGGTCCCGACGGCGCCAAAGCCACCGGCCGAGTCCACAATGGCGCCCTTGAGATTGACCAGCGCTACTTTCTCCTCGGCCAGTGGGTCGCCCATCACCAACTCCTCCCGCAGGCCACCGGGACCCGCGAGCTGCATCGTCAGCCCCGCCGCCATCACCAGGTTCAGCAGCAGTGACACCCCCAGGACCACCAGCAGCACGGCTCCTAATAGCCAGGGCCAGAGGCGTCGTCGGCGACGGGGAGTCGGCGGGAGGGTCGGTGGGGGCGTCTGGCCCTCAACCTGTCCGAAGTCCGGTCCGGCCGTGTTGGGGAAGGTTTCGCTCATCTTGACATCTCCTCGCTCAATCTTTCCTGGCCGTTGGTACCAAGCACACACGGCCTGTTGCCCACTACTGGTCCATACGTTGTCGCTGGGCTCGGCGCTTGGCCGCCAGCAGCCGGGCGGTGTATTCTATCTCCTCGCTCAAGGCCTCCTCTTCGGACGCTCCTGCCCCCTCCGGGGTTGTCACCATGGCCGAGATGCGCTCCAAGACCTCCGTCGTCTCTTCCTCCTCGGCGGTCCGGGCCGGCTCGAACTCGACGGCCCGCACCTGCGCCCGGCGGGCCTGCAGGCGGGCCAGGACGGGTACCACTTCCACCCGCCTGCGGGCTGAAGCCCTACGGCGGGCGAAGGCCCACCGAGGTTGTCGCACCCAGGCGGGAAGCAGTTCAGGCACCAGGACAAACCGACGAATGGCTACGTCGGCCACCAGGAGCAGAAGCGCCGCCGTCAGCAGTTCGGGCCAGATGGACCGCAGCCTCCTGGCGGCCCGGCCCGTGGCCCGGAAGACACCGTCCAGCGAGGTCCGCATCTCCCCTCCCGTGCGTTCGACCAGTTGACCAAGCAGGGCCAGGTTGGGGGTGAGTCGGCGAAACTCCGCCGGGTAGTTCACGCAGACGCCGGCGGTGTCAAGGAGGGTGCCACCGGCGTCAGACAGGGTGACGAAGTAGTGGCCTTGCCGGCTGGCCGGGAAGCGGGCCTGGTAGCGGCCGGGGCCGGTTTGGCGAAGGGGAACTGAGCTGCCCCTGAGGTCGGGGTCCACGAGCCTGGCCACCAGTTGCAGGAAGTTGAGGAAGTTCCCCCCCTCATCGACCGCATCCACGGTGATGCGTCCCTCGGCGCCCTCCACGCTGACGGTGGTCTGGACCGCGGCCCCACCCCGCTGGCGGCCCAGCCAGCGGACAGCCTGGGCCCAGAGCGCCTCGTAGCCCGGCCACCGCAGCCACTGCTGGGCCCAGCGGGCCTTACAATCGGAGGTAAAGGCCAGCGATTTGCCCAGTCCGAAGCGCCAGGTCGCAAGCAGCGGGTCCCCGCGGTGGGTGGCCAGCACCACCTGCGCCCGGGGTTTGGCCCGGGTATTGACGTAGCCGAGCAGCGGCGGCGCCTCGCCCCAATCGATGCCGCGAACCAGTTGGCTGGGGGTCTGGAGTTGGGGCTGGAAGGGCTCCTCGATGAGCAGACTCTTGGAGGCGATGAGGGTGTCCTTGGTGAAGATGCGGGGGATGACGCTCAGGTCTTCAGTGTAGTAGTACTGGCCGCCTCCCAGCCGGGCCAACTGGTACATGAACTCCTGGTCGGCGTCGGCCCCGATGGCCACGGCGGTCAGGGTGATGCCCTCCTGGGCCATCTTCTTGACCAAGGTTTCGAAGTCGCCCGGGGCGGACATGCCGTCGGAGAGCAGGATGACGTGCTTGAGCATGGCCTCGGTCCGGGCCAGTTGGCGCTCGGTCTCGGCCAGGGCCGGGTAGATGGAGGTGCCGCCACCGGCCCGGATGGTCCCCACCTTGGCGATGATGGCGTCGGTCTCGGAGGCGTCGGTCAGGGGCACGGCCCAGCGGGGTGAGGTGTCGAAGGCCACCACCCCCAACTTGTCCCAGGGGGCAAGCAGTTCCAGGGTGAGCACGGCCGAGGCCTTGGCCAGTTCCACCTTCTCCTCGCCGGTGGCCGTGGTTTCGGTCATGCTGCCACTCTTGTCGATGCAGAGCACCAAAGCCAGGCTGGGCAGTTGGCGCTTCTTGCGCGCGTCCATGCTCACCGGGAGCGCTTCTTCCACCGGGGTCTTGTAGTAGCCCCCCAGGCCGAAACTGTCCTCGCCACCGACCATGGCCAGCCCGCCGGCCAGGTCTTCCACGTAGGTCTTCAGTTGGGCGAGTTGGAGGTCACTGAGGTGGGTGGCGGCGATGTCGCTCAGGAGGATGGCGTCGTAATGCTGGAGTTCGGCCAGGGTGGCCGGGAAGGCCCCGGCCTTGGTGGTGTCCACGGTGAGTCCGCTGGTGGTGAGCGCCGAGGCCAGGTAGTGGGTCTGGTCGGACTTGCCCTCGGCGTAGAGCACCCGTGGGGTGCCTTTGATCTGGGTGAAGGCGATGGCCCGGTTGTTGCGCATCTCCTCGTCGGCCTGGGCGGCCAGGACCACCTCGTAGGTGTAGAAGCCCGGCTCGGTCAGCCGTTGGGGGATGCGCAGGACGTCGGTCCCACCCCGGAGTCTGGTCTGGAGGTCACCCAGGTAGTGGCCGTCGCGGAACAGGCGCAGGGTCGCCGGGCCGGGCTGCCAACTGTGAAGAACGACCGTGAGGTCGAAGGGCTCGTCCTCGTGCACTTCGGACGGGAGGATGAGCTTGTCGATCAGGGCTTCGGCCTGGATGACCCGGGTCAGGGGGAGGACGTCGATGAGCACGTCGGCGGCCCGGGCCACCCCGGCTTCGGCGAGGGCCGACTCCAGGTTCTCCTCCCCGTCGCTCAGCACCACAATGCGCTTTTCGGTCCCCTCGGGGAAGGCCGCTAAGGCCAGCCTGAGCGCCCGGGCCAGGTTGGTCAGTTCGGTATTGACCACGCTTTCCACGCCGCTGATGCGGGGCCGCACCTCGGGTGGCACCTCGATGGCCGCCTGCTCTGCGAAGACCACCAGTCCGGCCCGGTGCTGGGCGGGCAGCCCGGCGACAGCGGAGCGGATGTTTTCGAGAGCGGCCTGGCGGGTGGCCTGGTCGATACTGGCCGAGCCGTCCAGCAGGAACATCACCACCAACTCATCGGACAGCCGAGTCAGCTCTACGCCGGCCAGAGCGAAGACCAGGGCCACGACCAGCACCACCCTGGAGGTGAGCGAGGCCCACCGCCGCCAGCCCCCGAGGGCGGCCTCCGAGGTGCGAGCCAGGTAGACGACCGGCACCACCAGCAGGAGCAGCGCCAGCCACCGGGGTCGGACAAAGGAGAGACCGTAGTCGAACATGGCTCCCACCACTACGCAGAACACACACTTGTAGTATACCGTCCCCGGCAAGGAGACGGAAGCAAAAGGGCTGACCGGTGGGCGACATCAGGCTTGCCGGACAGATGCTTGCAGATGTACGGACGGGTCTTTGGTGGGGTCTCCGACCTCTTCGAGTCGGCAACTCTCACCACAGGCAGACCCCTCCGCCCGACCTGGGGGGCGGGGAGATTTCTGTTGACGTGGAGAGTGGTTCTGCGTAGCGTGCTGGTAAGTTCGAGGTGCGGGGACCCTGTCCTCGCCTGCGGGCTGAAGCCCTACGGCAGGCGAAGGGCCGGTGGCGTGCCGGCTGAGGAGGTGGGGGGTGCGGCGGCGTCGCCGTGGGGTGGTGGGCTCAGCCGACTATCGGGGCGCACAAGGGTCTCAGATGGCGTCCGATCCGGAAAAGCGCACTTCTGGTGAGCGCTCCCCTACCGCTGGGGGAGGTGATGCGCCTGTGGGCGGCCGGGGTTCCGGGGGTGGGAATGAACCGGGCGCTGCCGATTCATCACCGCCCGAGTCCAGGCAGCCTCGTCCTTCGGCCAAGGCCGCCCGGGCGCCACGAGAGGTCCTGCGCGACTTCCTCTACCGCTTTATCGCCTACGTCAAGGCCCGCAAACTCTACCCCCCGGGACACGAGCGCCTGGCCAAGCAGTTGGAAAGTTGGCTGGAGGCCGCCGAAGCCGTTTTCGCCCACCAGGAGGAAGTCTCGCTCTTTGTCCAGCCGGAGGCCATTTTCGTCAGTGGACAGAAGTTCGGCGCCGATGACCGCATCGCCAGCGAGTTCGCCCCGGAACTGGTCAAGAGGCTGGTGCGCTACGTCACCGTCGAACCGGGGGTGACGAGCGAGGAACTGGCGGCCCTGGGCGAGCCGCTGCTGCTGGAACCTGAGGCGCTGCTCCAGGCCGGTGGGGCGCGCTCCCTCCTGGCCGAGGCCGGCGTCTCCCACGTCCTCGTCATCGAGTTTTCCTACGATATGGGCAGTCAAATCACCAGCGAAGAGGAGGTGGAGGTGGTGCGCATCCTGGCCCGCTACGAGCGCGGGGTTCTGCCCGAGCAGTATGTGCTCCGTCGGTTCGGGGAGTTGCAGATCAGCGCGGAAGAGAAGCAAAGGCTCGGTCAACTGCTGCAGGACCCGGGGGCGGCGGGTCGGCTGGGCTCCCTCGCCGAGTTGCTCAGCCGGTTCGCGGTGGGCGGCGAGGCCGAGGTGCACACCAGTGACCTGGTACTCTACGTGGTTCGCAGCCTCACTCAGGTGGAGCGGGAACTCGACCAGGAAGTGACCGGTCAAGACAGCGCCCGCGTCTTTTCTCACCTGCTTGACCGGGTGCAGGAACGCCTGGTGGTGGTGCTGGCGAACCCCAGCGAAGGGGAGCGCCGCGAGGTACTATCCCGAGTGGCCCGACAGATGATGTCCTCGCCGGAGGAGCTCATTCGCTGGCTTTCGCCCGACGCCGACCGAACCGCTGTGGCCCTGAGCCCGGACCTGACGGAACTGCTCAAGGCCATCTTCAGTCGGGCCGAGACCGGCCGTCGACGCATCCGCTTCGGCGAGGGGGTCCTTCGCACCCTGGAGGCCCCTGAGGAAGAGCCCAGCGACGCTCCAGCCCCTCGCACTGAGCGCACCGAAGACCGCCAGGTGGACGTGGCCGAGCTTGCCCGTCGGTTCGCCGAACTGCGGGAGCAGCTCGGTGACCGGCGCTTTGCCCTGGACCTGGGGGCCGTGGTGCCGGCCCACATCGACATCCTCCTTGAGCTGCTCAAACATGAGAACGAGCCCACGGCCCGCGAGCGCATCCTCCGCGAACTGAGCACTTTTGTCGGTCAGCGACTGGCCCGCACTGACCGGGGGGGGCTACGCTTAGCCGACCGCGTCCTCGGGGAGAGCGCCCACATCGGCGCTGCGGATCTGGAAGTGCTCTTGCTGGCACCGCAGGTTTGTCGTCAGGCCCTGCGGGAGTTTCTCGGTGGGGAAGCGCGGTGGGAGTCGGCTCTCACTCGCGTGGCCGAGCGCCATCAGGTCAGTTTCGCCGCCGCCCTGGGGGGACTGGTGGTGGAGGCCCAGTCGGCCTATCCCCTGGCTCCGCTGAGCGGTTTCCTCAGCGCCTGTCAGGACGAGTTGGTGGACTGGCTTCAGCACCGGCTGGACGACGAGGAGCATCCGCCACCACTTGATCGCGTGGTCTCTCTGACCTTGGCCTGTCGCAACATCCGGGCGACGCCGTTGGTGGAGCGGCTGCTGGGGGAGGTCGGGCCGAAGGGCCGGCGGGCGCTCCTGCGCCTTTTGGTTCAGATGAATGACGCCCGGGCCGTAAGCTCCCTGAGCGACCAGTTGCTCACCGGCGACAGGCAGACCCGGCAGGATATCCTCTACCTGCTGGGTGAGAGTTCTCAGCCGCTGGCTGAAGAGGCCCTGTTGGCAGTGGCGACCCGGTCGCACTGGCCTGGCGGCTGGCTGGAGGAACGGCTGACGGCCCTGTCGTCTCTGGCCCGGTGCGCGACGGAGCGCTCGCTGGGGCCGTTGCGGCGGCTGGCCGGCAGTTGGCTGCTGGGGCTGGCGGCTGGGGGGAGGCAGGTGCGGGAGCGGGCCGCCGGGGCCGTGCGTATGGTCGAGGGCCGACTGGCGGCTGGGCAAGCCGAAGGCGAGGAGCAAGCGAGTGAGCGTTGAGGCGGTGGAGCAGGTCGTCCGCTCCCTGGTTGTGGCCTTGATGAGCGGGCTGCTGTACTTTCCGGGGCACCGGCGGGTGTTGCGGGCGACCGAGGAGGTGGTGGCTGCGCTGGAGGGTCACTTTGAGAGCCAGCCACTGTTGGTCTTGGGCATTCGGGAGGGGCTCCTCATCTTTGAGGGTCGGCCACTCTACGACCTCAGCATTTACGCCCACCGGCTCATCCGGACCCTGAGGGAGCGGGAGGCCTGGGGCCTCCGTTTCGAGCGTGGGGTGACGGTCGAGGAAGTCCGTCGACTGGTGGAAGTGTTGCTGGAGTCGCCGTCCGCTTCAGCTGCGGTCATCAACGGTGAACTGAGTCAGCAGGGGGTGACCCGGGTGGTCCTGGAGGTGCAGCCCGTGGTGGAGCGGGGGGTGGCGATGGAGGGCATCGGCCCGGGCGAGGCCGGCAAGGCCCTGGAAGGCGAAGAGATCAGCCGCGAGGTCTACACCTCGGCCATGTCCGTCCTGCAGGACATCATGGTCGAGTTGCGCCAGGGTAAACAGGCCTCATTCTCCCAGGCCAACGAAGTGGCTGCGGTGCTGGCCGAAGCCATGGAGACCCATCGCACACCCCTCATCGCGCTCACCGCCGTCAAGAACTACGACGAATACACCTTCAACCATTCAGTCAACGTCTGTATCTACACCACGGCACTGGCCGAAGGCCTGGCCGCCGACTCCCAGGAGGTGGTCCGCATCGCTCAGGCGGCGCTGCTGCACGATGTTGGCAAGATCCTCATCGCCGACGAAATCCTTTACAAGCCCGGTCCCCTCTCGGAGGCCGAGTGGCGGATTATGCGCCAACACCCACTGGTGGGGGCCAAGATCCTGGTGGAGGCCCAGGGGGTAGACGAGTTGGCCGTCAACGTGGCCTTCGGCCACCACCTGCGCCACGACCGCGGGGGGTACCCGGAGGTCACCGGACAGGTGGAGATCGACCCCGTCACCGAACTGGTCAACGTGGTGGACGTCTACGAAGCGGTGGCGGCCAAGCGACCCTACAAGAAACCGGTCGCCCCGGAGCGGGTGGCCGAGTTGCTGCTGGACGGTTCGGGCCGCGACTTCAACCCGGTCTGTGTGGAGGCGTTCTTGGGTTGTCTCGGTGTCTATCCGCCTGCGACCCGGGTGCTGCTGGAGAATGGCTGTCAGGGCGAGGTCCTCTCTACCAACCCCGAGGATCCCTTCCATCCACAGGTCCGCGTGACCCGGGACCCGGAAGGGGAGTCCGTCGGTGGGGGTGAGGTGGTCGACACCGCCGAGCGGGACGAGGCCGGCCGATATCGGTGCGAGGTGGTGAGAAGTGTTCCCCGACCAGAGCCGGCTCTGAACGGACCGGGCGAAGAAGTCGGGTGACCGGTTTTTTGTTGAGCCTCCCGCTTCCTGGGGCTATGCTGAAGAACTTCGGCTGAGGTCCCGGGATGCTAACCTGTCCTCCGGTCTGGTGACGCTGCGATGACGACGTTTCAGACTGTTCTCCTGTTGTATGCGCTGGTGGGGGTCGTCCTGGCGCTCATTGTCTGGCGCTCGGAGGTGCTGCGCGGACACCTGCTGGTTCAGATCGGGGGCATCATTTGTCTGGTGGGGGGCTATAAACTCATGCGCATGACCTTGGCTGAGCAGGACTCACGGGTCATGTTCGCCTTCGTCCTGGCTTGGGTGGCCTACGCTCCCTTTGTGATATTCCTCTTCTTCTTCTGGACGGGACAGGTCCTGGCCGCGCTCTCCGGCTCCGACGAGCCGGTGGTGATGGCCAAGACCTACACCGCGGCCGAGAAGGCCGAGGCGCAAGGGAACTTCAAGCGGGCCATCATGCTCTATCGCCGGGAGATCGAACGCGATCAGAAAGACATGGAGGCCCGCCGACGCCTGGCCAAGGTGCTCGTCCGGGACAACCAGGTGGACGAGGCCATCGGGGAACTGCGCCTGGCCGCCACCGTGACCGAAGACCCGCAGGAGGAGGTGGAGTTCATCATCCAGGTCTCCGACCTCCTGCTGAACAAGAAGTTGGACTTCGACACCGCGCTCGCCGACCTGGACATCCTGCGCAAGAGGCACCAAGGCACCCCGGCCGGCGACCGGGCCCAGAAACGCTTTCAGCGCGTCTACATCCTCTCCGAAGCCCGCAAGGAGCGCGAAGGGGAGGCCGACCTCTGAGGACTTATCCCTATGCTGGTCACCGTCACCCTCAACACCACCATTGACCGCACCCTGGAGGTGCCCGACTTTCAGGTGGGCAACACCCTCCGGGCCAAGGCCGTGGCCCGGGCCCTCTCCGGCAAGGGGGTCAACGTCAGCCGCTGCCTGAGCGACTTGGGCTTCTCTTCGACGGTGACCGGTTTCGTGGGTCGGCTCCAGGACTCCCTCTACGAGGCCAGTGTCAAAGCGACCACCATCAGCCTCGATTTTGTCACCGTCGAAGGTCATACCCGCACCAATACCACCATCATCGACCCGGTCCGAAAGACCGAGACCCACCTGCGGGAGGAGGGCTTCGAGGTCACGGCTGAGGAGAAGTTACGCCTGAGCCAGAAACTCATCCAGTTGGCCGAGCAGCACAAGAACTTCCTGTTCGCCGGCAGCCTTCCCCCGGGCCTCAGCCCCCGGGAGTTCGGCTCGCTGCTGCTCAGCCTCAGGGAGTGGGGTCCGCGGGTCATGGTGGATGCCAGCGGCGAGGCCCTGCGGGAGGCCGTGGCTGCGGAGCCTTTGCTCATCAAGCCCAACGAGGAAGAACTGGCTGAGATCACGGGCAAGCCCGTCGGCACCACGGAGGAACTGCTCGCCGCCGCCACCCCGCTGCTGGACCGCATCGAGTACGTCATCGTCACCCGGGGCGCGGGGGGAGCGGTGCTGGTCTCCCGCCGGGGTCTCTACAGTGGCATCGCTGCGCTGGAGCCCGGGCGGGTGAAGAACACCGTCGGCTGTGGTGACGCCCTGCTGGCGGGCTTTCTCTGTGGTCTCCTGACCGATACCGACATGGCTGAGGCCCTGCGCCGGGGTGTGGCCGCCGGCGCAGCCAGCGCCACCGCACCGGCTGCGGGTTCCCTGCCCCTGCGCGTCTACGAGGAACTCCTCGACCTGGTCCACATCGCCCGACTGGACTGAAGAGAGTCAAGAGGTCCCAAGTCGCCGTTTTTCTGACGGGACTGCTGGCTGTTTGGTGGGGTCTTGGGCCCCTGCGGTCGGCAGTCCCTGTTCGCAGGAACGGCCCCAGGACAGCATCGTTCAGTGTTGACCGGAGACGTGCGACTTGCGGACCCTGCGGAAAGGAGCCGAAGTGGAAAAGGGCATCGTTTTCACCGACCGGGCGCCGAAGCCCCAGGGGCCCTACTCGCAGGGGGTGAAAGCCGGACAGTTTGTCTTCGTGGCCGGGCAGATTCCCCTGACCCCCGAGGGGGAGTTCGTTGGCGGTGACATCAAGGCCCAGACCCGCCAGGTGCTGGAGAATATCAAGGCCATCCTGGAGTCGGCGGGCAGTTCGCTCGGGCAGGCGGTCAAGGTCACCGTCTTTCTGGCCGACATGAACGATTTTGCAGCGATGAACGAGGTCTACGCGGAGTACTTCCCGGAGAGGCCGCCGGCCCGGGCCGCCGTGCAGAGCGACCTCCGCTTCCGGGGCGACGTCCTCCCCATCGAAATCGAGGCCATCGCACTGTGCGAACGATGAAGGAATCCCTGCGCCCCACGGGTGGCGCGGTCACGTGGCTGGGGCACACGAGGCGGGCGTGAAGAAAAGAGACATCGAGACGCCAGCCGTCCTCATCGACGCTGAGAGGCTGGCGCGCAACATCCAGCGCATGGCCCAGGCGGCCCAGGAGATGGGTGTCGCGCTTCGGCCCCATTTCAAGACCCATAAGACCGTCGAAATCGCCCGCCTGCAACTGGAGGCCGGGGCGGTCGGCATCACCTGCGCCAAGACCACCGAGGCCGAGGTGCTGGTTGGGGCGGGAGTGACCGACGTCTTCGTTGCCAACCAGGTGGTCGGGGCCAAAAAGGTGGCCCGGCTTCTTGAACTTTCCCGGCGGGCTCAGGTCAGCGTCGGCCTCGACGACCTGGCGCAGGCCGAGCCGCTTTCGGAAGCCTTCGGCCGGCAGGGGCGTCGGTTGCCCGTGCTCATCGAGGTGGATACGGGCCTGGGCCGTTGTGGGCTGCCGCCCGGGGAACCGGTGCTGGGCTTGGCCCGCCGGGTGTCTGGCCTGCGGGGGCTGGAGTTGCGAGGCATTTTCACCCATGAGGGTCACGTGCACAGCGCCCGGAACCAGGCCGAACTGGAAGAGATGGCCCGGTCCGCAGGTCGGGCCGTGGTGGGGGCCGCCGAACTCCTTCGTGCCCAGGGGCTTCCGTGTGACGTCGTGAGTGTGGGCACGACGCCGGCGGCGCTGATTACGCCCACCGTGCCGGGTGTCACCGAGGTGCGCCCGGGAAGTTACGTCTTCTACGACCGCTTATCACTGCGCGCCTGGGCGGCCACCGAGGAGGACCTGGCTCTGACCGTGCTGGCCACCGTGGTCAGCCGACCGGCCCCCGACCGTGCGGTCATCGACGCAGGCACCAAGGTGCTCAGTTCCGACCACGTGGCCACGCGGTTCGACACCTTCGGCCTCGTCCGTGGGCATCCGGACTGGCGCTTTGTTCGGGCCAATGAGGAGCACGGGGTCATCCAGGTGCCCGTCGACGCCGAGGCAGCCGTCGGTGATGCGCTGGAGGTGTTCCCCAATCACAACTGTGTGGTCATGAACCTGGCTGATGAGGTCTACCTGGTGCGGGGTGAGGAGGTCGTGGGCCGCTGGCCGGTGGCTGCTCGGGGCTGCTCGCGGTAGGGGCTGGGGATGGATAAGCCCATTGCCAAGGGGGAGAAGACCAGGCTGCGGTTCCTCAAGCGTGAGGACGTGGACGCCATGCTCCGCTGGGACCGACACGACGACCCGCTGCTGGCCACCTACAACATGCCCAAACTGGGTCCCCGCCAGCGCGAGGACTGGTACCGGGCGCGCACCCGCCGAGCCGACTTCCGCATCTTCGTCATCCTCGACCGCGCGAGCAACGTCGTGGGCCGCTTGAGCATCCGGGAAATCGACAACCGCAAACGCCGGGCCCGACTGGGCATCGCTCTGGACCCGGCCCTGGTCGGACAGGGGCTGGGTACGGACGCGGTCACCGCGTTTCTCACCTTCTATTTCGAGCAGCTCCGCTTTGAGGAACTGGTGCTGGACGTGGCCGCACACAACGTGCGGGCCCGGCGGTGCTACGAAAAGTGCGGGTTCCACTACAGCCGGGAGCGCTGGCAGAAGGATACGGCCCTGGGTGGGCGGCTGGGCCTGGCCATCTTCACGGACGAGCGCTTCCGAGGCGTGCGCAAGTTCTTTCGCCAGACCGGTTCCGGCCTGGAGGTGCTCCACTGTGACATGCACATCACCCGTGAGCAGTACCTCCGCGCCCGGGAGTCGGCTCGCCGGCCAGCGAGCTGAGGGGCGGGAAGGCGGGCTCAGTACCTGAGTTGGGGACGGGTGGCGGCGATCCGTTCTTCGAGTTTGGAGATCCTGCTCTCGATCTCCGAGCGGCAGGACACGGTTTCGACGATCTCCTTGTAGGCGGCCAGGGCTTCTTCAAATTTCCCCGTCTTTTCGAGTTGCTCAGCCTTCAGTATGGTCTGGATGGCTTCACGACGGGTCTTGGTCTCTTTGTTGCCTCCCAGGTCGATGAGTTCCTGGTAAGCCTGCAGGGCCGTCTGCCAGTCAGCGCGTGCTTCCGCGGCCTCGGCCCGGTCCTGGGCCTGTTCTTTAGCGTGTCCGAGTTTGCGTTGGAGCGATGCGATACGCTCCTGGACCGCTGACTGCCTGCCGGCGCCTCGGCGGGCTTTCTTGAGTTCGGCCAGGGCCTCTGCGTACCGTTTCTCGTCCACAAGTTTCTCGGCCCTGGCCGCGGCCTCTGCCGCCTCCAGACGGGGCTGTGCTCTCTCGTCGCCCCGCTCGGCGGCCTCCCGGTAGGCGTCGGCGGCCGAGGACCAGTCGCCGCTGGCCTCGTGGGCCTCGCCGCGGGAGACCGGGTCCTCCTCCCCGGCTTGCTGCTGCACGAGTTTCACCGCCAAGATGCCGACGCAGACGAGGACCACGATCACAACGACGCCCTTGGCCGCCTTCATGACAAGTCGCATCTGGCGGGCCCGGGCCGCCCGCGTCCGAATCCGCTCCAGGGCTTCCTTGTGGGCGGGGTCCTCGGGGTCCGTGGCCACCAGCCTCTCGGCGAGTTCCTCCGCCTCCTGCCATTGTTGGTTCGCTGCGGCCCGGTCGCGCTTGGTGACCAGTTCCTGTTGGGCGGCCACCACGGAAAGGTGGACGCCTTTCGGGGCGCCCTTTTCCCGGATTTCCTTGAGGGAGCGGTCGTACTCGGCTTTGCGCTTGGGGTCGGCCAGGACGTACTCGGCTCGCTGCACCGCCAGGAGGAGTCGGTCGGCGGTCTCCCGCTCGGTGGCGCTGCCTCGCTGGTGCGGGCGCAGTTTCTCGGTCTGACGACGAACGGCCTCCTCGATACGCCGGCGGTCCGGCTCGAACTCCTCCAGGCCGAGCAGCTGATAGTGATTCGGTGGCCGTTGCGGTGTGGCCAGGCCAAGCCACTCAGAATAGGAATCTTTCACCGCCATTGGACACTCCTTTCAGGTGCCGGCACACCCCCGGCCTCGTGCCCGACTCCGCCAGCGCGTGTGTCGTACGGCTTAGAGCGGCTCTGAGTCCAGCAACACGACCAGCCGCTCTGAGTACAACGCCGCTTGGGTGTGATCTTCCTCGGGCTGGCGCGTGACCATGTAACTGGTGGCGCCCCAGGGCATGGCGCCGCGAGGCATGCGCGGCAGCGTTCCCGGCTTCGAGGGTGTCGGCGCTACTCGTGGCGGGGTGTCGCCCAGGGGCTTGACCGAGCCTTCCCGGACGAGGACGGCGGCCCGCCGACTACTGCCCCGGATCAGCCGGATCACGCTCTCAGGCATAATGACGTACTCGCCCCGGCTCCCGCGGGCGAGCGAGCGCACGGCCACGGAGGACCGACCGACGTTCACGGTCAGGCTTCCCAGCGTCACCGCTACGTCGCCGTCTTTGCTCAACTCGAAGTCCGAGCCCGCTTCAACGGAGTCAATGAGCCCGTAGCGCGCCTCTTCTTCGCACACGAGCCTGATGCTCTTAAGCTTCGATTTGCCTGCCTTGACGTCCTCCAGTTCGTCCTTGTTCAGGATGGCAAAGAGCCCGTGGGCGACGGGCAGACGGGCGCCACCGGTGGCGTCGGGTCGGACCCGGGCGCCCCGCTGCTCGACCAGTTCCTGAGCCTTGGCGAAGGTACCGTCAAGCCCCAGGGCTTCACCCAGGTCTCGGGCATCGAACACGGTCGGCGCCGGGAACGGTGAGCCGTCCAGAGTGGCGAGATGGGCGCCGTCCTTGAGCACGGCGTGCTGGCAGACCCCGTCGCGGTAGACGAGTTCTTCGGCTTCGGTGGGAAAGAGGTAAAAGCCGTCCCGGGAATATCGCAGCACGTGCTCGGGCTGAGGGACGGGAATGAGCAGCGAATACCGCTTGCCCGGCTCGAAGGTGACCTGTGCTTCCAGTCGCCGGTCGTCACTGAGGACCACTTGCAGATCGTGCTCGCCCGGAGTCGACCTGAGCCGGTAGGAGCCGCTGGCCTCGACCGATGCCGCGAGCTCCCCGTCCAGCAGGACCTCCACCTTCACCGGCATCTGGTTGGTCACGGTGACGATGCTGGTGGTCGTGGAATCCACCCATTCTTCGTCGATTCTGACGTGACCGAGCAGGGCGCGGGCCTGAGCGTGTTCGGGGTCGATCTCAATGACCTTCAGCAGTTCGGTTCGCGCCTGCTCTTGGAGATCCCGCATCTGACACCACTGGGCAAGTTGAAAGTGGCCGTCGGCGTCGTCGGCTCCGAGTGCGGCGGCCTTTTCCCGGTAGGTTTCAGCGGCGTCCACCACGGGTTCGATGGAGGCGATTTCGTCCTTGGGGACGGTGATGGAGCCGAACTTGAGTTTGATTTCGACCCGGTCGCCGCGGTCGATAACCTCTCCCTCCAGAGTGCGCCCGCTCTTCAAGTGCACCCGGTCGGCGTAGACCGACGCCCAGGTCAGCACCATCACACAGACCAAGGCCCACACACCGGCTCGACGCATCCCTTGTCTCCTTCCGCTCATCGTCACCGACAGGAAGTGTTGACCATGCATACTGTACCGTACACTTGCGCCCGGCGCAAGGTTTTCAAGCCACAAAAGGCCTCCCGCCGGCGCTTTTTCATTGACCCCTCTTAGAGGAATGACTATAGGGAGAGGTTCGTATTCACAGGTTTCACTGCGTCCGGCGAGGCCACTCGCAAGCCGAAGGGGTGAGAGGATGAAGAAGAGCATCGTTCAAGGGTTCTTCCGGGGCGCGCCTTTGGAGAAGGTGTTTCGCCAACTGAAGGCGGCGGGTTATGACGGATTGCAACTGACCATGCGAGCCGCCGATGCCGAGGTCAACCTGGAGATGCCCGGGGCCGAAGTCCGTCGCATCCGCCGGGCCGCCAGGAAGCACGGCCTGAAACTCCACTCCATTATGCCTCAGACTGGGGTGAGCCTGGGCTCGGCCGCCGCCAGCGACCGGAGGCTGGCCATCGAGCACTTCAGGAAGATGCTCGAACTGGCCAAGGGCTTCGGCTGTGAGAACATCCTGGTGCACCCGGGGCACATCGATGCCGACATCCCCTACGACGCCTTCTACCGCTGGGTGGTCGGGGGTCTGAAGGCGCTGGCCCCCTACGCCCGCAAAGCGGGCGTTCCGCTCTTGCTGGAGAACGTGTGGAACCGGTTCATGTACAGCCCGCTGGAGGCCAAGCGCATCCTGGCCGAGGTGGGCAGCCGATCCGTTGGCATCTACCTCGACGCCGGCAACCTCATCCCCTTCGGCTGGCCCGAGCAGTGGATTCGCATCCTGGGTCGTCGCATCGGTGAGGTGCACATCAAGGACTTCCGCCGACAAGTGATGAGCGGCGCGGGCTTCGTCTACCCGCTGATGGGCGACGTGGACTGGCACGCGGTGATGCGGGAACTGCGTCGGGTGAAGTATACCGGCTGGCTCTGCGCCGAGTACGGCCCCTACCCGCAGTTCCCGAAGAAGGCCCTGAGAGACATCTCCACCAGCATCGACGCCATCATGGCGGTCGAGTAAGGGGGTCCGGAGCACGGGTCTGGAGCTGGCTACATCGGCCCTCTGTTTCGGCCGGTGCGCGCTGACCCGCAGCTGTCCCGACGAGCTGTGAGGAGACGTGCCGCAAAAAGAAACGCCCCCTCGAAAGGGGGCGTCGGCCCAACGATGCTATCGTTGGGGGAGCTCACATGCTTGACATATTCATAGCCCGAAAGGCACTCCTTGTCAAGCGGATTCTTGTGATTTTCTGTGTTCTTGCCTGGGCTCGCCTGTGTTGCGATGGATGTGTGTGGGTTCCCGGTAGAGTTGCTTGAGGTCGTAGATGGAGCGTCTTGTAGCCTATGTTGATGGGTTCAACCTGTACTACGGCATGAAGGCCAGGGGCTGGCAACGTTACTACTGGTCGAATATCCAGTTGCTGATACAGAATCTCCTCAAACCGGACCAGCAACTCGTCTGCACAAAATACTTTACCAGCCGCGTGTCTTCGACTCCTGGGGACCCACAGAAGGACAAGCGTCAGGGCAGTTACCTGGAAGCCCTGGAGACCCTCTCAGACTTCCAGATTTTCTACGGGCACTATTTGGGAACGGAGGTGCGTTGCTTCAAGTGTGGCCACACCTGGGGCAGCCATGAGGAAAAAATGACGGATGTGAACATCGCGGTCGAGTTGATGGTCGACGCCTTCCAGCACACGTTTGACACAGCCCTCATTGTCTCTGGCGACAGCGACCTCAGCCGCCCGATTGAAGCGGTGCCTCGCCTGTTCCCGGGCAAGCGCCTCGTCGTCGCCTTCCCACCGGGCCGTTCCTCTGCGCAGTTGAAAAGAGTGGCAGATGCGTGGCTTCCCGTGGGCCGGAGGAAGTTGGCGGCCAGTCAGTTCCCGGATCAGGTCGAAAAGGCTGACGGGCGCATTCTCCAGAAGCCCAGCGCCTGGAAGTGAAGTCGCCGAAAAGTATCTTGCGCATGACGACAATGTGAGGTAACAGACCTGGGCCTTGGGGTTTCCTGTAGGAGCCACCTATGCGCTGTGCGTTGAGTGTTTACAGCATGATCCGGCCGCTTCGGGCCGGGAAAATCGACCTGCTGGGCGTGGCCGACTTCGCCCACAACCTGGGTTACGAGGGGTTGGAGATGCTTGACATGTGCTGGCCGGAGAATCGAAGAGGTCGGAGACCCAACGGGTCCCTCGTGGACAACGCCCATCGGCTCCGCCAGCGCGGTGAGGCCCTGGGCCTGGCCATCTCCAGTTACGCCATCCACAACAACTTCGCTCAGATGGACACCGAACGCCAGCGGGTCGAGGTCGAACGGGTCATGCGGGCCATCGACATCGGCGAAGAACTGGGTGTCTCACGCATGCGCGTCGAAAGCACGAACGGCCCGCCCGAAGACTACCAGGGGCCCACCGAGTGGGAAGACCTGGTGCCCTGGTTGGTCTCGGGCATCCGTGAGGTCGCCGAGTATGCCTCGAGCAAGCACATCGTCCTGGGCCTGGAGAACCACGGCCGAGTCGTCGGGCGAAGCGCCCAGATCGAGGAACTCATCCTCAAGGTCGATTCAGCCTACTTCGGAGCCAACCCCGACATCGGCAACTTCTACGTGGTGGACGAAGAGCCCCTCGAAGCCATGGATCGGCTGGCCAAGTACGCGGTCCACGTTCACGTCAAGGACTTCCGCCGAGAGCCCCCCGGCTCCCAGGTCGGGGAGGGATGGTTCGAGTCCAACGGGGGCTACAAACTGCAGGGCTCCATCATCGGCGAGGGCGTGGTCGATGTTGCTGGCGGCCTTCGCGCGCTCAAGCGTGCCCACTACGATGGTTTCCTCTCACTGGAGTTCGAGGGCCCCGAAGACCCCCGGGTGGGCTGCTCCAAGGGACTGGCCAACCTGCGCACCATCCTGGCTAAACTGTAAGCCGATGCAGACGCGGTACTGCCCCGGCAGTTCTCCGGAACTCTGTCCGCACCCCATGCCTGGAAGGGAGCACAATGACTGAAGAGAAGCAGGACATCGCGCTCGGCGAGTTCGTGCCCCAGCCTACCCTCGTCGTCGAAGAGCACTTCATCGAGAAGGCCAGGTTCCCTGCCGTCGACGTTCACAACCACCTGGGCTGGTGGCAGGCGGAGAAGGCTGGTGAACTGGTGGCGCTCATGGATGAGGTGGGCCTCCAGAGCATCGTCAGCCTGGATGGCGGCCGACGGGAGAAACTCCAGGACCACCTCGATGCCTACCCCCGGAAGTACCCCGGCCGCTTCGTTGTCTTTACCCGCGTGCCCTGGAATGAATCAGAGGACCCGGAGTTTCCCAAACGCGCCGGTGAGCAACTGAAGCGCGACGTGGAGGCGGGCGCCCGGGGGCTGAAGGTCAGCAAGACCCTGGGCCTCCGGGCCAGAAATCCCGAGGGGGAACTGTACCGAGCCGACGACGACCGGCTGGCACCCATCTGGGAAGCCTGCGCCGAGTTGGGCATCCCGGTGCTCATCCACATCGCCGACCCGGTGGCCTTCTTCCAGCCGTTGGACGGCCGAAACGAGCGCTGGGAAGAACTTCAGAACCACCAGGGCTGGCATTTTTTCAAGCCCGAGTTTCCTTCTTTCGAGGAGTTGATGGAACAGCAGGAACACCTGGTCGCCGCACACCCCGGGACCACCTTCATCAGCGCCCACGTGGGCAGTTACGCTGAGAACCTGGGCTGGATATCCGGGATGTTCGACAGGTACCCGAACTACTACGTCGATATCAGCGCCCGCATCGCCGAACTGGGCCGCCAGCCCTACACCGCGCGGGATTGGTTCATCAAGTACGCCGACCGCATCCTCTTCGGCACCGATGGCCGGCCCAGCGTCGACAACTACCGCGTCCACTGGCGCTTCTTGGAGACAGCCGACGATTACTTCAACTACTCGACCGGCGACCCGCCTGGCCAGGGCCGCTGGCGTATCTTCGGCGTCTTCTTACCAGACGAGGTGCTCAGGAAGGTCTACTACGAAAACGCCGCCAGGCTCGTTCATCTTGAATAGCAGGTTTTGGTTGCGCTGTGCGGGAAGTGGATCTCCGGTCCCGGTCGCCTTTCTAACCGAAGGGCGAGGCCAGAAGGTCTGCGAGACTCAGGGCAGCTGCGGAAAGCGGCGACAGTAAGAGGAAGAGCGCGACCAAGCGGACCCAGAGCGGTGCTGGGTGGCATGTCGGCACGTCGTGTTCTTCAATGAGTTTCCGGGCGCGGGGCGTATCTTTGTCATCGATGACCCAGACCTCGGGTAAGAAGGCCAGGGAGGCCCCCGTTCCCCGTAATGGAAAGAGCAGTTCCGCCACGACCGCGGCAGGAATGCCCGCCAGCTCCAGAAAGTTCCTGACCGCGTGCGCCCGAACCGGGTCGTAACCAGTGTAGACATGCCCCATGCCCGAGCCGCCTCCTGAGAACAGGTGACAACCGGATTGTTGCAGGAACTCCCGCGCAAAGTCGAACCACTAATCTCTCTCTGGGCCCTCTACGGAAAGGACGAGCTCAAGGGCGAAAATGGTTGTGGAGCCGGGGTCGGCTGGTACACTGGCAGTACGATCTCTCTTGGAGAGTGCAGGATTGTCCTTGAACGAGGCAGGGAGGCCGGAAATGACATCGATGCGGGTAGCCGGGGCAGTGATGGTGATGCTGCTTCTTTGCGTGATGGTGGGTCGAGCCACGGCCGAGGTGGTGTACGACGGGGCGCTGTACGAGCCCTTTATCGCCTACGACCACATCGGC
>CBDVDV010000047.1:0-19849 GCA_965372835.1 uncultured bacterium | reverse complement strand
GCGGCGATTTCGGCGGTCGTCGCGGTGCTGTTCCTCGGCACCCCCAGGCGCTTACGCTTGGATGAGTTCAGCGACCTCGACTGGTCGGCCCTCGGCGTCGGAGCGGATAGCGGCCTCGACCACGGCTAAGGCCAGCAGCGCCACCTCGCCGGTCACCTCGGGTTCTGTGCCGGTGCGGACGCATTCGCCGAACTCGGTGACCTCCTCCAGGAGGGAGTCGTTGCGCTGGACCTCGACCGGTTTGCGTTCGTTGTCGAGCCCAACCCGATGGTACCCCAGGTAGCCATCGTAGAGGAGACAGCCTTCGGTGCCGTAGATGTTGAGGTAGCGGGCGTGGGGCACGACGTAGTTGGAACCCACGTAGCAGAGCACGCCCGACTCCAGTTCCAGGATGGTCATGATGGTGTCGTCGATGTCGGCCGGGGAGGCCAGGTGGGTGAGCCTTCCCCAGACCCGCTTGGTGGGCCCCAGGATGGAGTGCACCGCGTCTATCCAGTGGATGCCCAGCTGCATCAGCGGACAGGCGGGTGCCTTCTCCCGGTAGTAGCGCCACTGCTGGGGGGTGAGTTTCTGTCCCGTGGAGCCCGAGCTCTGGCTTTCGGCCATGGTGACGGTGCCCAGTTCACCGGCGGCGACGGCCTGCTTCATGTGGCGGACCACTGAGAGTTTGCGGGTATTGTGACCCACCTGAAGAGTGACGTTGGCCTGCCGGCAGGCGGCCATCGCCTGCTTGGCCTCGGCCACGGTGTTGGTGATGGGCTTGTCGACGAACACGTGCTTCCCGGCCTCGGCCGCCTGGACGATCTGCTCGCGGTGGACGGGGTTGGGGGTGATGAGCAGGACGCCTTCGATGTCGGGGTCGGCCAGCAGTTGCTCGTAAGAGTCGAAGACCTTGGGACAGTTGTACTGGTCGGCGAACTCCTTGCGGGACCTGGGCGTGCGGGAGAAGCCGGTCACCAGTTCCAGGTTCTCCGCCTTGTCCACGGCCCGGGCGATGGCCCGACCAAATCCGGTGATGCCAACCACGCCAACTCTCACCCGTTCCTCTGCCATACCAGTATCTCCTTTGGGACCGTTTTCAGGGCAGTGACAAGGCAGGGATTGTAGCAGGCGTGGGTGGCCCTGACAAGGAAATGTGCGACGGTGCCGGTCCGGGCGTCGAAGCAGGCGGCTGGGACGCCCGAATCTGCGATTTTTCCAGGTTTGATGGCCTTGACAAGCAAGCCTTCACTGATATACTTACTTGGACTCCGAAGGCCGGGGCTTTGACCGGTGGAGGGTGGGCCGAGGTCCTACCCGGTTGACGTTGACAGTCGGAAAGGGGAGGAAAGATGCGACCGCGGGCTTCCACGCGGGTGCGACCGAGGTCGGCAGCGGGCTTTACCCTGGTAGAAATTCTACTGGCGCTGCTCATCCTGGCCGTGGGGCTCCTGGGCGTGCTGGTGCTCTTCCCCCTGGGCATTGACGCGGCGCGGGTCTCGGCTGAAACCACACGGGCCGCCATCATCGGCCGTGCAGCGAGGGCTTACTTGTTTGAGGTCAACGGTTCGGAAAGCGACGTTAGCACTCCCTTCCAACGCATCGTGGATGACGTGGCAGACAACGGAGCCGAGGGGCCCTGGTACCTTCCCTACGACGATGAGATTATGGACCCAGACTCTGACGTCAATGATATCCCTGACGGGCTACCGACGCATGTCGTCACCGACGATCCGGGGGCTGGGTACAGTTGGTCAATCACCGTGGCGCGGCCCTACGACCCGGACGGCGAAGAGCCGCACGATTACGTTCTTGGCGAGTTGTGGCGGAATGAGCATGTCTTTATCGTTCAGGTGGCCGTGTACCGGAATTACTCGCTGGAGCAGGTGGACGGTGCTCTGGTCATAGACCGGTCGCGTCCGCGAGAGGAGCGAGAGCACTGGACGACGATGATCGTCGAGGACGTGCCGGACTCGGTCGAGCGCACGTTCAAGAGCGGCGATTACGTCCGCTACCTCAACTTCGACAACACCACGCCTGGTGATGGCTTTTGGTACCAGGTCGACCAGATCGGCGGTGACAAGGTCAAGCTCCTGGAGAGGTATTGGGGTCTTCCCCAGGACGCCGGGAGTGACCGGTTGCAGTTTAGCGAGCGGGTGATCGGCACCTACACCTTTTTGCTGAGCGCGGACTGAGCCGGCGCGGGTTCGAGGGGAGAACGCATGAAGAAGGCAAGCGTTGTCATGAGTCGACTCCGGTCGGCAGCGGGCTTTACCCTGGTGGAACTCATTGCCGCCGTGGCCCTGCTGGTTATTCTCCTGTCCATCCTCATGGTGGTCTTCCGCGCGGCTGGCAGCACTGTGAGCATCGGCCAGGACCGGGTGGAATGTTACCGTAGCGTCCGGGCCATCTTTCGTTTGCTGGAGGAAGACATCACCAACGCTTTCCTGATGACGGAGGGCACAACCACGTACGGCTTCACGGGCGAGAACGGGACTACCGCTGCATTTCTTTCTAACACCGACCCGTCGGACCAACTTACCCTGATTCGTCCACGCAAGGCGCCCGGGACTGGTGAGCCCGGGTTCATGGAAGTTCGATTCTCTCGTTTCACCTACAATCGAGGTCAGGAGTTGGCCGCCGACCGACGGCACTGTTTCTTCCGCGCCGTCGACGACAACCCCGGGTGGACGCGCGGGAACGCGTTACCGTTCACCTTCGACGCTTCCGACCCCGACCCTACCGATAGCGCCAACAATGACTATTACCGGAACCACATCGCCGTCCTCGGCTTGACCGATTTACAGTTTGAGTACCTGTGGGTGGACCCTGGCACAGGCGAATCGGACTGGTTGCAGGAGTGGGACGCAAGCACAGTCGCCTATGACCCCGATGGTCCAGGACCATTGCCGCTGTCCGGGCCACCGTCTCTCCCGTTAGAGGTGCGGGTGACCATTCAAGTGCCGCGAGGGAGGGCCTTCCGAGAGAGCAGGAATCCCGAAGACCACCAGAACTTTACCCACGTGGTCCACTTGAGTACGGCGCCCTGATCGGCGACGGTGTTGAAGTGTGGGTGGGCGCTCTGGGTGTGAGGGCCGGAGGTCCTGAGTCAAGGAGCAGCAGCGGATGAGACGAGCCAACGAGCGGGGCAGCGCATTACTCGTGGCACTGGGCGTCCTGGTGCTCCTGAGCTTGATGGGGGTTACCTTCGCCATCCTGACCCGGATGGAGATGCAGGCGGCGACAAACTTCGACACCATCCTGCGCGCCCGGGTATTGGCCGAGAGCGGTCTGCAACGGGCTCTGACCGAGTTGCAGACCTTGTACGTGGGGCCGCTGTTCGGACCGCGCTACGACGACGTGCCCACAGACGTGACTATAGCCGGCAGCCTCGATTTCGAAGTGGCCAAACCATACCACAGCACCGTTGCCGCCGCTCAGTGTCAAACCTGGGGCGGCGGCCGGGGCATCGAACTCTCAGGGGCCGTAGATAGATACACACTCCTTGAGGATGTGGTCCTTCCGGATCTGGTGTCCGACGACAGCGCCCCCTATGTCTGGGGCGAGCCCAGTCTCTGGAATGGGCCCGGTCGTGGCCGACTCGATGATGGCTACTTCGACGCGCGGTTCGGTATGGAACCGACCTCAGTGAACACCGCGACCGCCCCCCCGGAGACCTTTCGGGTCGTTCGCGGGATCGTCGACTTGAGCGGCCTGGTGAACGTGAACCGGGCCAATGCTGACCTGCTCGAAGGGCTGCTCACCTACTTCAGCATCGCTACGCCCGATGTCGTCGCCCAGAACATCGTGAACTCCAGGAATGACGCGGGAGCGCCGCCGGAGCCCGAGGATCCGTTCCGGTACGTCCATGAACTGGTGGACCGTGGTCTCCTGACCATGTCACAACTGTACGGTGAAGATGCAAACGCCAACGGCTTGCTTGACTCCGGTGAGGACGCCAACGGCAACGGCGTCCTGGACGGGGCCCTGAAGGACTTCATCACCGTGTTCCCCATCCTGGGGGCTATCAACGCCTTGAGTTCGAGGATCAATATCAACACCGCCCCGGAGCCGGTGCTCTTCGCCGTCTTCTACCAGGTCCTGGGTGGCGATGTGCCCAAGGCCCAGGGTCTGGCCAGGGCTGTCATCCTCTACCGGTCAGGCGGACCCGCCGGGGACGGAATCGAGGGTGTGGCCAGCGAAGAGGATCCGGACGGCGATGGGAATACCATCGATGCCTCGGACCTCAATACCGACGGGGATACGGACGATCTCTTCTCCGATGACAACCCCTTCGACGGGGTGGCGCCCTTCTATTTCACGCCGCCCGCCGACTGGCTGCCCGAGTTCGAGGATGACGATCTGGACAACGATGGTGATACCGTCCCCCAGGAACTCGTGGCCGCTGCCTCCGTCGCTTTTGACCAGTACTTGTTCCCCAATGGTCCGGGCGGGTTCAGTGAGTTCGAATTCTTCATGGATACGGTCAATGGGGACGTTGGCCTGGGGATACCGGACCGAGTTCCCGGTGTCGACTACACAGATACTGAGATCGCCGAGGTCAAGGCCAACGCCTCCACCCGCGTCGACATTGACTTTGACGGAAACGGGACGCTTGACCCGTGGGAGTCAACTTACGTGACGGCGCCGTTCCGGTACGAATCTGACCGCTGGCTCATCATCAGCCAGGGCATAGTTGAGCGGGGTGGCGAGGTGCAGGCCCAGGCTACCCTGAGCGCCGTCCTCAGTTACCGTCAGTGAGAGGACGTGCTGGGCACTTGAGGGAGATGCAGACCATGAGGGGTTCCAGGGACCGGTTGATCCGGGCGACGCTTATGGGCGGTTGCGCCCTGGCTTTCGTCCTGCTCGCGGGGGTGGAGTACACGGGCGCTGATACCCGTCTCATCGCCCACTTTGAGGACGATGGAGGGACCGACCTCTACGGTCGCGATGTCCTGGCTGAGTTCTACGATAGCCAGACGGCTGCCCCAGAAGAGAACCTGTACCCCAACTCGCTGACCGCCGACAACCTTGAGCCTTTCTCGCTGCCGAACGTGTTCTTCAGCGATGGCGGCGCCGTGTCCACCGACCCCTTCGAGCTGCACCAGTACGACACCAATGGGGGAGCGCCGGGTCTCGCCGGCCTTATCGGTGAGTGTCGTTTCGCTGCCTTTGGCTCCGGCTGGTCGCTGGGCGTCCAGGACCAGGTTGAGGATTTCCAGATTAACTTCATCGACGTGACAGCAGCGGAAAACAATGACGACCAGTACACCCCCGGTGTCGTTTCAACCTACGATGTGCTTGACGATAATCCTGACCCGGGGGACGCTTCTTTCGGCAACTTACAGGACTGGTCGGCTTACGACTACCTGTGCTTCTACATCTGCATCAACGCCTCTGACATCCCGGACCAGCAGTTCTTTGACGATTTCACGATCCAGTTGTGGGAGTACTGGGTGGAATTGCATGTTGATCCGGTGTCCGGCCAACTGGTAGTGGACCACAACGAGCGGGAGATCTTTGAGGTGTCGCTGGGGGATTACGTGGGCACCGGAGCCGACCAGATTCCTCCTTTCACTGGCTGGAAGCACATCAGAATACGTCTGGCGGACTTCCAACTCGTACCTTGGGATGGAAATTACTGGCGCTACGGTAACTATGTGTCTCAGTCAGCGTACGACGCCCCCATGAGTGGGAGCCCCGATTGGGACCACATCCGGGCCATCGTCTTCCGCAAGGACAACGTGGACCCGCCAAACGTGGGCGTGACGTACCCGGGGACCAGGGTCACCGTGGCCATTGACGAAATCGTAGTGACCGCGCAGGCCGGCGCCGATCCACCCCGCGTGGCCCGGATCAACGTTCCCGGCGCCACCAGCCGGTGCGATGACAACGAGGACACGGGCTTATGCTGGGTTCAGTTGTTCATCGCCAACGAGGCGAACGTGGACGAAGAGACCGTGCAGGATCTCCCCTATAGCGACCCCGTTCAGCCCTGGACGCCACATGTCGCCAGCGATTGTATCGACGTCACCGTCTGGGTGCGGGATTGGCAGGATCTGGCCACCACCTTCTCCGCCGAGGTGGATCAGGACGCCGAGGTTGCAGACGACGACTACAGTTCGGAGATCGTCTTCGTCCCCCAGTTCCAGGCGCCGGGCACCTGGGTCGAACGCTGGGGAGGTGACTTTTCTCGACGGAAAGGGACGCTGGTCTTGCCGGGAAGTTCTGCGGGCGACCCCCTCCACCTGTTCTACACCGACTGGCGCTACGACTACACCAACAACAACCCCTCCTATGCGCTGGAAGAGGAGCACTACCTCATTCATTACCCCGACCGTACCGTGGTCACCGACCCCTTTGTACGTTTGGACCCCTCCATTCCACCGGAGGGTGGCTTCCTGGCCAACTACTTCAGGGAGCACGGCTACGCCTACGGGACACTGTTCGTCCTTCCCCGGGACGGCGATGGCAACATCGGGCGGGCCGAGGTCATCGATGTCCTGTTCAGAAGCGCGCCCGTCCGCACGCTGCACCACGACCGGCTCATGACCGGTCTGCCATAAGCGCGCTGACACAGTAGCGTTTCTGTCCTTCCAGTGTGGTTTCCTCTACCACGTCACAAGGGCTTCCGGGGCCGGACGATGCGCTCTCAGTGATCTCAGGGCCGCCAGGTCGGGACGTCGTGTGGCCGGTTTGGTAGGGGTCTTGCTCGGGCGGGCGCGGTCGGGTAAACTGCGCGATGATGTGCGGTTAAGTGACCTTTGAACTGAAGAAGAGCGGGAGGGTCGGTGAGCGGCACTCACTCGGGCGGCCGGGCAGCGATGGTGTCCTTGCCTGCGGTCATGGCGGTGGCGCTGGCTGCTGGGTTGATGGGCTGCGAGGCTGCCCCGAGGGCAGCGGGCGGGGTCGGCGCAGGTGTGTCGCCGACGGAGGTGCTGGCGGAGGCCCAGGAGCAGTTCCTTGCCGGGAACTACCTCTCAGCGAGTGAGTTGTTCGCCCGGGCCTGGGACGCGGACCAGGGCAGTTTCGCGGCCGTGGAAGGGATGGTCCGCTGCTACGAGGCCATGGGTGAGGTCAGGACACTGGTACACCGGCTCTGGTCACAGGCCCGCTCGTCTCGGCCGAGTGCCACGCTCGAGTACGGCCAGGGGCTGACTCAGTTGCGCCAGGCCAAGTTCCAGGAGGCGCAGCGTCACCTGAATGCCGCCCTGCGCCTCGCTCCCGGGAACCCCTGGGCGCTCTACGCCCGGGGAGTACTGTTTCGAGCCGTGGGCAGCGATGACGCCGCGCGCACCGACTTCCAGGAAGTGCTCCGCCGAGAGCCCCGGCACGCTCCTGCCCTGACCTCCCTGGCCATGCTGGCCTACCAGCGCGACGGCGACGACGCCGAGGCCATCAGACTCCTCGAAGAAGCGGTCACCAACTTTCGCCCGCTGGAGCGTCCTCAGCAGGTGGACGCCTACGTGTCTCTGGGTCGTCTGTACGCCTCCCGCCAACAGTACGACCAGGCCCTGGAGCAGTTCCGCGCCGCACGGGAACTGGACGTGGCTGCCACCTACGCTCTGGTCAACCTGGGAGCCTTCCTGGCCGACCTCGGCCGAACCGAAGAGGCCCAGCAGGAGTGGGATGCCACCGTCGGGCAGTTGGGGGCGGACAGTCCCACGGGGTTGAATGTGCTCAGGGCCAGTCGTCGGCGGGCCGGCGACCTCGTCGACCTCACCCACATACTGGGCGTGGCGCCGCCGGCCGAGTACCAGGCGCTGCTCGCCCACGTCGGCTCCCCGCGTCGGCTGCCCTCCCTGACCGTGGACGAGGTGCTCCGGCCCTTCATCCCTCCCTTCCGGGACCTGCTCTTTGACATCAGCCAGGACCTGGACGGCGACGGCCGGCGCGAACGCCTGCTCTTGGACGCGAGGCAGAGCGATCGGGCGTTCCCCGACCAGTTTCTGGTCACCGAATCTGTGCTTCGCCTGTTCAGCGCGGACCGTGACGACCCGTACGTCCTGCCCACCCGTTACGAGCACTTTTACAAACTCGTGGTCCGCGACCTGGACGGCGACGGCAAGAAGGAGGTGCTGGTGGTCGGCATCCGGGAGACCAACAAACTGACAGTGGCCGTGCTGGCCAGGCTGCCGACGGGTTACGGGCTGTCCTTGATGGTTTCGCTGGTGTGTTCGACTCCCTGGGCGGGCTGTCTGGTGACCGATCTGGACGGGGATGGTTCCCGGGAGATGCTCTTCATCTCCGGTGAGGATGGCTGGGTGGACATTTATCGCTGGCGAGGGAGCCGGCCGGTCCCGGCCAACGCCGACTTCCCGGAGTTCTACCAGGCCTTCCTGGCGCGCTGGTCGCAAGTGGGGGCGCAGGAACTGGCTCGGCGACCAGGGCTCCTCGAGAAGGTTCGTCGCGCGCGCGCCTACCGCTCGGCGCTCTCACCGGCCGCAGTAGGACCCCGCAACACGGGCCCGTCCGGGCGGTGAGGGCAGCCAGGACCGTTGGCCTTCAGAGGAGCACACAGGCGAGTCCGGCGGCCGCTACCGCCACCATGGTGCCGGCCAACAGCACTCGGCGTATGAGAACGACCTGGGCCAGGGCGCGGTCCCTGAGAGCACTGTCGATGGCGGCCTGCCGCAAGAAACGTATGCGCCTGGCGATGGAGAAATGGCGCCAGCCCGGTCGCTCCAGCGGTCGGCCGTTGATACGAGCGATTCTTTCCAGGGCCTGGGCGAACACCTCCGCGTCACCCACCATGTCCGCAGCCACCAAGTCGGCCTCGCGCTCGAATCGCCGGGAAAGCCAGCCGAACAGCAGGCCCCAGTAAGCGCCCACCAGGAGAACACCCACCAGCAGGTCCAGGAGCGAGGCTCCGGCGCCGGGCGAAAGCGAGGGCTCCGGGAGGGCTCCTCCGAGCCAGATGTCAACCGGCACCGCCAGGGCGATGAAGCCGACGGCAAAGAGGACGTAATAGGGGATGTGCCGACGACGCACGTGGCCCAACTCATGGCCGAGCACGGCCTCTACCTCCTGCGGCTCCAGTCGCTCCAGGAGGGTGTCGGTCAGGAGGATGTAGCGCGCCGGGGCTGCCAACCCGGTTACAGCAGCGTTGGCCAGCCCACCGACCGGGCTCCGCCAGATGAGCATCTCCCGGTACCCCACGCCGGCCCGCCGACACAGCTCCTCCAGCCGGTCCCTGAGGGCGCCATCGGGGAGTCTGCTGGTCGGCCAGATCCAGCGCAGCGCCAGCGGCCAGAAGGCGTAGAGCAGCGCCATCAGCCCGAGCACCACAGCCCATTCCACTCGCGCGCGCAGGGCCTGAGGCAGCATCGGCTCCACCAGCATCTCCATCAGGTCCAGCGCCACCACGTACAGGAACCAGGGTATCAGCAGGAAAGCCCAGTACTGGCGAAGCACGAAAACCAGATAGGACCCCAGGCTCCAGTCTCGCCCGCTCGTCCGGCGCTGGGCCGGGAAACTCATGATCAGGGCCCCAAGCATGGAGGCCAGGAAAGGGGCCAGAATCACCACGTGGTCCAGGGCGATTGTGTCCTTCAGCCCAAGCGTCGCCCAGACAAAAACCGGCCAGCGGAGCCCGTGCACGGTGAAGAGGTAGCTGCCCAGGAGGATCCCCCGGCCCAACCAAATAAGCCGACTCACTCGGCGTTCCCATGCCAGGTGCTCCTGGCTGGTAAGGAACACGGTCCGCGGCGCGGCGAGGCGCAGTAGGAGGCCCGAAAGCGCGCCGACTGCGGTAAGAACGACGGTCGCCACCAGTACTTCAACCGGTCGGTAGCCGGGCGGCGGCGCCTGGACCGGGGCACTGAAGGCGATGAGGATGCCGGCAATGAGCAGGAGGAACATACTCGAGGCGCTCCCCCGGCTACGGTGTCAGGTCGATGGAGGGGTCAAGAGCGAGGATGAACTCGGCCAGGAGCCGGGACGTGTTATCCAGGTCCTTGAGGCTGACCACCTCGACGGGCGTGTGCATGTAGCGATTGGGGATGCTGACCAGCGCCGCAGCCACGCCCGCGCGGGTGATCTGGATGGCGTTGGCGTCGGTGCCGGTGGCCCGGGGCGCGGCCTGCATCTGGGTGGGGATGCGCTTTCGGCGGGCCGTTTTGGTGAGCAGTTCCCCCACCACGGGGTTGATGTTGGCCCCCCGGTGAAGCACCGGTCCTTTGCCCAGGCTCACTTCACCCAACTCCTTGGCCTCGACGCCGGGGAAGTCGCTGGCGTGGGTCACGTCAATGGCGATGCCGATCTGGGGGTCGATGTGGTAGGCGCTGGTCCGAGCCCCACGCAGGCCCAGCTCCTCCTGCACCGTCGAGACGCCGTGCACGGCCACCTTGAACCGCTTCCCCTGCAGTCGCCGAAGCGTCTCCACCACCACGAAAGAGCCAGCCTTGTCATCGAAGCCGTGGCAGACCACCACGTCGTTGCGCAGCCGTTCAAATGGCACCGCGAAGGTGATGGGGTCGCCGACGGCCGCCGCCTTCAGCGCGTCTTTGCGGTCCTTGGCCCCGATGTCGATCCACAGGTCGCGCAGCTTCGGACTCCGCTTGCGCTCTTCTTCGGTGAGCAGGTGGATGGCCTTCTTCCCCACCACGCCGACCGTGAGCCCACGCTGGTTGTGCACGTGGACACGTTGACCAGGCACCAGGGTTACGTCCACCCCGCCAATGGCCGAGCAGTGGATGTAGCCCTTCTCCGAGATGTGCGTCACCATCATGCCGATCTCGTCCACGTGTCCGGCGAGCATCACCCGCAGTTCGGCGTCGGGGTTCAGCACGCCGATCACGTTGCCGTGGACGTCGGTGGAGACCTCGGCGGCGATGTCAGCCATCTGCTGACGGACCAGTTCCTGCGCTGGTTGCTCGAAGCCGCTGGGGCTGGGAGTCTCGACCAACCGCTTCAGGAAATCGAGCGCTTCTCGACGCATAGTGCTGCTCCTCGTGGTGCTGTGGTCGTGGCTTTGGCGGAGGCCCCTCCTAGCCCACCCCCTCAACGCCGGTAGGAGCGACGGCCGTAGATCTTCTCTTTCAGGCGCTCAAACTCTTCACCGGTAATGATGCCGTCCTCGTACATCTCCCGCAGTTGGGCTATGTCGTAGGGCGGCTCCTCCTCCTCTTCCTTGTTCCGGAGGAGATAGTGACGCCGGAACCAGCCCATGGCCCACATAGTGGCAAAGAACAGGGCCGCAAGGGCCAACGTCAGCAAGGCCAAGTTCCTGGCTACCTGGCTGGGCGGCACCATCGCCCGTCACTCCCACTCCGACGACCTCTCTGCCCCAGCCCAGCCCCCGTAGCCCAAGGCGCAAAGCAGTTCCTTGACCTTGGCCACAACCGCGGTCATCCACACTTGCCGCGGATGCTCCCCGGCAACGTGGTCCAGTTTCGGGCCCGGCTTCCCCTGACACACCGACTGGATGTAGCCAGCGGATGTGGGCCGACGGCCCAGGTACCCCTCCTCCTGGAGCAGGCGGATGGCGGAGCCGTCCAGGATGTTGCCGACGTTCAGAATGGCGTCCCGGGCCGAGGCCTGGGCTCCCGTCTGGGGAAGCACCGTCCAGACGTTGACCTTGACGAAACCGTGGGCGCACAGTCGGGCGACGTCGGCAAGCTCCAGGCTGCTGGTACCATGCAGACAGAGCCGGGCGCCCACCCGCTGGGCAATGGCCTGCGCCCGCTCCCCCTGGTACCGGGCGCGAGCCCCGGTGGCACGATGCTCGGTGCCCACGTTGGGGACCAGCAGATCGACCCCGGTTTCCGCCAGGTATCGGGCAGCGATCTCGGGGTCGGTGAGTTGGTTCTTCTCGGTCCCGCCTCCGGCTTCGTAGATCTCGTCCACGGCCCCCTCGATGAGCACCCGGCTGCGATGGCCGGTGACGAACCGGGCCGTCCGCTCCACGTTTCCCGCCAGGGAGAACTCCGAAGCATCGTACATCACCGAAGCCAAGACGTCCAGGTATTTCTCCATCAGCGGAGCGTCGCGGTCGGGGTGTCCGTGGTCCAGGTGGAGCATGACCCGAAGGTCGTGGTAAGGCGAGCGCTCCGATACGAAGAGCTTCAGGTCATCCACCAGGGCCCGGGCGCCCAGGCCGACGTCACCCAGCGAGGTGTACTGGCAGGCGTTGCTTCGGCCCGCATAACCGGCCGTGAAGCCTACCACCACCGGAAGCGCCGGACAGGCCAATTCGCGACTCAGTTCGTAGGTGGCCTGGAGGATGGCTTCCGTAGTCTGCTGGTTCTCCGTACAGAAGCAACCCACCGCCAGACCTCGTCGGCCGGCTTCTTGGTAAATCTGTCGGACCTCATCGGCATCGGTCACCAGAGCCATGGCAGTCCTCTCAGTGCATGATGGCACCACCGGTGACGTTGAAGGCCTGGCCGGTGATGTAACTGGCCTCATCCGAGGCGAGAAAGGCCACCACCCGGGCCACCTCTTCCGGCCTAGCCAGCCGACCCAATGGCACCTTCCCTTCCAGGTACCCCTTCACTTCTTCGGGCTTCAGGCCTCGTTTCCGGGCGTAGTCGGGCAGTTGCTCTTCCCACAGTTCTGTCAGACAGACACCGGGGCAGACGGCGTTCACCCGGATGCCCAGCGGGGCGAACTCCTGGGCAAGACTTTGGGTGAGACCGATGAGGGCGAACTTGCTGGCGCAGTAGGCGGCATAGCAAGAGGCACCTTCCTTGCCGCTCTGGCTGCTGATGTTGACGATGACCCCGGCCCGCTGGGCCGCCATCGTCCGCAGCGCCTCCTGGGCACAGAGGTAGGCCCCCTTGAGGTTGGTGTCGAGGATCTCCTCCCAGGTCTCTTCGCTCATCTCCAGGAAAGGGACGATGCGCGAGATACCGGCGTTGTTGACCAGGATGTCCAGGCCTCCCCATTCATCCACCGCCCTGTGCACCATCTGCTCGACTTCGCTTCGTTGGCGAACGTCGGCGGGGAGGGCGAGGGCCCGACCGCCCCGCTGGGCGATCTCCTCGGCCACGGCCTCCGCCCGTTCAGCCAAGAGGTCGTTGACGGCCACGGCTCCGCCGCGCGCGGCCAGTTCCCCGGCGATGGCCCGGCCTATGCCCCGACCCGCACCCGTCACCAGGGCGCGCTTGCTCGCCAGCGTCATCCTGCTCCTCCAGGCACTCCGCCAGGGTAGATGAGCACTTTGAGGGCCTCACCGCTTCGCATCAACTCGTAGCCGGTGAGGATGTCCTCCAGGGACAGTCGGTGGGTGATGAGTTTTTCGGTGGAGATGCGTCCTGCTTCCAAGAGCCCCAGGGCCAGCGCCAGGTGTTGGGGGGTGCTGTCCGAAGCCCCCACCAGCCGCACTTGCCCGTAGTGGATGAGTCGGCTGTTGACGGTGATTTGGGCCACGTCGCTGGGGAGTCCGGCGAACAGGCTCACGACCCCGTCTTTGCGAGCCATGGCCAGCGCTCGACCCTGGATGTCGGGGTCGGGAGCGGCGACGATGACCACGTCCGCTCCCACGCCGGCGGTGAGTTCTCGCACCCGCTCCACCTGGTCGCCGGTGCTGGCGTCCACCACCTCATCTACCGGGAACTGACGGGCCAGTTCCTGGCGTCGGCGCGAGCGCTGGGTGATGATGACCCGGTTGGCCCCCCGCGCCCGGGCCAGTTCTGCGTGCAGGCACCCCAGCGGGCCCGCACCCACGATGACCACCGTGTCCCCCAACGTGACCCCGGCAATCTCCTGGGCGTTGACGGCGCAGGAGAGGGGCTCGGCCAGGCAGCCCGCTTCGTCGCTCACCCCCTCCGCAACGGCGAGGGCGTGACCCAGGGCGACGGCGTGGGCGGGTACCGCGACGTACTCGGCGAAGGCGCCCGGGTAGTAGCAGGCCATCGGCTTGAGGTCGGGGCAGAGGTTCCCCCGACCTCGCCGGCACAGCCAGCACCGGCCGCAGGGGATGGAGGTGGCCATGGTGAAGCGGTCGCCCGGCGAAAACTCCTTCACCCCAGCGCCCACCTCCACCACCTCGGCCACGAACTCGTGACCCACCACCTGGGGCGGCCGAATGCGGGGATTCCCCTTGAGGTAACCCTTGAGGTCGGAGCCACAGATGGCACAGGCCTTCACCCGGCCCAGGATCCCCCCCGGCTCCACCCGAGGCTTGGCCACTTCCTCCACCCGCAGGTCACCAGGTCCGTAGTAAACGGCTGCTTTCACGGGTCTCCTTTCGCCCGGAACAGTTCCGACCTACGTCGACATCGCCACCAGGACGAAACGTCCTGTGGGTTCCCCGTCGGCGCGGGCCGAGTAGAAGAGTTTCCGGTGGCAGGCCGTGCAGACCCCGGCCCGGGCAACGTGTGCCTCCGCCAACCCGGCCGACAGTAGTTGCAGCGTACACGCCCGCTCCACGTCGAGCCAGAGGCTTCCTTTCCGCTCGGCGAACGCCCGCCCCAAGCCGCCGGGCGCCCGAGCCAGAGCCTCACGGACTTCGGGCCCCACTTGGTAGCAGCAGGCCTTGATGGCAGGCGCGACCGCAGCCCAGAGGCTGTGCGTGTCGAGCGAAGTCGCGTCGCACAGGGCCTCAACTGTACTGGTCAGGACTCCCGCGGCCAGGCCCTGCCAGCCGGCGTGAGCGACGGCAACAGCCGGTTGGCCCGGCCCCCAGAGCAGCGCCAACCCGCAATCTGCTCCCAGGACGGCCACGGCCACCCCCGGCTCAGTGGTGACCAGCGCGTCGATGGCGGGAAGCCGACTGTCGGCGTCGCCGGCCCCCCGACCGCAATCGGCGATGCCAACGCGGGCCACGGCGGCTCCGTGCGCCTGCTGGCCTGAGACCCAGTGCTCCAGTGGAATCCCAGCCGCACGCGCAAAGGCCATTCGGTTGGCGAGCGTCACCGTGGCCGGCTCCTCGGCAAGGAAACTCATGTTGGCAGAGGCCAGTCGGCCCACGCTGCGTCCACCCACCCGGGTACTGATGGCGTGACGAGGACCGCCCGCTTCGACAGCAGCGCGGAAGCGAAGGAACAGGAGGCCGTCGCCTTCGCTTGGCAGCAGCGCCGGGGAAAGGTCAGCCTGACTGCACATCGATGAGCACCTTGAGCACGCCCGGAGTCTGGGCCAGACGAAAAGCCGACAGGGATTCGCTGAGCGGCACCGTTTCCGACACGAGTTCGGTCAGTTTGAGCGTGCCCCGGGAAATGAGTTCGAGAGCGGGTGGGAAGCGACCGCATCGGCTTCCCACCACGGTGATCTCGTCGATGACCCAGCGGGCGGCCGGCAGTTTCGGTGGCTCCGCTGTGGTCGTCTTGAGCACGATGGTGCCCCGGGGGCGAACGAGTTCGGTAGCCAGGTGGAGCCCGTTGGGTGAGCCTGTGCACTCAACGAGGAGGTCGAAGGTCGGCTGGGCCTTGAGTTGGGTGAGCGTCTGGGGGTGGATGAGGTCCCCGGCGACGATGGCCATTTTCTCCGGGTGTTTGCCGACGAGGGTGGCAGGACGACCGTCTGTGACCAGCACCTGGGCCGCCAGCAGGCCCAACTTGCCGTCGCCCAGGACCGCCCGGTGCTCGAAGCCGCTGACGTCCACCTGGTCCAGGATTTCGCAGCACGCTGCCACCGGCTCCACAAACACCGCCTCTCTGTCGCTCACGTGTTCAGGCACCCGGTGGAGGTTGCGGAGGGGAAGGGAGACCTTCTCGGCGAAGACGCCGTCTCGCCCTGAGATGCCGAGCACGGTGCGCCGGGGGCAGTGACGCTCCCGCCCCTGCTCGCACCACCAGCAGCGCCCACAGCCGCAGTTAATCTCACCGACCACCCGGGCGCCGATCCACTCGGCATCGGGTGCGGCGATGACCTCGCCTACGAACTCGTGTCCCGGCACGCCCTGGAAGTCCATGTAGCCGCGGGCGATCTCCAGGTCGGTGTTGCAGATGCCGGCCAGGCGGACGGCAATCAGGGCTTCGTCGCTGGCCCGTGTGGGCTCAGGGTAATGGGGGTCCAGCCCAAGAAGTTCTCCATCATAGACGACGGCCTGCACGAGCGGACTCCCTGGGTGTTGTCGTCAGTCGGCTGGGTCGGGCTTGGGGCCTCAGCCGACGGCGAGCGGGGTTCTCCCGGGAAAAAACCAGCGACCCACAGGGGGTCGCTGGCTCATCCTCTGGCCACCCGTCGGAGGCTCTGTCGGTCTTAGCGCCAGACCCAGCGCCGCTCGACCGACTGTATCGTGTCCAGGTGGACGTCGTAGGCATCGCCGGCGCGGTAGTACTCGCACAGGAGCATCTTGCGCACGACGGACGAGCGCCCCTCCCGCTCCACGAGTTTGTACTCGTTGGACAGGCCGCCGACGTACAGGGCAAAGTGGTCCGATTCGCGGTCGGGCAAGGGGAACACCGCCAACCCCTCTTTGCTTTCGCCGGGCTTGAGTTCACCGATGAGGTCCACGACGTTCGCCACCTCTCGACCCAGTCGCGTCTCCGCCTCTCGCTCGGCGGCGAAGTCCAGTACGTTGCGAAAGACCTTCCGGGCTTCCGTGGTTATGATGAAGTGAGGGAAGTAGAAGACGGGCTCATCGGTGGGGTTCGTCACCCGGAAGGTAACCACCCAGGCGTAGCGGGTCGTGCCCAGGGGGTCGTTGACCAACAGAAGCCAGGGCCGGTCCACCGAACAGTCCAGCGTCCAGAACTGTCCTTCAGCGGCCTTTAGGCTGACCGTGGCCGCCACCAGCGTCAAGGCCACCAGCAGCACACGCACCCATCGTCTTGTCATCGTCCGCCTCCCGTGTCTCTATTCCGAAACGGTGGCACCGCAATCACGCACCATGATAGGGGCGCGGGGACGGCCGTCAAGGTTTTTTGTCTGGAAAAGGTCCTTTTTGCCTTGACCAGGCCACGTGCGTAGTATAAGTATATAAGCATAGAATGATACCGGAGACGATGGATGGACGAACTTGCCCGTCTGACTCAGGCCCTGGCTGATGCTAACCGGCTTCGGCTGCTGGAGCTGCTTTCCCGGCGGGCGCTCTGTGTGACGGCAGTGGCTCGGGAACTGGGACTGTCACAACCCCTGGTGTCCCAGCACCTGCGGGTGCTTCGTCAGGCCGGCCTGATCGAGGGGGAGCGGCGTGGGCGACGGGTCCACTATCGCGTGGACCGGAGGCGCTGGCGGGGGCTGCTCAAAGAGTTGGCCGGCCTGGTGTCGGTGAAGGGGGAACCGTCAGGCCGATGACCACGTAACTCGGGTCGATGCAAGGAGGTGCGCCATGGCTGGCAAGAGCACTGCCAAGTGTCAGTATCCTGACCGGCTCAAGGGGAAGAGCCCCCAGGAATGTTCTCCTGAACAGATCCGCAAGTGTCACGGCGAGACCAAGGACCACCCCTGCGTGAAGAGCGAAGCCAAAAAGTAGACCCTTGGGGCACGACCACGCGTAAGGATAAGGGCACGATCTCCACACTTAGCGAGCCGGTGCCGACGAAGTCGCCATCTACCTGGTAGGGGACGTCGTCGTCGGCCTGGACCTCAACAGATTCCCCTTGGCAGTAGCAGACGTCGCCCAGACGGCGGTGGCAGCCCGCGATCATAGCGGCGAAGTGCTTGTAGGGTCGGTAGCGCTCGTGCCCGGCGAAGCCGAACACCTCCAGGAGTCCGTCGTCCAGCCGACCCTCAGGCGCCAGGCGGAAGAGACCCCCATAGAGCCGGGCGTTGGTGACAATGACCTGATAGAAGGTCCCGAGAAGCCGACCGTCCACTTCCAGTTCCACCGGCTGGCGGGGATAGCGCCCGAACTCGCGCCGGATGCCCTCCAGGTAACTCAGGTAGCCGATGTGGCCTCGGCGGGAGCGCGCCATCCACCGGGTGATGGCGGCGTCCAGCCCGGCGCTGGTGAGCATGGCCCCCAGCCGACCATTGACCCGGAAGAGGTCCATCTCCCGCACCTCACCCGCAAGCAGCGCGCTCACGGCCCGCCGAGGGTCCAGGGGGATGCCCAACTCTTTGGCCAGGATGTTGGCGGTACCGGCAGGAATGACCCCGAGCGGACAGCCCGTGTGCGCGAGCCCACGCACCACCTCGCTTACGGTGCCGTCACCACCCACCACCATGATGAGCCCTGCTGTCGGTGCCAGCCGCCGGGCAAGCGAGGTGGCATGGCCGGAAGCATCGGTATAGTGCACCTGGGGCAGGTAACCCAAACGACGGAGCAGCTCAGGCAGTTGCCTGTGCAGAAGGGCAGTGAGCCGTCGGCCGGCGACCGGGTTGACGATGAGGACGATGGGTCGGCGCCCTGCTGAGTCAAGAGACCGGGCCGTGGCCTTTAACCCCTTCCTTTGATCAGGGCCAGCACCTCGGCCCGGGTGGCTGGGTTCTCCCTGAAGATGCCCCGGACGACCGAGGTGACGGTGATGGAGCCGGGCTTCTGGACCCCACGCATGGTCATGCACAGGTGCTCGGCCTCGAGGATAACGATGACTCCGCGGGGGCGCAGTGCCTGCATGACGTCCTCGGCGATGGCGGTGGTGAGGGTCTCCTGTACCCGGAGTTTTCTCGCCTCCAGTTCCACAACCCTGGCGAGTTTGCTCAAGCCGGTGATCCTCCCACCCTCCGGAATGTAAGCCACGTGGGCCACGCCGTGGAAAGGCAACAGGTGGTGCTCACAGACAGAGTAGAAGGGGATGTTCTTGACCAGGACAATCTCGTCGTGCTGTTCAGGGGCGATGAGCCGGAGGACTTCGGTTGCTGAGGTCCGATAGCCGGCAAAGAGTTCTTCACACATCCGGGCCACCCGCTCGGGGGTCTCCCGCAGCCCGGGACGGTCCGGGTCTTCGCCGATGGCCTCCAGGAAGAGGGTCACGGCCTGGCGTAGTTTGTCGCGGTCCAGTGACGGTATGCGTTTCTTGGCCATTTGCGCGCTTCCGTTACTTGAGCAGTCCGTAGTCGGTGAGCACCTGGCGGAGTCTGGCCTGGTTGGCTTCGCTCATCTCGCACAGAGGAAGCCTGACCTCACCGCTGGTCATTCCCAGCATGTTCATCGCCGTGTTGACCGGGATGGGATTGGTCTCCAGGAACATGGACCGACACAGGGGGAAGAGCTTCAGGTGGAGGCGGCGGGCCCGCTGGGCGTGGCCGCCCTGGAAGGCTTCGATCATGGCCTTCATGTCCCGGGGGACGATGTTGGCGACCACGGAAATCACCCCTTTGCCCCCCACCGAAAGCAGAGGCAGCGTCAGCGAATCGTCCCCGCTCAGGATGGTGACATCGCAGAGGGAGGCGATGGTGCTGGCCTGATCCAGGCTGCCACTGGCTTCTTTGACCGCCACGATGTTGTCCAACTCGGCCAACCTGGCCACCGTCTCGGGGTCCAGGTTGATGCCGGTACGACTCGGGACGTTGTAGAGGACGATGGGGATGTCCACTTCCTCGGCCACGGTGCGGAAGTGCCGGTACATCCCTTCCTGGGTTGGCTTGTTGTAATAGGGGGTGATCATCAGGGCGCCGTCGGCCCCCGCGTCCTTGGCGAAGCGGGTCAGGCGAAGGGCCTCGGTGGTGTTATTGGAGCCGGTGCCGGCGACGACCGGGACCCGGCCTTCCGCCTGCTTGATCACGGTGGCGATGACCTTTTCGTGCTCTTCGAAACTCAGGGTGGGGCTTTCACCGGTGGTCCCGCAGGGCACCAGGCCGTCGGTCCCCTGCTCCAGGTGCCAGTCCACCAACTCACGGAGTTTGGCGTAATCGACCTCACCGTCCTTGAAAGGCGTGACCAGCGCCACCAGACACCCGGAGAACATCCTCCCCTCCTCTCAGCCTTGCCGAGCGGCGTTCATCAGTTGCTTCATCGTGGCCACGGCCTGGCGCATGCCGACGAAGATGGCTCGGCTGACGATGCTGTGACCGATGTTCAGTTTGACGATGGGCTCAA
>CBDVDV010000046.1:0-20194 GCA_965372835.1 uncultured bacterium | reverse complement strand
GGAACAACTCAGGCGGGTGGCCGCGTTCCTGAGGGACCTGCGAGGCTGAGCCCGGTTTCGGGGGGCGCGGGCGGGCTCACCGGACTCTCCGGCGCATTAACCCCGTCTTGATGTCAGGAATCCTGCCCCTGATGTCCTCGCCTTCTGGATAGGGAAGGCGGCCCTTCCAGTCGAGCTGAATGCTGACGGCCGCCTCGCCGAGCGGGAAACGCTTCCCGGGCAGCTCTGTCATCCAGTCATCGAAGTCCCAGAGCGCCTCTGTGTCGAGGAGCCCGTACGTGTGGCCGAACCGCAGGTTCGTGACCGCGAAGCCCCTCTCGCCGGTTAGGGCGAACACGTGCTGCTCGGGCGACTGCGCGAAGCTGTACTGGTGGATGAGGCGGTACTGGGCGACCGGTCCCGCTTCGGGCAGCTGCTCGGCGCCGACGACATCGAAGCTGCCGACGACGTAGCCGCCGGTCACGTTGGGGATCGACTCGGCCCGGCGGACCTGCGGCGTCTTGATCTCCCAGCGCAGCGCCGGCACCACGGGCTTGACCCTCAGCCGCGGGTACGTGAAGCGCACGTCCTCGTACTCGATGGCGTTCCACACGCGCAAGATGAAATCCGTCGTGATCGTCACCCATGTGCAGAAGGGGACCGGGTTCTCGGAGAGGTCCCACTCGACGGCCAGCTCCCTGCGCTGCGGCTGGTCCTCGGTGATGCTCGGCGGAGTGTTGGTCTGCCAGTCGATTTTCGTCTTGTAGCTCAGGATCGTGGTGTCCGTTCCGACCTTGTAGTGCAGGTCGGTCGCCCCGACCTTCTCGAGCTGGTGGATGCGGTAGGAGCCCACAACCTTCTGCGTTGCCTTCCCGCCCGTGGGCAGCTCGGTGGGGCAGAGAGTGACGATGTGCTTGATGTAAGGGTGGTTGGGATCGTAGTCCATGTACCACCCGTTGCCCTCGCTGGCCCCGCTCGGGTTGGGATTAGTGTAGGAGTCGTAGGTGTAGGTCTGGACGTCGCCGCTGGTCTCCCGGTCCGAGTCGGTCAGCTTGACCTGCGAGGGATTGAAGGTCAGAGCTTCCTCCTTCGCGACATTGTCGCCCCATCCCGTTATGGCGTGACCGCCGCTGCCGATGATGGGGTTGCCGAAGGCGTCGACGTTGTTCGTGGGCCAGCTGATGCTCACTCCGAGGAACTCGCACTCGCGTAGTTGGTTAGCGATGAACCTGGCACCACTGGTGTTGGCCCACGGGAACCTGGGGAACTTGTTGCCATAGACCTGGACGTCGGTGTAAGGGTTGTTCGGCCAGGTGTTATGGTTGGAGCCGAGCCACCACGTGACCGCCGTGTCGGTCCAGCCGCCGTCGTCAATGCCAAACCCGAGATTGGCCCGCCAGGCGATCAGGTCGGCGTAGATGTCCTCAGCCCTGTCTTGTAACGTGTCGCCGTCACCATAGCCAGCGCCCGCCAGCATGTTGGCGGCGGTTGCGAGCCAGCAGGAGTTGTTCACTATGCCCGGCGGCGGCGCGGCCTTGTCCGCGTCGGCTGGCGGGTCCATCTTCAGATAGACGCAGGAGCTGCAGAGGACAACCAGCAGCGCCACCGAGAGAACCTGCGCCACTACCAACCTTCCCTTCCTTTCGGCTGCAGTCTTCATCGCACTCCCCCTTTCGAACGGACATTCCCATTTGACCACATGACCTTGTACCCTTGGTGGCAATTGCAGCTGGTTAAGCGTAATCCGTCAACCCCCATTTCCGCCCAACACTGCGCCAACGGCTCGTCCACCCAGGTTCCTTGCGATCCAGAGGAGAAGCTATGAATCCGAAACTCCCATTTGGCCACCGTCACAGTGACGGCGAATCACTCAACTGTAACCATAGTCGGTCGGGAAGGCTTGTCAAGGGGATCCTTCGGGGGGGCGCGGGCGGGCTCACGGGGTTCCCTCCCCGGGGGGTTTCTCCCGGCCGGGCGCCCGAGCCTCCTCCCCGGCCGGCTTTTTCAGTTGGGCTTCCAGGAGCCTGCGGGCCTCCTCCAGCCTGGTGTGCGCCTCCGGTGCGAGCGGGCCGTCAGGATAGGTGTCGATGACCTTCCGGTAGTACTGGATGGCTTCGGTGTAGACCTTGTTGACGAAGAAGTTGTTCCCCAGGGCCATCCACTTATGGGCCTGGGTGCGGGCCCGGAGTTCCTTGATGCGGTCCATGAGTTCCCCGTCCGCTTCCCAGGTGGACACCTTCCGGCGGGCCTGGGCTCCCTGGGGCAGGCCGGAGTAGTTGTCGCTGAGATTCTTGCAGGTCTCGTAAGCCTTGAGGAGGTCGCCGACCTGCTCCGCGGCTGTGGCCGTGGTCCAGAGCCGCTCGGCTTCCGCCTGGCGACGTGCCTGACGGACCCTCTCGGCCATTTCCGGGTCCTTGGCCAGTTCGTCGAGTTTCTTCCGGGCGAGCGAGCCCGCTTCACTGCCCTCGAAGAAGCGGGCCACCCGGCTCAGCAGGTCGGAGGCTTCCGCAAACCGCTCCTGCTCGAGGTGTTCCTGGGCTTTCTGGTAGGCGGCCGTGGCATGGTCCTCCAGCCGCTGCCTGAGGTCGGCGACCTTACCTTCGAGCCTCTGGTTCACCTGGTGGAGGCCCTGGCCTTGCAGTTCGGCCAGGAATCGCCAGGCCCTCTCGAAATCCTTTCTGGCCAGAGCCTTCTCCACCTGCTGCAGGCCTTCGTTGGCCTCCACCAGTAGGGATTCGAGTTCTTCCTCGGCCGCCTTGCGCACCTCAGTGGGTACCGCCTCCCCGCCCTGGGCCAGGCGCCGAAAGGTGCTCACCGCTGCCTGAACGCGGCCCTGCTCCAGGTGGTGGCGACCTTCAGCCAGGGACCGGTACGGCTCCAGCAGATGCTCGAGTTCGGTGACCAGCGCCTTGAGCGGCCGCTCGAGCCCTGGAGGACCGGCAGGGAAGCGCAACAGCAGCCGACCGTCCCCGGCTACCACGGCCAGATAGGTCGTCTCCCGGGAGAGCAGTTCGTCGAGGGTGGTGTTCAGCCGCGAGGTGCGGGTGTGGAGGCGGCGGTAAGTGTAGGCGTCCTCCCAGGGGTCATCGATGAGCCGAAGGCGCCAAGCCAGATCGACGTCGGTGAGGAGGTTGAGTCTGAGGAGCAGGTCCCGGGTCTTGTCTTCCAGTCGGCGATAGCCGGTTTCCAGGCGAACCCGGACGAAGGGCTGAACGGCCCCGGCGAACTCCCGGTCGGTGAAGAGGTCCTGCTCAAACCGCTGCCAACGCCAGCGGGCTTTGGACCGCCTGAGTTGTCGGCGGAGCGACGCCTCGTCCCAGTCTCGGCGCCATTCCACGCGATCGATGAACCCCTCTCCGAAGGTATCGCGCACGTAAAGTAGGATGGGCAGGTCCTTGGCGTGAGCCAGTTTGATGGCCCGCTGCATGTCCTCCAGCCAAGTGATCCGCACCCGCCGAGCCCTCTGTGCCCAGGTCCCGGCCGCCGTCACCGCGACGATGCCTGCGAGCGCCAACAGCCAGCGTGCGCGTTTCATCGGCACTCCCCCAAAGGTTCGGAAACAGAAACCGCCCACCAGATCCGACGCTGCAGGTGATCAACATATTCGCAACTATACTATACAACATCCGCCGGCCCTGTCCAAGCCCCCGCCCATCGATGGGGCTCAGGGACTGTCAAAATGTCAGTGCTGGGGCGACGCCATTCATGCGGGTGTCAGTGTGTCGAGTCAAGAGCAAAACGCGCGGCCACGCTCCTCTGTAGGGCACTTCTAAGTGCTTGGATAGCAAACGGTTGTGTCATCCACCCGTCGCGGACGGCGCGCGGGTGGGCTTGGCACGCAGGTTGCATACAATTCAGCCGAGTAACGAAAAGAGGTCTACTTGGTCGCAAGGGAGGGGCACCATGCCCATTCTCAGTCACTGGCCGAACTGGCCGCAAGAACTACGCGAGTTGCACCGGGAGATGAGGCGACTCTTCGATGAGAGCCTGAGCGGGTTCCTCGACCGCCGGTCCTCAAGTCGGCGTTTTCCGCCCGTCAACGTCTACGAGACCGACGAGGAGGTGGTGGTCCGGGCCGAGGTGCCCGGGGTTTCGGTGGCGGAGTTGGACCTCAGCGTAACCGGGGACACCCTGGCCCTGGCGGGTGAGCGTCGCCTGGAACTGCCAGAGGGCGCCTCTTTCCTGGCCCAGGAACGCCAGCACGGGCGCTTCCGCCGGGTGGTGGCCCTTCCCAGGTCGGTGGACGCCCAGGAGACCGAGGCCGAGTACGTGGACGGGATTCTGACCGTGAGACTCCGCAAAGCCCCAGGGGCCAGGCCCCGCACCATCGAGGTGAAAACGGAGTAGGGCGGTCGGTGCCGGAGAAAGGAGCGAAACCGATGAGCGAGGCCCCCCAACGAACCTACTACCCGGCGGTGGACATTTACCAAACCGAGGACGCGGTGGTCCTGGTAGCTGACCTGCCCGGGGTGAGCAAAGATGGTCTGACGGTGCAGATAGAGCAGAACGTGCTCACCATCTCCGGGCAGGTGGCCGCCGATGAGTCGGCCGGCGAGGAGCGGCTGCGGGAGTTCGAGCCAGGCGACTTCTACCGGGCCTTGACCCTGAGCGACGAAGTCGACGCCGCCGGCATCAGTGCCACCTTCTCCTCTGGTGTGCTCGAACTGCGGGTGCCGCGTCGCCGCCCGGCCGAAGGCCGCCGGATTGAGGTCAAGGTTGAATAAACAGGGCTGTACCGTCAGGTCTGTGGAAAGGAGGGAAGTCACGATGGCTCTGATACCGTGGAGAAACCGTGCACGAGGTGGTCTGTTCGACGTTCACGATCGCATCAACCGGATGTTCGACGACCTGTTCCGGGGCTTCTCACCGATGCCCTGGGCCCAGGAGCGACTGGACTGGGTGCCGACCCTGAACATCAGTGAGACCGACGAGGCAGTCCGGGTGACGGCCGAACTGCCGGGCGTGGACCCCCAGGAGGTGGACATCAGCCTCACCGAGGACGTGCTGACCATCCACGGCGAAAAGAAAGCCAAGCACGAAGAGAAGGAACGGGACTACCACCGCATCGAGCGCTGCTACGGCTCCTTCACCCGCACGGTGAGGCTGCCCGCGGTGGTCGATGCCGACAAGGTAGAGGCCACCTTCAAAGACGGTGTGTTGACCATCAACATGCCCAAGCGGGAGGAGGCCAAGACCCGCAAGGTCAGGGTCGAGGTCAAGTAAGCCACCGCCACACGGGAACTGCCAGCGGGGCGTCCCGCTTCCGAGCGGGGCGCCCCGTAGCCTTCGCCAGGGCACCGAAAGGGGCGCTGGTGGACCTCCGCCGTCCCGAAATGGGGCAGTGGTTCCATGCCGCCTCCGATAGCGGCGAACAAAAAAACTACATTTTTTCCGTTTTTTTCTTGCCAGCAGGAACAAAAAGGCTTATACGAGCGTCTTACCATCAGAGGTGGGGAGCGCCAGTTCACACTGGCACGGCAGTTGCACATCTATTGACCTCCGGTCCCTGGAGCAAACGGGTGTGTTACCCGTTCACCAGGAGCCGCTGTTTCCTGGCCAGGACACGGGAGGCCGGAGCTGTTCCCACCGGAGGGGCAGTTTCAGTTGTTGGAGAGGAGCAGACGATGAAAGCCAAGACCAAACGACGCATAACCCGGAAGCAGACGGAGGCCCACAAGAAGCGCTTGCTGGCCCGGCGGTCGCGACTCCTGCGCGGGCTCCAGTCCCAACTGGCAGCCCTTCGCCAGGCCGACCAGCGCCGGGTCTCCGACACCGCCGACGTCGCCAACGACGCCGTGGTGGACTTCCAGTCACTGCAGGTGGCCGAGGTGGAGGCCCAGGAACTGAGAAAGATCGACGGGGCCATTCGCCGCATCGACGCCGGCGCCTTCGATGTCTGTGAGGAGTGCGACGGACCCATCGGTCGGCAGCGACTGCGCGCCCTGCCCCAGGCCACCCTCTGCATACGCTGCCAGCAGCGGCTGGAGCGGGGGGGGGCCTTGCGCCCGCAGGAGGAACACTGGGGTGGGGTCGTGGAGACGGAGATGGAACTGGAGAGCGCCGGTCGTACCGTCGAGCGCCTTGACGGCGTGGAACGCCGCTACTAAAATATACCAGCCTTGAAGGCCGTCCGCCTGAGCGCTTCGAGGCTGGTGGCGTTTCGGGGCCGGGCCCCGGGGGCGGGAACCGCCCCCGGTGACGGCTGAGACCGGAAGGAGGCAAGTCAGATGGGTGAGCGGGTCCGCTGGCGCCGGCTGGCCGTTCTGGTGGCGCTGGCCGTGGCCGGTCTGCTGGTCCTGCACCTGGCCTCGCTCTTCTCCCGGGACGGACCGCCGCTCAGCGCCACACCCACCCTCAGCCCCGAGGAGGAGCAGTTGCTGGTTCGGGCCCAGGAGACCTCCCGGGCCTTCGCCGCCGTGGTCAGACTGGTCAAGCCGGCCGTGGTCAACATCAAGGTGGAGCGGGTCCGGGTCGTGACCCGACGCGAGTCCCCCTTGCCTTTTGGCTTCGATGACGACTTCTTCCGCCATTTCTTCGGCCGACCCATGCCCCGACCACGGGAGCGCCGGTACGAGTTCCGTCAGCCCATCACCGGCTCCGGGGTCGTTGTGGATGCAGCCCGGGGTCACATCCTCACCAACAACCACGTGGTAGGCGGGGCCGACACCATCACCGTCAAGTTGGCTGACGGTAGGCAGTTCGAGGCCGAGATCGTGGGCACCGACCCCCCCACGGACCTGGCCGTCATTCGCATCGGGGCTGACAACCTGTCCGAGGCCCACCTGGGCGACTCCGACGCTATGCAGGTCGGCGAGTGGGTCATCGCCATTGGCAACCCTTTCGGCCTGGAACTCACCGTCACCAGCGGCGTGGTCAGCGCCAAGGGCCGCTCCAACCTGACCACGGCCACCTATCAGGATTACATCCAAACCGACGCCGCCATCAACCCGGGCAACTCGGGCGGACCACTGGTCAACCTCAAGGGCGAGGTCATCGGCATCAACTCGGTCATCATCTCTCCCACCAGGACCTTCGCCGGCTACGGCTTCGCCATCCCCAGCAACATGGCCAAAGAGGTCTTGAAGCAGTTGGTGGATACGGGCACCGTCACCCGCGGGTACCTGGGCTTCGAGTTCCAGGACCTGACTCCTGACATCGCCGAGGGCCTGGGGCTGCCCAGAGAATCCCGGGGCGTTGTCGTTCCCCACGTGCATCCTGGTTTCCCGGCTGAGAAGGCCGGGATCAAGCCCAATGACGTAGTGGTGAGGTTCAACGGCAAGCCCGTCACCTCGGCCAACCAACTGTTGAACCTGGTCGCCCAGACGCCACCCGACACCAAGGTCACCCTCACCGTGCTCCGCGACGGCAAAGAAGTAGAACTGACCGCCACGCTGACCGAGCGACCGAGTGAGCAGGCCCTGGCTCGAGCCCGGGTCCTCGAACTCGAACAGCGCCTGGGTCTCCAGGTCACCGACCTCACCAGCCAACTGGCCGAGCAGTTGGGGGTCCAGGGCGAACGGGGCGTGGTGGTCACGGACGTGGCACGGGGCAGCCCTGCCGGCCAAGCCGGATTACGGCAGGGCAACCTCATCAAGGCCGTCAATCGCAAGCCTGTCCCCGATGTGACCACCTTTCGGCGGGCCCTCTCCCAACTGGGCGACGCCCCGCGGGCCGTGCTCCTGGTCAAGAGCGGAGGCAGGAGTTACTTCGTCCCCCTGCGACTCAAATAGCCAAAAAGCAGGGCCTCGGGCAGAAAAAGCAGGACTGTCCCTTCCCGCCCATCGGATTTCCTCCCGGTTTCGGACTTTCGCCTGGACCGCAGGGAGCTTCCTCAAGGGAAAGCAAAAAACGTCAGGAACTCCCTTGACACTGCCGCGGTTTTTCTGATAGTTTCTTCAGCTTGTGAACTATTCCAGAAGGTGGGGCCCGTCATGGCGAAAAGGCACCAGGAGTACCAGAGACGCATCTTGAGGCTCCTTCGCTCCAAAGGGGAGGCCTCTCGGCCCGCCCTGGCCCGGGCCCTGGACCTGAGCCTGCCCACCATCACCAACATCGTCAAGCAACTCCTGGAGCACGGCGTCGTCATGGAGGCCGACTACAAACAGTCCACGGGTGGCCGACGGGCGGCACTCCTGCAACTGAACCCGGACCACGCCCACGCGGTGGGAGTGGAAGTGAGTCATTCCTCCGTGCGGGCGGCCCGGATCAATCTGGTCGGGGAGATCGTGGACCAGGAAGAAACGCCGCTCCTGTCGCCCGGGCCCCAGGAGCCCGACCTGGAACGCATCGTGGCCGTGGCCCGGGCCGTCCTGGAGCGGGCCCCCGAAGGGGTGGTGGTCGGCTTGGGGGTGGGCATCAGCGGCATCGTTTCCTCCCGGGAGGGGGTTTCCGTGAAGTTTCCCCGCTCGGAGAAGTGGGTGGACGTGCCCCTGGCGAGCATCCTGAGTGAGCGGTTGGGACCTCCCACCTGGCTGGAGAACGATGTCCAGGCCGCCACTCTGGGGGAACTGCGGTTCGGAGACGGTCGGCTGGTAAAGAACTTTGCCTACCTCCATCTGGGGGAGGGCATCGCCCTGGGCATCGTGGCCGACGGCCGACTCTACGAAGGGGCCAACGGCAATGTCGGTGAGTTGGGTCACAGCATAATCGAGCCCGACGGGCCCATCTGCTACTGTGGCAACTACGGCTGCCTGGAGAGCCTGGCCTCCCCCGCAGCCATCGTGCGTCAGGCTCAGGAAGCCATCACTGAGGCCGGCGTGGAAAGCCGGGTGCTGAGCCTGGCTGGCGGTGACCTCTCGGCCTTGACCGTCGACCACATCTTCGAGGCGGCTGAGGGCGGCGACCGACTGGCCTCCAACCTGGTGGAAAAGGCCGCTGGCTACGTCGGACTCTCTGCCGCCAACCTGGTCAACGTCCTCACCCCCGAACTGCTGCTGCTGGCCGGGGCCATGGTGGAGCGGGGTGGGCTGGTGATGGACGCGATCACCCGCAGTTTCCGCTCCCTGGTCATGCCCAGCCTCCGGGAGGTGACCGAGCTGCGCAAGTCGCACCTGGGCAGGGAGGCTCGGATGCTGGGGGCCGCGGCGCTGGTCTTTGACGCCATGATGGAGTCCTACCCCGAGCCCCCCGCCGAGGTCAACGCTCCCGCCGAAACCCTTCGTCGGGAGGCTGGCCCGGACGACAGCGGACAGTGAGGAAGCAGGCCGTGAGCGCCGACGTGCTGGTCATCAACTGCGGGTCGAGTTCCATCAAGTACGAACTCTTCGACGGGGAGACCCTCCGACCCCTGGCGGAGGGCCTGGTCGAGCGCGTCGGGGAGGAGGAATCGGGCTTCCGCTACCAGGCCGGTGAGCGCACTCGCACCCAGGCCGCTCCCATCCCCGACCACGACGCCGGTATGGCACTCATCGCCGACACCCTGACCGACCCGGAGGTCGGCCGGCTCCGCGACGCCAGCGATGTCTTCGCCGTCGGTCACCGGGTGGTCCACGGCGGGGAGCGCTTCGTCGAAAGCACCCTGGTCACCCCGGAAGTCATCGCCGCCATCCAAGAGTACGCCCGCTTCGCACCCCTGCACAACCCGGCCAACCTGGTGGGCATCCGGGCCGCTCAGCGACTTTTCTCCCAGGCCCCGCACGTGGCCGTCTTCGACACCGCCTTCCATCAGACCATGCCCCCCAGGGCCTACCTCTACGCCCTGCCCTACGGGTGCTATGAGGACCACGGCATCCGTCGATATGGCTTCCACGGGACCAGCCACCGCTACCTGGCCCTGGAGGCGGCGCGGGTGCTTGGTCGGCCGCCGGACGAGGTGCGGCTCATCACCTGCCACCTGGGCAACGGCTGTAGCATCAGCGCCGTGGCCGGGGGCCGCTGCCTGGACACCTCCATGGGCTTCACCCCGTTGGAGGGGTTGGTCATGGGCACCCGCTCGGGCGACCTGGACCCGGCCCTGGTTCCGGTCCTGGCGGAGGCGCTGGGGCTCGCAACGGACGAGGTGATCTGCCTGCTCAACAAGGAGAGCGGCCTCTTGGGCTTGAGCGGGGTGAGCAACGACATGCGGGAGGTCACCCAGGCAGCCGCCGGGGGCAATCAGCGGGCCGAGTTGGCCCTGGAGGTCTTCTGTTACCGGGTGCGCAAGTACATCGGTGCGTACTTGGCCGCCCTGGGTGGGGCCGAGGCGGTGGTCTTCAGCGCCGGCATCGGCGAGAACTCGCCGGAAGTGCGTCGGCGGGTGTGCGCCGGTCTGGGGGAACTGGGCATCGAACTGGACGATCTGGCCAACGAGTCCGCTCAGGGCTCGGTGGCCGACATCAGCGCGGCTGACGCCCGCGTCCGGGTGCTGGTCATCGCCACCGACGAGGAGCGAATGATCGCCGAGGATACCTACGAGATCGCCCACAGCGTGCGCCAGGCGTCGGCCGGATGAACTACCTACCCCTTCACCCGTCAGCGAAGGCGGGTGAAGGTGCAGCGACGTGTGTGCGAGTGTGAGCCAAGGTTGTAAAGCAGAGAGGAGGCAGATGTATGGCGGTAAGAGTTTTTGAGACGTATGAGGAGATGAGCCAGCACGCGGCCAGGATGATTGCCGAGCGCATCAAGGCCAAGCCGAACCTGGTTCTGGGGCTGGCCACGGGCAGCACCCCGGTGGGCACCTACCAGGAACTCGTCCGGCTGCACAAGGAAGAGGGATTGGACTTCAGCCAGGTCAGGAGTTTCAACCTGGACGAGTACCTGGGAATCGCCGGTGACCACGACCAGTCCTACCGGTACTTTATGAACACCAACCTCTTCGACCACATCAACATCGACAAGGCCAACACCCGGGTCCCCGACGGCACCGCCGCCGACCCGGCGGCCTCCTGCCAGCAGTACGAAGAGGACATCAAGGCCGCCGGCGGCATCGACTTCCAGGTGCTGGGCATCGGAGGCAACGGCCACATCGCCTTCAACGAGCCCGGCAGCAGTCGGGACTCCCGCACCCGGGTCGTCGACCTTGACGACGCGACCATCGAGGCCAACAGCCGGTTTTTCGATTCCATCGATGACGTCCCCAAGCAGGCCATCTCCATGGGTATGGCCACCATCATGGAGACGAAGGAAGTCATCCTGTTAGCCAACAAGGCCAACAAGGCCGATGCCATCGTCAAGACCATTGAAGGTCCGGTGACGGAAGAGGTGCCGGCGTCACTCCTGCAGGAGCACCCCAACGTCACCTTCATGGTGGAAAAAGAGGCCGCCAGCAAACTGGCAGGCTGACCGAGGTAAGCACGTAGGGAAGTGTCGAACCGGACCGGGGTTGACCGAGCCGCCGGGGGTGGGTGCGCCCACCCCCGATGGGCTCAGGTGAGGTGCAGGCAAGGGGATACGCAGGGGGTGTGGAGACGATGACGGAGAAAGAGGTCTTACAAGCGGTGCGCACGGCGCTGCGGACGTCCAGTCTGCTGCGCAGTTCCAAGCAGGCCCGCGGCAAGGCCCAGACGAAGAAGGCCGTTGCCGTCAAGGGTGGTCTGCGGGCGCTCAAGGCCGACGAGATCGCCCAACTGAAAGCCCAGGGCAACCGGGCCGGTGCTTGGGGTTCGGTGCGGGTGTCTCGCAAGTTCAACCCGAGCCCCGTCCTCGGCTGCTCGTTTCTCGGCTCGGTGGTGCTGGGAGACTTCTCCGCCACGGTGAAGGTGCCGGGGGGCGTGGCCTTGGCCAGTGGCTGTTTCCGGAGCACCATCCACAATGCTGAGGTCGGCGACGGCGCCCTGGTGAGCGACGTGACGCTGCTGGCCGGCTACATCGTCGGGGCGGGTGCGGCGGTCTTCGGCTGCGGCACCGTCTCCTGCTCGGGAAAGTCCAGTTTCGGTGCGGGTGCGGTGCTGCCCGTAGCCATCGAGACGGGCGGCCGGGAGGTGCTGACCTACGCGGAGATCACCGTGGACGTCGCCGCCACCGTGGCCACCGCCCGGGCCGACAAGAAGTTCCAGAAAGATTACGCCAGACTCATCGGCCAATACGTCAAGGAGGCCACCGCGCCCTTCGCCACCATCGAGCCCGGGGCCGTCGTGGCCAACACCCCGAAGGTGCTGGGCACCTACGTCGGCCCGGGCGCGGTCATCGACGGGGCCCAACTCCTCAGCAACTCCACCATCCTCAGCGCCCCCGAGGAGGAGACGGAGGTCACCGCCGGCGCCTACGTCACCGACTCCATCGTCCAGTGGGGAAGCGAGGTCACCTCCATGGCCATCGTCGCCAACTCGGTGCTCACCGAGCACAGCCACGTGGAGCGTCACGGCAAGGTGACCGACTCGCTCCTCGGACCCAACACGGGTGTGGGCGAGGGTGAGGTGACGGCCTCGCTCTGCGGGCCCTTCGTCGGCTTCCACCACCAGGCCCTCCTCATCGCCGCCTTCTGGCCCGAGGGCAAGGGCAACGTCGGCTACGGGGCCAACGTGGGCAGCAACCACACCTCCAAAGCCCCCGACCAGGAAATCTGGCCCGGCGAGGGACTCTTCTTCGGCCTGGGCACCAACATCAAGTTCCCGGCCAACTTCACCAAGGCCCCCTACACCATCATCGCCTCCGGGGTCGCCACCCTGCCCCAGAAGGTCACCTTCCCCTTCTCGCTCATCAACACCCCGGCCTCGGCCTACCCGGCCATCTCCCCGGCCTACAACGAGATCATGCCCGGGTGGGTGCTCTCCGATAACATCTTCACCATCCGCCGAAACGAGGGGAAGTACCAGGCCCGCAACAAGGCCCGCCGAAGCACCTTCGTCTTCGAGGTCCTTCGACCCGACATCGTCGACCTGATGTTAGACGCCCGCGCCCGCCTCGAAGCGGTGAGCCAACCCAAAGAACTCTACACCGACAAGGACATCCCCGGCCTGGGCAAGAACTACATGCTCGAGCGCAGCCGACTCAAGGCCATCGACACCTACACCTTCTACCTCCGCTACTACGCCCTGTTAGGACTCCGCCGGGAGGTCGCCAGGCTGGTGACCGAGAAGAAGGCCCCGGCCGCAGGCCGACTCCTCACCACCCGCACCCACCAGGCCCGCTGGGAGCACGAAAGGCACCTCCTCACCCAGGAACTTCCCCAGGGCGACGTGAGGGGCAACCTGGAACTGCTCCTGGAGTACCAGAGGAAGGTCGGCGCCGACGTCCAGGAGTCCAAGCGCAAGGATGACCTGCGAGGCGCCCGCATCATCGACGACTACACCGAGGCCCACACCTTGGCCGAAGACGACCCCTTCGTCAAGCAGACCTGGGCCGAGACCAAGGCCCTCGAGGCCGAGGTCAAGAAACTCCTCTCGGCCCTTAAGTAGCCCATCTCATACGCGGCCGTCGTAGCCCCGCCTTCGCCGAGGCTACGGCGGGTTGACATCTCCCCCGGCCCGGCTATGCTGCTGGCGGGGTGGGAACGGTGCGTTCCCTGGGGATCCGTACGAGATGGCTGGGGGCTTGAGGACACCGGACCACGCAGTCCACACACTCACCCGCCGAACGCCTCCTGCTTGCACCCTTCCTGCGCCATCCGGCGCTGGTGACGGTGTCGGCGCTGGCCCTGGGTGTGCTGCTGGCCGAGGGGGTGCCCCTCCCCGGAGGTGCGTGGTTGGTGCTGTCGCTCTCCCTGGCAGCCCTTGCCCTTTTCGTCCTTCTCCGGGGAGCCACGGCCACACCGGTCAGGCTGCTCCTCGTAGTGGGACTCTGGCTTCTGGTGGGGGCCACGAGCTACACGCTCCAGGCTCGGCTCGTGGGAAGTGACGACGTCTCCCTGCTGGCGGGCTCCAGACCCCGGTTGGTACGCCTGCGCGGTCGGCTGGCGTCCAAGCCGTCGGTGAGAGTCCTGGCCCTCCCGCACAATGTCGAGGACCGTCCCCCACGCTACAGGACGACCGCCACGCTCCGAGCCCGGGCCGTCTCCTCTTCACAGTCCGGGTATTGGCTGCCTGTCAGTGGCAGGCTCAGGCTGACCGTCCGGGACCAAGTCGTCGGGCTTCTGCCCGGAGATGAGGTCGAGGTCACTGGCTGGCTGAGCCGAGTCCGGGGTGCGGGGAACCCGGGCCAGTTTGATTTCGCTGAGCGGGAGCGGCGACGCGGAGTGCGCGCCCGGCTAAACACACCTTCGGCCAGGAACATCACCGTGCTTCATCGGGTCCCGTGGCCCTTGCGCGGGCCCGCCCAGCGCGCCCGCGCCCGCCTGACCGCAGGCATCCTCACCCGCTTCGGCCGCTCCGCCCCGCTGCTCCTGTCACTCCTGTTGGGTGAGCGGGGGTACCTGGGGGCGGAGACTCGTGAGGCCCTGGTCCACACCGGGACGATGCACTTCCTTTCCATCAGCGGATTGCACGTGGGAATCATGGCGGCGGCGGTGTGGTGGTTGCTTCGGCTGCTGGCGGCCTCGAGGCGACGGTCGGCGGTGGTGGTGATCGCGGTGGTGGTGCTGTACGTGCTCCTGACGGGGCTGCGGCCGGGCGCGGTGCGGGCGGTGGTCATGTGCGCCGTCTTCTGCGGGGGGGTGTTCTTCTTGCGGCCAATTGACGTGACCAACAGCCTGGCCCTGGCCGCCTGGCTCATCCTGATTGTGAGTCCGGCCCAGCTCTTCGAACCGGGGTTCCAGCTCAGCTTCGCTGCGGTCATCGGCATCCTCGCTTTCTTCCAGCCCATCCGCCGGGGGCTTCTCCGCCTGCTGCTCCCGGATGTGCCCATCCTGCGACTGACCCGGGGCGGCCGGGCCCGCATCCTTCTCACCCAGTGGCTCACGGGGCTGGTGGCTGTGAGCGCAGCGGCCTGGCTCATGGTGGTGCCGATCTTAGCGCGCTATTTCCACCTGATGACGCCTTACGCGGTGCCGCTGAGCGTCATTATCTTCCCGGTGGTGGCTGCCCTGGTGCTCTTGGGCTTCCTCTACCTCCTGGTCAGTCTGCTGGTTCCGGTTCTGGCAGCGCCGATCGCTCTTCCGGTGGGAGTGTTAGCCTGGTTCCAGGGGGCGCTGCTGGGGTTTGCCGCCCGGCTTCCCGGAGTGACGGTGTACGTAGCTGCGCCATCGGCACTGTTTTTCATCTGCTACTACGGCTTCTGGGCAGCGGTGCGTTGGGGATGGCTGGCTCCACGGCTGAGGGCCCCGCGAAGCGACAGCGTCCAGACGCCACGGAGCAAGGTCCTTCGCGCGGTTTCCGGGTACCGCCTGCTCCTGGTGGCGCTTTTGCTCACCAGCCTCTTTGTCATCAGGCCCGTCCTGGCCCGTCGAGGCGGCCAGCTAACCGTCACCGTCCTTGACGTGGGGCACGGATTGGCCACCCTCATCGAATTGCCCAACGGCACCACGCTGCTCTACGACGCCGGTGGCGGGAGTCCCAGTTACGACGTGGGAGCCAACCTCATCGCCCCCGCCCTCTGGCAGGTCGGCGTTCCCCGCATTGACGCCCTCGTCCTCTCCCACGACCACTGGGACCACATTGCGGGCGTTCCCGCGCTGCTGGAACGCTTCTCCGTTCGCAGGTGCTTTGTGAACCGGTCCTTCGGCGACGCGCCCCTTGGCGAAGAGGTGCTCGCCGCCCTCAAGCAACATGGCGTTCCCGTGCACGAAATCGCCTCGGGCGACCGTATCGCCCTTGACGAGCGCGTGGCCATCCGGGTGCTGAACCCACCCCGCGGGCCCGTGGGGGACTTGCTCTCAGCCAACGAGCGTTCAATCGCGCTTCTCATCGAACACGGCGAGCAACGAGTGTTACTGTTAGCGGACGTCACCGGCGCCTGGCTGGGTCGGGTCCTGGACCATGTGGATGGGCCTGTTGACGCCCTCCAGGTGCCTCACCATGGACTTCCCGACGTGGACCTAAAAGAGCTGATCAGCAGAACGCATCCCACCTACGCGCTCATAAGCGCTGCTGCCGGTGAGCGTCAGGAGACAGCACGGGCGAGGCTGGAGCAAGCCGACATCACCACGCTGGCGACCTGGGAACACGGAGCGGTGACACTCGAACTGGACGGCTCCCAAATACGCTGCTCCACTTACCGGACCGGCCGGCGCCCTGCGGCCTCAGACCGCGAGGACGCCGTCCTCGTCCCTGAAGAAGCGGAAGAAACGAAGCAATCCCAGCCAAGGACTGACGCTCTCCAGAGGAGACCGCTGCTTCTTGGGCGGGAGACCTCACGGTGATGCGCCCTCGGCTGCCCCTTAGAGTCCCAAGTCCTCAGCGATGGACTGCATGGCCTCCAGGCCGATCCCGAGGAACTCGTCCAGCCCCAGACCCAACTCGGTGCAGGTGGACATGATCTCGCGGGAAGCGCCCCGGGCGAAACTCTTCTCGCCGAAGCGATTCTTCAGAAAAGCGAGGTCGATGGCCGAGAGTTTCTTCTCCGGATGGATGAGCGCGCAGGCGACGACGAACCCGGTGAGCGGGTCGCAGGCGTAGAGGGCCCGCTCCATCTTCGTTTCGATGGGCTTCTTCTCAGCATGAGCGCGCACCGCTCCCACCACCTCGGGCGGATAGCCTCGCTCCTCCAGCATCTGAGCGCCCAACTCGGCGTGGAGGTCAGGCTGCTCGGCTGTCCGGTCGTAATCCACGTCGTGGACCAGACCGGCCAGACCCCAGAGGCCCTCATCCTCACCGAGTCGGCGGGCCAGGGCCCGCATCACGGCCTCAGCGGCCAGGCAGTGCTTGCGCAGGTTCTTATTGGTGAGGTTCTCGGTCAGCAGTTGCCAGGCAGCATCTCGTTCCATGGCTCCCTCCCTCCTCGCTTTCATCTGATATGGCACGCGGGCAACTTTTCACGCGCTGCTTGACTGGAAGCGTGCGGCCACACGTCCCAGCAGAAGGGGGCCGAGCGCGGCGCCGGGCACCGACCCCACCAGAAGCAACGAAATGACCTGCCAGTCCAGTTCATGACCTCGCACTGAGACCAGCGTCGCCGCCACCGCCATCAGGCTCATCTGAAACACGCTCGTGCCGACGGCGACGGTCACCGGCACACCCAGCAGGCCCACCAGCACGGGCACGGTCACCACGCCGCCACCCAGGGATAACAGCCCCGCGAGGAGGCCCGCCAGGAGGCCGCTGGCCCCCACCGCCAGGGCTCGGGCCGCCGGGGCTTGGAGCCGGGGCCGGGACGATGGGCGACTTTCGCCCCCCCGACGCCGACGGGACCAGCGGATAGCCTTGATGAGCATACCGGCGGCACCGGCCGCCAGTATGATGCCAAAGATCAGGTGGAAGGCGACCCTGAGCCGCCCGCCTCCGCCGAAGCGCGCGTCCAGTCGCTGAAGAAGCAGTCGCCCGAGCACCGCGCCCGGTACCGAGCCCCCCAGAAAGTTGAGGGCGAGTTTCCAGTCGACGTGCCCCAGCCGCCAGTGTCGCCACAGCCCCGAAGCCGACATCCCCACCATCTGCGCCACCGTGCAACTGATAGCCGTGGGGTAGGGAAGACCGAAGAGCATCGAGAGCGTGGGGGTCAGAATCATGGCGCCGCCCAGACCGGTGAAGGACGAGAACACCCCCACCACAAAGCCCACCACTGGCATCAGCAGGTAAAGCACGGTTGCCCCGTCACTCGGCAGCGGAGCCCCGGCCGGATAAGAGCAACCCGAACAGCCGACTGCGTTCGATGATGCCGGCCTTGAAGCAGCAGCCCTCCTTGCACGGGTACCTCCCCAGGTCGGTCCGGGGGTCCTTGACAGCCTGCTTCAGGGACGCATAGTCGAGGACGTTGACCGCGTACTGTTCCGAGACGTCGCAGGGCGTGCAGAGCCGACCATCGGGCATGATATTGGCTACGCCGTACGGGAAGCAACGGAACGGCTCAAAGGAACGGATACGCTCATAGTAAGCCGTGGAGCCGGCCAGGTGCGGGGCCTCGCCCGACCGCCGCAGCGCCAGAACCCGGTCGATGAGCGCCTGGTAGCGGGGATTGCCGGCCAGCGAGGGCACCCGCCCGTGCTCGTTGGCGGGCACCAGTTCCAGCATGAAGCCCAGCCGTTTCGTGAACGGGATCATCTCCAGAACCGTGTCCAGGTTCCGCTCGTTGATGACGCAGTTGACGATGACCTTGAACTCACGTCGACGGGGGTGGTCCCGGAGCAACTGGAGGTTGCGGAAAACCCGCTGCGCCACCTCCACCGGCACGCCCAGATTGGCAGCATGGCAGCCGACGTCGGGAGAATGAATGGACACCGAGACCGCGTCGAGATAGTCCAGGAGCTCGATCTTGCGGTCCAAGGCGATGAGATTGGTGCTGATGCCAACTGAGGAGAACGCCAGCCGCCGCGCTTCGGTGAGGATCTCCAGAATGTTCGGGTGGACCGTGGGCTCGCCACCGGAAAGGTACAGCAGGTCGACGGAGCGGCGGATCCTGGCCATTAGCTCCGCAGCCCGCTCGATGGTCAAGGCAGGGAAGCGGTCTTTACCGGCCCGGACTTCGCTGGCTTTGCAGCAGAAGGGACAACGGGCATTGCAGGCAAAGGTCACGAACCAGCAGACGGCCAGGGGTGAACCGGCAAAGCCTTCGTCCAGGGGCGCTCGAACCACACCCCGCAGCAGCCGCCACAGCGGGCGCGGCGACATCAGCGAGAAGATGTCAATGGTGCGCAGGTGATCCTCGTGTGCGGGTTCTTCCATGAGCTGCCTCCCAGTACCGCGTGCCCCGACACCCTCGAGGCATAATAGAGGATGTCTTGGTCTGAGTAAAGCATGTTGCCTGAGGCAGGTATGTTCCCCCTGCTTTGTCTTCACAAGGGCGCTGTTTCGCACCAGGACCTGGGGCTGCCAAGGAGGCGCCTACACCTTGAGCATGCTCGAGGTGTGCCCAAAAAGAAACGGGTTGACAGCAATCGACCACGCGGTAGAAAGTCAGTCTCCATCACAGTGCACCTTTGGAAGGAGGGACCCGGCATGGCGAAGGCAAAGCGCGCGTTGGTGATTGGGCTGGACGGCATGGACGCAAAGTACGTCAGGCGCTTCTCGGCGGAAGGGCGACTGCCCAACATGAGCACTCTCATCCGACGGGGCGCGTTCGGCAGGCTGGTGTCGGTGCCTCCCGCCCAGACCCCGGCCAACTGGACTTCCATCGCCACCGGCGCCTGGCCGGGGACCCACGGCGTGGTGATGTGGGGCGACCACGTGCCCGGGGAGCTCCCCGCCAACGTCCACCGGCTCGAGGCCATGAGTTCCAACATCTGCACTGCCGAGTACCTGTGGGAAGCAGCAGCGCGGGTCGGCAAGAAGTCGGTGCTGATGAACTTCGTGGGCTATCCACCCACGGCCAAAGGCGTGGTGCACGTCGACTGGTTCCAGAGCCCCGGCTCTTACTTCTTCGAGATTGCGCCTCCTCAGGGCTTTCGGACGTACAACGTGAGGGGGCCCTTGCGCGGGATCGAGCTTCGTCCAGCCCAGGGGTGGAAGAACCTGCCCGACTCAGTGAGGCCCGCGCTGACTGCCGACCTCACCCTCGTCACCAAAGAGCGCGGGACACCCATCACTTACCACCTCCTGGTCGTCGCCGAGCGGCAAGGCTACGACCGCGTGCTGCTGACCAAGACCAGGGACGCAAAGCGTGCGCTGGCCACCCTTCGACCGGGCCAGTGGAGCGATTGGCTGTGGGAGCGCTTCGACCTTGACTTGTCCGACATCGGAAGGAAGCGGAAGCGGGGCGCCCTTCGCTGGAAACTCATCGAACTCAGCCCCGACGCAAAGCGCCTCTGGCTCTACCACCCGCACGTGGTGGCCCAGGACGAGTTCGTCAGCCCGCGGTCGGTCGGCAAGAAGTTGGTGCAGCGCTTCGGTCCCTACATCAATGAGCCGGCTTGGGCCAGTTACACAACTGGCTTGTGTGATGAAGTCACCTGCCGGGAGGAGTTCGCTTACTTTGCCCGCTGGGTCGGCCAGGCGGCGAAATACCTCATGCGCCGGCCGGCGACGGTCCTCTACATGCAGCAACTTCACCTCTTGGACCACGTCAACCACCTCTTCCTCCAGTACGTCGACCCCTTCGCCACCGGCTACTCGCCCGAGCGCGAAGCCGAGGGTTGGCAGAAGATGCGCTTAGCGTATGAGTTGGCCGACCTGATGGTGGGCGAAGTGACCAAGGCCGCCGGCAAGGACACGGTCGTCTTCGTGCTGGCCGACCATGCCGATACGCCCAACCGTCGGGCCGTCGCACTGGTCAACCTCTTCTTGAAGAAGGGCTGGCTGGCCGTGAAACAACTCCCCAACGGTCGCTACGACTACGA